>CANDNO010000009.1 GCA_947386115.1 uncultured Muribaculaceae bacterium
CGTCTCCTTATCGGTGACGACGAGCACGGCTGGGACGACAACGGCGTGTTCAACTTCGAGGGCGGCTGCTACGCCAAGGTTATCAACCTTGACAAAGAGAGCGAGCCCGATATCTACAACGCCATCCGTCGCGACGCTCTCCTTGAGAACGTAACCGTTGACGCTAACGGCAAGATCGACTTCGCCGACAAGAGCGTTACAGAGAACACCCGCGTATCTTACCCCATCGACCACATCGAGAACATCGTTAAGCCCATCTCGGCCGGTCCCGCCGCTAAGAACGTTATCTTCCTGTCGGCCGACGCATTCGGCGTTCTGCCCCCCGTATCAATCCTGACACCCGAGCAGACCAAGTACTACTTCCTCTCCGGCTTCACCGCCAAACTGGCAGGTACCGAGCGCGGCATCACCGAGCCCACCCCCACCTTCTCAGCTTGCTTCGGCCAGGCATTCCTTGAGCTCCACCCCACCAAATATGCTGAGGAGCTCGTTAAGAAAATGGAGAAGAGCGGTGCTAAGGCTTACCTCGTAAACACCGGCTGGAACGGCACAGGCAAGCGTATCTCGATCCGTGACACCCGCGGTATCATCGACGCTATCCTCGACGGCGCTATCCTCAAAGCTCCCACCAAGAAGCTCCCCATCTTCGACTTCGAGATTCCCACTGAGCTTCCCGGCGTAGATCCCAAGATCCTTGATCCCCGCGACACCTACACCAACCCCGAGGAGTGGACAAAGAAAGCCGAGGACCTCGCTTCGCGCTTCATCAAGAACTTCGCTAAATATGAGAACAACGCTGCCGGCAAGGCTCTCGTAGCAGCCGGTCCCCAGCTCTAATCAACTCTAATAGACAATAATCGAGAAGGTCGGAAAACCAAAGTTTTCCGACCTTCTTTCATTTAATAAGGTAAAGCACTACTTAGGTGGTAAGACTAAGACAGCATCTCAGTCCTTGTTCTGTTCGAGTAAATCCAGCTTACGGCACAACCATTGCCAAGCCTTCCAATAGACATATATTGTAGAAGCAATCAGCAACGGCATAACATACGCCTTATCAATACCATAAGCCCGCAGGCGATTATTCACGAGAGCAATAACAGCTCCATATACCGCAGTAAAGCCGATAAACACTAAAAAATTGAGTAACGCCTTGCCTTTCTTTGAGAGTGCCATATCCAAAACTATTTCGTCCCGCAAAATTACAAAAATCCCAATAATCCCCCACCAAAAACAATCCACTCTCCAATAAAATTCGCGTAATTCGCGTAATTCGCGATTCAAAAAAGTCAATCTGCGCCCTCAAAAAAATTCGCGCAATCCGCGTAATTCGCGATTCAAAAAAAGACAACCCGCACTCCAAAAATTAAATTTGCGTAATTCGCGTAATTCGCGATTCAAAAAAAAGACAACCCGCACTCCAAAAATTAAATTTGCGTAATTCGCGTAATTCGCGCTTCAAAAAAGACAACCGGCGCTCCAAAAAAATTCGCGTAATCCGCGTAATTTGCGGTTCAAAAAAAAGACAACCCGCGCTCCAAAAAAGTCAATTTGCGGTTCAAAAAAATTCGCGACGTCACGACCGTTTCTTGCGGTCATTGTGTATCTTTATGAACACAATGATGATGCTCGCCACGGTCGTGATGGTGTTGGTAACCACCAGAGGCCAGTTGGCCGTCATCGCGCCCTGCACCACAAAGAATACACTGCCCAGACCGAGCATTATAAACGTAGGCATCGCGATGGCATCGGTCTCGCGAGTTTTGATAGTGTGAAACGCCTGCGGCACGTAACCGCATATCATACAGATGGCAGCAGCAGTGCCAATGATATTAATCCATAGATCCATATATACTCTTCAATTTTGGTTTTATATAAAGTTAACAAATAAATTACAGCACAAGTTTAGAGCGCCCCGGCCAAATGTCAGCCGAGACGCTCTTAACACAGTATCGGTTGAAATTCTATAGCTTGTTTTTGAAATAATACTCGAGAACGTCGCGCGCAGCGATAAACGAACTCTGCCTGTTGTCGAGCACGGCAGCCTCACGGTCGGCAAGCATCGACTCTATCTCCGGGTCATTATAGAAACGGTTGCGCAGCTGCTCGTTGATGGTCTCATACATCCAGTACCGGGCCTGTTCACGGCGGCGGCGCTCAAAGTAGCCGTTCCCTTTTACATATTCAAAGTAGCGGTCGATCATCTCCCACACCTCGGGAATACCGAGCTCGAAATAGCCCGAATAGGTCAGCACCTCAGGACTCCAGCCCGAAGCCGTAGGCGGGAACAGCCTCAGAGCGCTCTTAAACTGAGCCTGAGCCAGTCGCGCACGGTCTACATTGTCACCGTCGGCCTTGTTTATAACGATACCGTCGGCCATCTCCATGATTCCGCGCTTGATGCCCTGCAGCTCGTCGCCGGTACCGGCAAGCTGTATGAGCAGAAAGAAATCGACCATCGAGTGAACCGCCGTCTCGCTCTGACCCACACCCACAGTCTCGACAAATATATTGTTGTAGCCGGCAGCCTCGCATAGCACAATCGTCTCGCGCGTCTTGCGGGCCACACCGCCCAGCGAACCAGCCGAGGGTGAAGGGCGAATGAACGCGCCGGGGTGGGTCGACAGCTTCTCCATGCGGGTTTTATCGCCCAGGATACTGCCGCGTGTGCGCTCGCTCGAGGGGTCGATGGCAAGCACAGCCAGCTTGCCGCCATCGCGAAGCACATGCAGACCGAACACATCGATCGACGTGCTCTTGCCCGCACCGGGGACGCCCGTGATGCCTATGCGGCGCGAGTTGCCCGAGTGAGGCAGGCATTTTTCGATAACCTCCTGAGCCAGTTGCTGATGCTCCGGCACAAGACTCTCGACAAGAGTTACCGCACGGCTAAGCATCGTCACATCGCCTGCAAGTATTCCACTCACCATCTCGTCGACCGACGGGAGCGGCTTGCGTTTGCGACGCACAAAGTACGGATTGGTCACCGGCGGCTGGGCCACGCCCTCGTTAACTGTCAGGCCTATATATTGTGATTCGTTCTCAGGATGTTCCATGATAATAATGTCTGAGGTTAGCAAAGATAACAATATCTATCATATTCCCCAAATTCATTTTCCCGTCTGGACAAAAAAATTCCCGGAATGTTCAGCTATTCACGCCAAAACATCCCGGGGAAAATAATGTCAGTAAATTCTGATTACCACTTATACTCCAAGACATCCTCCGAAGTCCATGAGCCACTCTGATATGTGATCGTAAGCTTTACGGGAAGCTGGTTGGCATTCAAGTCCCATTTAAAAGTAGAGCTGTATTCGTCCTCGGGATCATCCTTGTAACACTTCACCGGCAGATTCTTTGTGGCACGACCCAGCAAACCTGCATAGTAGGCAGGAGCCATCTCGTCCATATCTATGCCAAACACTTCGTCAAACTCCATAATACCACCCTTGTTGGCCACAGCAACCTTGACGTCGGCCGATGTGTATTCGATAACATACACCGAAGCCTTGGGATGATCATCGTTGGTAATGCTCACTGAGGTTATGTCGCCGTTGACATAAGTCATGCGTGATACCTCGTTGTCACCTTCGCTGCGCTTCATAGAGGTCATCTGGCCATCAGCGTTATATTCAAACCACCACTCATCGTCCGAATACTCAGCATTAACATACACCTGCAAAGCATACGCAATGAAGCCCTGCTCGTTTATCTGGAGGTAAAAATCGACATTATCATCAGGATACTCAGCGTCACGCACGAGCATCATGCCGTTAAATTCCTTAGCGCGGCTGAACGTACCATATTTGAAGCTATATGTCTCGCTACCTTCAACAATCTCCGATACCCGGCCATTGGCATTGGTCGTGATTTTAAGATCTCCTACCTGTGCAGGAACACCTTCAGGGAATACGAATTCGGTTGTCGAACCGGGTTCTACCGGTGTTACCTTAGGATCGTCATCATCACTGCATGATACCAGCGAGCCTGCTGCGACTACACACAGCGACATCGCAAAACAATTGATAAATTTGCTCATCGTTAGTTAAATCTTGTAAATATTTATTTTAAAGTATTCAATAAAGTCGGTAACAAAGGTAGTAACAAAAGTTTTACCCCCCCCCATTTAACACAGTTTAACTATTCCTTAAAATTGTGAGCTTTTATTGCTGAGCAACAGTAGTTTTTGTATCTTTGCATGTTTAGAGTATGATTACTCTTAGCCACAACAGTCAAGAAACAACATGAAAGAAAATAATCCACGCGAATTTATCCCCGAACCGGTGCTGAGACGCCTGCCCTGGTATCTGGCCTACGTGAGCATGTTGCGCGACAAGAATGTCGAGCACGTCTCGTCGACCAATATCTCGCGCGAGCTCAACGTCGACGCATCACAGATAGCCAAAGACCTGTCGTTCTTGAGCATCAAGGGTAAGACCCGCATAGGATATGATGTAGAGAATCTCGAGCGCGAGCTACGTGACTTTCTGGGTTTCCGCCGTTCACACAACGCTGTGATATTCGGTGCAGGCAGCCTTGGAGCAGCTCTGATGCAGGACTCGGGCCTGTCGCGATACGGACTGAACGTCGTAGCCGGATTTGATATAAACCCCAAGCTGATAGGCACATGCGTGGGAGGCGTGCCGGTGTATAGCGTCGACGAGCTCGACTCCCGGTGCCGACGTCTCAAAGCCGAGATAGGCATCATAACCGTGCCTGTAGACCATGCCCAGGATGCTGCCGACATGCTCATATCGGCCGGCGTCAAAGGCCTGTGGAACTTCACCCCCGTGAGAATACGTGTAGCCGACGGCATCGTGATAGCCAACACGTCGATCTATGCCCACCTCGCGGTAATGTATAACCGGCTTGACAACCTCACGGGTAATATATGAAAATCCTTCACTGCGAACAGCCTCTCGGAACCCTCTCGGGCTCGGCGCCGGTGACTCTGCTCACCGACTCGTCGATTTCGCGCAACCACCGTCCGTTGTTCCTGCCGCCCCACCATGACAGCTGGGTCATGACAATATCGCCGGCCGTAAGGGTATCGAGGCTCGGAAAATTTGTTGCCCCAAAGTTTGCCCGCCGTTACTACGACGCCGTGACCCTCGTCGCCAGGCTGCGACCGGCCACCGGAGTTACCATACCGGCATCTGCAGTCGACACAGCCTTTGACTCGTCGATAGTCGTAGGCGACTGGCTCGAGATACCCTCCGACATGTCATCACTGTCTCTCGACCTCGCCGGCGCCATCGACCGCGAGATAAAACTCGACCTGGATCTCGTCGACGATATACTCGCCTGGCTCAGCACCTACTTCATGATCAAACATGGCGACATAATCATTCCGGGCGACCTGCCCGACACACTCAGCGTGGCCGTTGACACCTCTCTCAACATCAATGTCAACGGCAACGTATGTCTCGATTTCAAGATAAAATAGCCACTCGTACATGACATTATCCCGCATCCTACATATATCACTGCCCGTGGCGCTGCTGTTCACAGCGGCATCGCAAGCCATTGCCGCCGACCTGCCACAGGGACGCATGGTGAAAATAGGCGTAGACCACACGGGCATTTTCCGTATCACCGCCGAGCAGATCGCCGCGATGGGATTTGACAGCGCCGATGCGGTGACCGTCTACGGTTATGGAGGCACCGAGGGGCTCAACTTCGACTTCAGCAAAGACCTGCCCGAACGCCTCCCGGAAATTCCCACAATGGTGACCGACGACGGTAGCATCGTGTTCTATGGCGAGGGTCCCGAACGATACACCATCGATCGCCCAACCTCGGCCCACTGCTACACGTCGATCGAGTTCAACTCCAATACTGCTCTCGGCTATTATTTCCTTGCCGCCGGCAAGAGCCCTCGACGCGTCGAAACCGTCACGGCCCAACCTAACGGCAATAGCCTGTCGACCCACTTCTCGACCTGTATCTATCACCCGCAGACTACCAATCCGGCCCGCGCAGGTGTCACATTCCTCGGCGAGGATTTCTCGAAGAATCCCGGCAAAAGCTTAGATATCGATTTTGCCATACCCGATGCCAAACCATCGGGCCTGATGGGATTGAGAATACGCGGCGGCATAAAAGCCACATCGCCCCGCATATCCTACCGGCTCGGCTCGACAGAGTCCAGAACCTTATCGGCAATCTCGCCGCTGCCCAACTACGACGAGGTAGAAATATATTTCGGCTCCACCCGCTTTCAGAGCAACGCATACACGATTCCTACCGACGGCCCTGCATCGGTCACACTCACAGCCGATGTTTCCAACTCGGGCCAAGTGGCTTACGCCGCCATCGAGTCGGCGACACTCACCTATGAACGCTACAACATAATGCCGGCCGACGGCTCGCCACTGTCAATGTACTACCCCGCCATTACCGCCGGCGACGCCATCGTTGTAGACAACGCCGCGCAGGCCTGTGTATGGGACGTGACCGACGCATTGAATCCCGTAGCGCTCGAGACCGAGATCTTCGACAACACCCTCACGGCCACAGCGTCACAGAGCCACGACAGCCCGGCCAATATCATAGCATTCGCCCCCGGAGCTCTAACGAGCCGGGTTGAAATCATAGGCGACGTGACCATGAACAACCTGTCGTCGATAGAGGTGCCCGAGATGGTCATCATCTCAGCTCCCGCGCTGCGTCAACAGGCCGAAAGGCTTGCCGACATACACCGCCGCCTTCGTGGCATGAGCGTCGCTGTCGTTGACCCGGAGGATATCTACAACGAGTACGGCTCGGGCACTCCGTCACCCTACGCCATACGCCGGTTCATGAAATCGCTCTACGACCGCAGGCCCGAGAAACTCCGCTTCCTGCTCATCATGGGTTCAGCATCCTACGATCCCTGCGGGCATATCAGCGGCACAGCCGCCGACGGCAACTACGTGCTCACCTACGAGACCGAGGACTTCAACGACCAGGGCGACGGCTCCAAGTGTTATTGCAGCGACGCCTTCTACGGCCTGCTGCTCGACAACGAAGTTCCATCCGACATAATGTCGGCCACGATGGCTATCAATGTAGGCCGAATCCCGGCTGCCACATCCGCGCAGGCCACAGGCTACATTGACAAGGTAGAGCGTTACCTCACCACACCGCCTACGGTCGACGCCATGTCACGAGCCCTCGTCATAGGTGACTATGGCGATAGCAACGGCCACCTCAAGCAGGCAATAGCCCTTTGCGACTCCATCACAAAAAAATGGGCGCCGCACACTATCGTTACACGCGCCATGTCGGGACTGTATGCCCCTGCCAGCGGGTCGACATCGCCGCTTCTCGACAAGGTGCTCGGAACCATCAACAACGGCGTGGGCTACATTGCATATTCGGGTCACGGCAGCCCCATGTGCCTGGGATCAGATGAATTCCTTAGAGGGTCAAGCATCAGTGTCCTTTCCAACACTACCTACCCCATGGTGATGCTCTCGACATGCTACACACTGGGATATGACCGCTACGAAAACGGCATCGCCGAGAAGTTCCTTTTCAATGACCACGGCGGCGCAATTGCAGTCGTAGGGTCGGGACGCGCCGTGCGCATGACCTACAACCAGAGCCTCAACCTGGCCATGGGCAAGGAGTTTTACCAACTACGCCCCGACGGTTGCCTGGGCGATGCGTTCCGCCAGGCTCGAAACAGAATAAACAACGGCGAAACAACCACACGACTCACGATAAACACCGCCTGCTACAATTTCATAGGCGACCCGTCGCTCCCCGCCTACTGCTACACCCACGCCATTGAATTACAAGACAATACACCGGCTGCCATTACCCCTCTCACAGCCACCACGATAAGCGGTAGCGTACTTGGTCCCGACGGTGCTATCGACAATGATTTCAACGGCAACGTAACCATCGACCTGTATGCTCCCGCCGAGACTATCGAAACGGCGTTTGACCAGGCCGGCTGCAAGCCATGGCCTGTAACACGCAGAGAAACACTGCTTGCCACAGCCTCTGGACAAGTCACAGACGGCACATTCACAGCGCGCATCGATTGCCCGGTCGTGACCAATCCCGGTGCCGGCTACATGCTCTCGATTCATGCCATTTCAAGCGACGGGCTGTCACGTGCAGTATCAACACTGGAGGATATCACCGTGGAGGACCTGCCCGAGAACGCCGAGCCCGGCAATGGTACACCCCCCGCGATCAACGACATGTGGATCAACAGCCGCGATTTCACCGAAGGCGACGTTTTCGACCCCGTAATTACCGTATATGCTTCGATAACCCCGTCGGCCACAGGACTGAGCCTCACACAGGCCATCGGCCGCACCCCATATCTTAAAGTCGACGACATGCGTTATAACGACATCGCCCGATTCATACGGTTTGACTCCGACGGCATCGCCACGCTGCAATACCCTGTAACCGGACTCTCTGACGGCAACCACACTGTAACACTCTCCGTAACCGACAATGCCGGCAACCGTGCCGAAAGGAGCGTAAGCTTCCTGGTCATAAACCGCCCCGCCGACGTCTCGCTCAGCGTGGCCGAAACCACTGCCACCTCACAAGCAACAATCTCACTGAGCCACAACTTCTCGAGCGAACCCACATGCAGGCTTATAATCGAAGACTCGACCGGAAACACCGTGTTCAGCGTTAACAATGTAACCCTGCCCGTTGAATGGAATCTAAAAGACAATTCGGGCAACCCTGTTCCCGACGGCCGATACACGGCCCGCGCCATGATAAAATCGGGCCGGCGCCATGCCGCGACACAACCGGTAACATTTGTTGTTATAAATGAAAAATAACCAGATATGAAACTCACCCAAAAACGTTCAAGTATGCTGCATGGAGTCCTGCTCATCGGACTCTTTGCCTGCGCCGCCTTCTATATAGGCAGCGCCAAGGTATTTGTCGACTTGTCGCTTAGCCCCATGATCATAGGTATCGTGCTCGGTATGCTGTATGCCAACTCGCTGCGCAACCACCTGCCCGAGACCTGGGTTCCAGGCATCCAGTTCTGTTCCAAGCGACTCCTTCGCATAGGTATCATATTCTACGGCTTCCGCCTCACATTCCAGGACATAGCCGATGTGGGCATACCCGGCATCACCATCGACGCCATCATCGTTACCACCACTATAATAGGCGGTTACCTGATAGGAAGCAAACTGCTCAAGATGGACCGCGACACGGCCATGCTCACCTCGGTGGGCAGCGGAATATGTGGAGCGGCGGCTGTGCTCGGAGCCGAGGCCACGATGCGCACCCAGCCCTACAAGACAGCCGTTGCCGTGGCTACCGTGGTAATATTCGGCACCATATCAATGTTTATATACCCCATCGCCTACCGCACCGGCCTGCTTGACCTCGACCCGCAGCAGATGGGTATCTACGGCGGCTCGACACTCCACGAGGTGGCCCACGCCGTGGGCGCCGGCAACGCCATGGGCGACCAGATCGCCGCCACGACGGTAATCGTCAAGATGATACGTGTCATGATGCTCGTCCCGGTGCTGCTGATACTCGGTGTGTGGGTGGCACGTCGTGCCCGCTCGGGCAGCGAGGCCGTGGCCGGCAAAGGCCGCGTTGCCATACCTTGGTTCGCCTTCGGCTTCCTGCTCGTCATCGCGCTCAACTCGCTGTCGGTATGGCTCAATACAGCCTTCGACACCCCCATGGGACTGCCGGCCGGAGTAGTCGACGTCATCAACTACATCGACACCTTCCTGCTCACCATGGCTATGGTGGCCCTCGGCGCCGAGACTTCTATCGACAAATTCAAGAAAGCCGGAGCGAAACCTTTCGTACTGGCATTCATAATATACATCTGGCTGCTTGGCGGTGGTTATCTGCTCGCCCGCTATCTCACCCCTGTATTACTTTAAGACTATGAGTCAACAAAACGAACAATCACCGCTACGCTCCGACTGCGTAGTTATCATACCGATGTACAACGAGCGTGAAAACGCCGCTGCCATCATCGACGCCGTTATGGCAAGGCCCCACCCCATGGATGTACTCGTCATCGACGACGGGTCGCCCGACGGGACCGCCGCCATCGTAAAGAAGAAAATGGCCGAATATCCCGGCTGCGTAAACATAATCGAACGCGAGGGGAAACAGGGCCTCGGCACTGCCTACATCACAGGTTTCAAACGCGCTCTGGCCGACGGCTACGAGTATATCTTCGAGATGGACGCCGACTTCTCCCACAACCCCGATGACCTCATGGCGCTGTACGACGCCTGTGCCAACAAAGGGGCCGACGTGGCCATAGGCTCGCGCTACATTACCGGAGTCAACGTGGTCAACTGGCCCATGGGACGCGTCCTGATGAGCTACTACGCATCAAAATACGTGCGCATTGTCACCGGCATGAAGATTCGCGACACAACAGCCGGCTTCGTGTGCTACCGCCGCCGCGTGCTCCAGACGCTCGAACTCGACAAGATACGCTTCAAAGGCTATGCTTTCCAGATCGAGATGAAATTCACTGCCTACAAGTGCGGCTTCAAGATCGTCGAGGTGCCCATCATATTTGTAAACCGCGTGCTCGGCACGAGCAAGATGAACAGCGGTATATTCGGCGAAGCCGTCTTTGGCGTGATAAAGCTCAAGACATCAAGCTGGTTCAGAAAATATCCCAAGCCCGTAGAATCATGAAGACGCTCCTGTACAACGCCCTTATCGCCGGCGACTGCAAAACGGCAAAAGGTTATGTCATCCTTGACGGCGACATGATAGAAACCGTCGCCGAGGGGTGCCCCGACGAGTCAATGCTCGGCGACTCCACTGTAAATGCAATCGACTGCGAGGGCGACATATTGATGCCCGGCGCTATCGACACCCACGTGCATTTCCGCGACCCGGGACTCACCGCCAAGGGTGACATCGACACCGAGAGCCACGCAGCCGTCGCCGGCGGCGTGACATCCTACATAGACATGCCCAACACCAAGCCGGCCACTGTCACCATCGAGGCCTGGAGCGACAAAATGCAGCGTGCCGCACAGGTTTCGGCAGCCAACTATGCCTTTTTCATCGGCGCCACCAACGACAACCTGTCCACCCTGCTTAAGGCCGACTACAGCCGCGTGCCGGGCATAAAGCTTTTCATGGGCTCGTCGACAGGCAACATGCTCGTTGACAGCAAGTCGATGCTCGACGATCTGTTTGCACAGTCACCGGCACTCATAATGGTACACGCCGAGGACGAAGACACCATACGCGCCAACAAAGCCCGCATCGAGGCCGAGTACCCCGACGGCGACGTGCCACTGACCCTACACAGCGTCATGCGCTCGTCCGAGGCCTGTGTCAAGGCATCACGCCATGCCGTAGAGCTGGCCCGACGCCACAACGCTCGCCTGCACCTCGCCCACGTATCGACGGCAGCCGAGCTCGAGCTTCTGCAGGCCGGCGATATTGAGGGAAAACGTATCACAGCCGAGACCTGTCCCCACTACCTGCTCTTTACCGATGCCGACCTGGCCACAAAGGGAGCAAGGGTAAAATGTAATCCGGCAATCAAGACAGCCCACGACCGCGACGCTCTCATTAAGGCTCTGAAAGAAGGACTTATCGACACCATAGCGACCGACCATGCCCCGCACCTTTCGGCCGACAAAGCCGGCGACCTATTCCACGCGGCATCGGGTATGCCCGGAGTACAGTTCTCACTGCCTCTGATGCTCTCGATGGGTTTTGCCCCCGAGCTGACAGCCCGGCTGATGGCCGAAAATCCGTCCCGCCTGTTCGGCATCGATAAGCGCGGCTTCATTCGCCCCGGATACAAGGCCGACGTAGTGAGAGTGAAACGTCTCGAAACGCCACACACGATAACCGACCCTGACGTGGTGAGCCGCTGCGGCTGGACCCCGTTTACAGGCTGCGAGACAAGCTACGAGGTAGTGACAACATGGGTCAACGGACACCCCGCCTACGACCATGGCAAATTCTCAAGCAAGAGAACATCCCAAGAATTGAAATTCAATCAATCTAATGCTGTGCCCGCAGCGTTATAATACAGTATGAAAGAATTTGTAATAAGTAAAGAAACAACCGAGAACGCCGTCCTCGTGGGCCTCGTTACCCGCGAGCAAAGCGAAGAGAAAGTCAACGAGTATCTTGATGAACTCGAGTTCCTTGCCGACACTGCCGGCGCCGTTACCGTGAAAAGATTCATCCAGAAACTCGACTATCCCAACCCGCGCACATTTGTGGGCAAGGGCAAACTCGACGAGATAAAACAGTACATCGAAGAAAACGAGGTGGGCATGGTAATATTTGACGATGACCTGTCGACCAAGCAGGTGTCAAACATCGAGCGGGAGCTCCAGGTCAAGATTCTCGACCGCACGAGCCTCATCCTCGATATCTTCGCCCTGCGCGCCCAGACGGCCAACGCACGTACCCAAGTCGAGCTGGCCCAGTACCAGTATATGCTGCCCCGACTCACCCGCCTGTGGACCCACCTCGAGCGTCAGCGTGGCGGTATAGGCATGCGTGGTCCCGGCGAGACCCAGATCGAGACCGACCGCCGTATTATCCTCGACAAGATTGCCCGACTGAAGGAGGAGCTCAAATCGATCGACAAACAGAAGTCGATACAGCGCAAAAACCGTGGCAAACTCACCCGAGTTGCCCTCGTGGGCTACACCAACGTGGGTAAATCGACTCTGATGAACCTGTTGAGCAAGAGCGAAGTATTTGCCGAGAACAAACTGTTTGCCACGCTCGACACCACCGTGCGCAAGGTAATCATCGACAACCTGCCGTTCCTGCTCACCGACACTGTAGGATTCATACGCAAACTTCCCACCAACCTTGTCGACTCGTTCAAATCGACTCTTGACGAGGTGCGCGACGCCGACCTTCTTGTTCATGTCGTAGACATCAGCCACCCGCAGTTTGAGGAGCAGATCGAGGTTGTCAACAAGACCCTGCGCGACATCTGCGGCGACCAGGAGAAGCCCATGATAATGGTATTCAACAAGATCGACGCTTTCACCTACAAGCCTAAGGATGCCGACGATCTCACTCCGCGCACACGTGAGAATATCTCGCTCGAGGAGCTCAAAGCCACCTGGATGAACAAGCTGCACGACAACTGCGTGTTCATCTCGGCCAAGACAGGGCGTAATATCGACGAGCTCAAGCACTTGCTCTATGAAAAAGCCCGCGAGATTCACCTCACCCGATTCCCCTACAACGACTTTCTTTTCCAGAAATATGACGATATCCAGCAAGATGACAACAACGATGCCGGGGAATAATGCCATGTCATGGACTCGCCTCGTGAGCGACAAGCGATTCGGCCTCGAAGACGCGATCGACAACAAGGGGGGCGTTCGCAGCGACTTCAGGCGCGACTTTGACCGCATGGTGTTCTCGTCGCCATTCAGGCGCCTGCAGAACAAGACACAGGTATTTCCACTGCCGGGTGGCAGCATCTTCGTGCACAATCGCTTGACCCACAGTCTCGAAGTTTCGTCGGTGGGCCGGTCGATAGCCACCGAGGCCATGACTGCGCTCAAGCCGCGCTATGAAGGGACACCCGATGCCGCCGCGCTCGAATCGATAGGCGAAATCGTCGCCGCCGCCTGTCTGGCCCACGACCTGGGCAACCCGCCATTCGGCCACTCGGGCGAGAAAGCGATATCGACATTCTTCTCAGAGGGTGAGGGCGCAGTGCTGCGCGACAGCCTCACCGACGCCGAGTGGAGCGACCTGGTTCACTTCGAGGGCAATGCCAACGCTCTCAGAGTGCTGACCCACAATTTCAACGGCCGCCGCCATGGCGGTTTCGGCATGACCTACGCCACTCTGGCCTCGATCGTGAAATACCCCTACGAGTCATCCATAGCATCGCCGGGCGGAAAATTCGGCTTCTTCAGCACCGAGAGGGAATCGTTCGAGAAAATAGCCCGCGAGCTCGGTATGATCAAGCGCGACCGCCCCGACGGCGCTCTCGAGTATGCACGCCATCCGCTCGTCTACATAGTCGAGGCTGCCGATGACATCTGCTACGAGATAATGGACATCGAGGATGCCCACAAGCTCAAGATATTGTCGACCGAGGAGGTCATTCCGCTGCTTTTAAGCTACTTCACAGGCGACTCGCTCGCCCGACACTCCGAGGCTATCGACACCATAAGCGACCCCAACGAGAAGGTCGCCTACCTGCGCTCATCGGTCATTAGCCGACTCGTCACTCGCTGTGCCGAGACATTTGTAGCCAATGAGCAAGCCATCATGGAGGGGCGCTTCGAGGGCTCACTCCTGCATGCCATCGACGGGCCCGAGCGCCGGGCCTACGAGGAATGCAACAGGCTCTCATGGGATAAGATATACTGTGCCGGCGATGTTGTCGACATAGAGCTTGCCGGTAACCGCATCATTACGTTCCTGCTTCAGAAGCACATCCACGCCGTGCGATTTCCCGAGCTTAACTACTCGCGCCTGTTGCTCGCCAAGGTTCCGGGCCAGTATGACGTGAAAGCCCCTACCCTGTTCGGCCGCATACAAGCCGTCCTCGACCACATCTCGGCCATGACCGACGTGTATGCTCTCGACCTTTACCGCAAACTTAACGGACAAACACTTCCCGCCGTATGACAAGATACCTGCTCACCATACTCACGGCTCTGGTAGCCCTGACAACCTACGCCCGCACGCCGGGCGAAGTGCCCAACGTACACCTGCAGAGAGCCACCTCGTGGGTGAGCGACCCCGACGGCGTGCTGTCGCCGGCAGCCCGCGCACAGGCCGACTCGCTGCTGAATGCGCTAAATGACTCGACGACAACCGAGGTTACCGTGGCCGTCGTAGCCGACATGAGCGGCCAGGACATCGACTCGTTCGCAACCGAGCTGTTCGGGCTGTGGGGCATAGGAAAGAAAGACCGTGACAACGGCCTACTGCTGGTGATCTCGCGCGATGACCGTCGCGCCGCCCTCCGCACGGGCTACGGCATGGAGGGTGTGATAAACGACGGTCGTGCCGGCCGCATCATACGCAACGATATAGCCCCGAACATGAAAGCCGGCGATCCCGACCGGGCGCTAATTCAGGCCATAGGGTCGATAGGCGACTATATCCGTGACCCTGAGGCTGCCGACTACCTGCACAGCGACCAAAAGACAGGTAAGAACTCCAACAAAGACGATTTCAAGGAGTTCATCAAGGGCTATGGAGCGATCGCGATAATGATGACCATAGGATTGATCGTATGGCTCGTTATTGCCTACGTATCATCGCGTCATCTCACCGACCAGCAACGTTACACGAGGCTGGAAAACATGCGCCTGCCGGCGCTGATGGCGATACCTTTCACTCTCGGACTGGCCGCCGTGGCATGGCTGCCGCTGTGGCTCCTAATGCGCCATACACGCCTTCACCGCCACGATTGCCCCAACTGCGGCACACGCATGAAACGTGTCGACGAGGTGCACGACAACGACTACCTCACTCCGGCCCAGGATATGGAGGAGAAACTCAACTCGGTCGACTATGACGTGTGGCTGTGTCCTAAATGCAATGAGACCGATATCATACCGTACATCAACCGCAGGTCAAGCTATACCGTATGCCCGGCATGCGGCGCCCGCGCACAGGCTCTCCAGGCCAACCGCATCCTGCGACAGCCAACCACGCGCACCGAGGGACAGGGCGTGCGTATATACCGATGCCTCAACTGCGGAAACATCAACAACAAGCCATATACTATCGCAAAAGTGGTGGAACCGCCCATCATCATTGCCGGTGGCGGTGGAGGTGGCCGTGGTTTTGGCGGTGGAGGCGGCTTCTCGGGAGGCAGCTTCGGCGGCGGAATGACCGGCGGCGGCGGAGCCTCGGGCGGCTGGTAGAAAGCGGTTAACGGAGCGTATCAAGCCACTTACATATCTCGGCAAGGACATCCTCTGAGATATCCTCGGGGATCGAGGCATATTCCTGCATGAGGCCCGTCGAGCAATGCTGCATGAGGTGGTTGTGACCCTCCATGAGGCGCGTAGTCACCTCGGGGTTAAGCGATGATATCGTCGACAGGTTCTCGGGAAGGACCTGGATGTCCTTACTGCCGTTGAGCGCGAGCCAGGACACCGAAACCGAACGTATATCGTCGGCCGGATCATACTTGATCATTTCCCTATACCAGGGCGAACACAGGACCTCGATCTGCTGGCTCAGCTGTTTCTGAATCTCAGGCATCTTGGCCATTTCACCAAGCTGTTCCGACAATATCTGATACAACGACGTGCGCACCATGATGGTGGGGGTCTCAGACTTGATGAGATTGAGTATGCGTCGTTGCGTAGCCTCGCCATCCCACCGTCCCAGCATTGCTGTAGCTATGGCGCGTGCCTGAGACATGACAATCGAGTCGCCGCTCCACGCGGGAGCCCCAAGCGTAACGATAAAATCACACTCGGGATTATCATTGGCTATTTTTATCGCAACAGTTCCACCCTCCGAGTGGCCCAGCACGCCTATCGGCACCTTGACGGTAAGACAGGAATCGAGCTTGTCCATAGCCGCCGAGATATCGACTACATAATCATCGGTAGTCGATGTGGCCGGATTTCCGCCACTCTCACCCACTCCGCGGTCATCGATGCGCAAAACGGCATATCCTCTTGCCGACAGATACTCGGCTATGGCCTTGAATGGCTTGTGGCCCATAATCTCCTCATCGCGGTTCTGCTGGCCGCTTCCGGTGGCAAGAACGAGGCCGGCCTTGGGCTTGTCGCCATCGGGCATAGTCAATGTACCGCCAAGCGTGATATTGTGCTGAGTGTTATACACCTTAACATCCTGCTCGGTAAACGACTGCGCGGCCGCCGTCATTATGGCCATGGATGCAAGGCCCAAAAGAATAAAAAGTTTCATGACTATTGGCGATAAATGATTGACCCGTTGGCCTGATGGGTCGCGAGGACGAGAACCTCGGCTATCTGAACGTGGGCCGGAGCCTGGGCGGCGTACAATACGGTATCGGCAATATCCTCGGCCGTGAGAGGGGTGATGCCACGGTAGACATTGTCGGCACGGTCGTTATCGCCATGAAAACGCACACGGCTGAAGTTGGTCTCGACAAGACCCGGCTTAATCAAAGTGACGCGCAACGGGGTCGAGGCGACATCGATACGCAGGCCGTCGGTAAGGGCCTTGACAGCCGACTTGGTAGCGCAATAGACATTTCCACCGGCATAGGCCGCATCGCCGGCCACGCTGCCCATGTTGATTACATGTCCGCGACCACGCTCTATCATGCCGGGGACAATGAAACGGGTCATATTAAGCAAACCCTTGATATTGGTATCGATCATAACAGCCCAGTCGTCGGGGTTGCCTTCATATTCAGGCTCAAGACCGAGGGCGAGACCGGCATTATTGACAAGCACGTCGATTTCACGCCATGCAGCGGGAAGTGATTCGACTGCCTTGCTACATACTTCGCGATCCTGCACGTCGAAGTTAAGCGCAAGAACATCATCGGGATTATCCGATAATTCGCGACATAAATCCTCAAGGCGGCGCGTGTTACGGCCGGTGATAATCACTCTATACCCGGCGCCCACAAACGCCCGCGCGCAAGCCTCGCCAATGCCCGACGTAGCGCCGGTAACCATTACAATCTTCTTCATAGTCTGAAACTTTAGATTTTACAAAGCAAAGTTACTAAAAATCACACCGTCAACAAAAGAATATCAGGACTTAGACCCGACTATTAGCAAAACGAGGCGCCGTCAAGAAGACAGCGCCCCGCAAGGACTAATAGCATAAAACAATTAAAATCAAATCTTTGAACGCAACGGACGCGTAGTCACAAACTTCGCAAACTCATGGTAAAGCTCGTTATCCTCGGCTTTCGATGAATTCTTAAGTGTGTGTACAGTGTTATTTCCCTGATAGTAGGCGATGCGGCGTTCATCCCAAATCTTGTAACGGCGGAATGCATCCATGTAATTGCGCAGTTTGTAGCCGCGGCCATTCGATGCAAGGGCATTGTCGTCAAACTCCATCTCCATGCCCATTTTCGCCGATATACCCATATTGCAGGCCTCGTCGAGACGGCTCAGCGGGGTGGCGTCGTTAAAGAAGTAGTTGGGCTGCAGGTAGGCGTAATCGAATCCCCACTGCTGCCACTGAGCATAACCCTGGGCCGTGAAATAGGGTATCCAGTTGAACGAGTAGTTCAACGCATGCAGGTAATCAGATACAGCGGCAAGAATGGTCGATGAATCGGTCGACTTCTCTGCAATCCAATAAAAGCCGGCGAGTTCAACATTCTTATAAGCACGGTCATTGAACAGCGCACGCACGCGGTCGATATACCAGCGGCATGCCTCCACGCGGTCGGCAGCCTTTGAGAAATCGAGAGGCTTGCCGTCGACTTCGCCCCAGTAGGTCGTAGAGGCACCGGTTACGCTCGAATTCTTGCGTGTGATGGGCTCGGGGATGGTAATTACTACACGAGGTTTTTTCTTGGGCTGGCCGAGGCGTATTGCCGCATTGCCTACAGTCTCGTCAAGCGCGGCAATGTTATGCCCCTTGAGGAAATAGTAGTCGATGAGCCTTTCCCAGTCTTTTTTTGTAGCAGAATCGAGAATATTGCCGGTCGACGGGTCCTTATAGCCTGTGGCGTATGTCACCATAGCCGATCCGCTGCCATAGTCGGCAAACTCAAGAAACAGGAACGCATCAAAGAACCAGGTTTCGGTGCCGGCTTCATCCTTGTAAGATACGTATGACGACAGGCGGTCACTGTCCCAGTTGGGGATAAAACGCTGACGACCGCCACCATACAGCAGTACCATGTCGGTATAATCAAGAATCTTATCTCTTGATTTCT
Source organism: uncultured Muribaculaceae bacterium (assembly GCA_947386115.1). Lineage (GTDB taxonomy): Bacteria > Bacteroidota > Bacteroidia > Bacteroidales > Muribaculaceae > JAAVFS01. The sequence continues at coordinate 18,845 of CANDNO010000009.1, forward strand.
CCCACGAGTACATCTCATCAGGCTTGGGCTGCTCTATCGGCGGGACCTTATCATCGGGCTTGAATATATCGGGAACTGTGTGATCTTCTTCGCCACACGATGACATGATCAACAGTAATGACGATAGTATCAAAGAAGTGTATTTCATTTTATAATCGGGTTTTAATTTTTTTGAAGAGGGCGGCACATAGTTCGTTGACTGCTGTGCCGCCCTTTATGGGATGATTTATTTCTTGAAGAATCCGAGAGTAGAAACAACAGGACGGTTGTTGGGCGTAATGTCGTTGACATGTTTGTCGCCGACCATCATGCCGGTAGAACCTCCGCCGTCAAAGTTAACAGCGCCTACACAGCCGAGTCCTTTAAGAATCTGAGCAAGCTCGACAAGAGTAGCACCGTCTGATGAAGCGATACGGCCGTCGCAAATGAACAGGATCACTTTGCCATCCTCGGTGTAGCCGGCAGCAGTGCGGTCGGGGGTTACATCGGGACCGAAGATATCATAAGGCATCACCTCATAGTTGGTGAGATAGTAGTCGGCACCCTTGGCTGTTGTTGTAAAGTTGAAAGGTATCTTGCCGTCGATAAGAAGCAGGGGGCCTGCGCTCAGAGCATATTTGGGATTCCAGCTTACAGGAGCCTCGGGGAGTTTAGTCGAGGGCTTGCCATACTTGTTCTCGCCCTTAACTGTTGCAAGAGGAGTGTCGTAATACATGTTCTTGCCCGAGTCGTCGGTGCCGGCCCAATAAGCGGCAGGCTTGCCGTTAGCGTCTACACCAAAACATCCACGGGTGATGGCATACATTATGTTATACTCTTCGTCGGCCGTTTTGAGCGAACCGCGCACGTCGTTGATAGCACCATCAGCTTTACCGTCTACAACAGCAAGACCGGTATTCTTACCATTATAAAAATAACCACCATTTACCATTACATAGCAGTCTCCGTTAAATGCAGCAGCCTGTTCGTCAATTGTCTTGGCACCGGACGGTACACTTACACGCAGCTCGACATCACCTTTCGACAGGTCGGCAATCGCATACCACGCGTGGAAAGCAGAACCATTGAGCTTGGATGTGGTCTCATAAACTTCGATTGAAGCAGGTAAACCGGTATCGGTCAACTTGTTCCACTGGAGTGTAATTGCAGGATACTCTTCGGTCATCGAAGCTGTAGAAGCAGCGCTGTAATATACCTCACCGGCAACTTTCATATAGGCTCTAACCTGATAGTCAACACCATATTCGAGTTCAGAGTTGGGAATCACCTGGAACACACCGCCGTTGTTATCGATAGCGGGACCGGCAAGATAATTATCGGATAAGGTAGGAACACCGGCCGAACTCCAGCAAAGTCCCCATTCATCGACCGAACTAATCTCGACATTAGAGATATTGTATGTACCCCAGATGCAATTTTCGTCAGAGTTAAGCTTGCTGAAATTTACTTTTGGGAGATCGGCCAAAACCTGCATATTATAAAGCACCGAGATGACACGGGTCTGCTCCTTGGCACTGAATGCCTTTACACCTACAAAGTATTGATTGCCTTCCTGCAGCACGCCTGTGAGGGTGCAAGAAGTTTCATTTGCAGCAACCTGGGCCACTTCCTGGCCGGTCTGTGTATCGGCTTTACGCACGAACACCGCATAACCTGTCTCTGATGATGAGTTATCTTTCCATGTAACCAGCACTTGATCCTCGCCTGTACGCTCAACTGCTACGTCGGAAGGTGGCAACAGCGTTGGTACCGAACCTGCATCTACATTGTCGGAGCAGGAGGAGAGGATTGCGAAACCTGCTGCTAATGTGATAATTAATTTGTTCATGTTAACTTATTTTAAGGATTTTGTTTATTTATTTCTTGTTTTTGGTCTCTACACGTCCATGGTATGTTAAAAAATCTTGACAAATATATTGAAATTTTTTGATAATCAATAGCAAATGTTACTTTTTAACAATTTTCAATATATCTGCCCTAATTCTTAAAACATACTCTCGCGCAGAATGAGAGGGACGGATTATTATTTTGAAGCCTTGGCGGCGTTGTGGGCCTTAACTTTCAGCGACTTGCCATTGGGGAGCGTAACGGTACGGTCACGGTCACTCATGTTGGCAAGAATATAGTAAGGCTTACCCTTGACATCGGTCCACTCGGCACCCATCACAACGGGTGTGGGCTGATAGTTAGGCACATCAAATGTTTCGTTCTCACCCTCAGGAATAAACTCAGCCATGAAACGTCCGCCAAAGAATATGTCATGGTTGTCTTTGCGGAACTTGACAAGGTTCTTGAGCATCAGGGCCTCGGTCTTGTTGGCATCGTTCATGAGCAGTTTGGGTTCGACCCAACCGAGCTGCGAGCCCCAAAGCAGAGATTTCATCGTGAGATAACGCAGCGAGCCGTCGTTGATTTTCCACGGAATATAAGTGAAACCGCTATAAACGCAACGGTCGCTGTAGATGAGCGGGAACAGGGGTACCATGCGCATATAGTTGACATGGGGTGAATTGACAATGAGCATCATGTCAAGCAGGTCGATGTATGGCTCGGCGTTCTCCTCGGTGGTCATGGCCTGGTCGGGGGTGTAAAATGTCTCACGCATATCGGTGAGGACATCACGGTAGGCATCGGGCCACCATGAACCGCCACCTTTACCGTGACCGTGGTTATCGGCATAACAGGGCTCGGCGGCAGCACAACCTATCTGGTCCATGTACACGCCATCGGTGCCGAGGCTGTCGAGAATATACTTGTTGAGATAACGCAACTTGTTCTGCCATATCTCGCTGGCGGGACATGTAACGGTGTTGAGCACCTTAGAACTATACACCTCGGTGTAGAGCGTGCCGTCGGGTTTGCGGCAGGAAGCCTCCTTTGCGTTCTCGGCTTTATAGCTGGGGGTCGCAGGGTCCCACAGGCGGCCGTTGATGTAGGGTGTGACATGAGCTCCGAGCGACTGAGCCTCGGCAATCATCTCCTTGAAACCGGGCTTGGCAGGGAAATACTCGGGATAGTGAGTATCAAAGGGATAATTGTGCCAGTAGTACCAGTGGAGGCCCACACCCTTGCCGTAGTATTTCAACGCCTTGCGCAGCGCTTCCATCGTGGGCGCGTCGACATCGCCGGGACGCAACCACATGTCGGCATTCTCGACCCAGGGAGCGATATTGCGGTCGCGCACATTCTTTTGAGCCCACTTTGTATCGAGGGCCCAGGGACGATACCACTTGAGGGCAGTAGCCTGCCAGGAGTCGGGGTTGCAGCCCATATCGGTGCCATAAGGGAGCGAGAACTTGCCACCCTTGCTCCAGTCATAGTTGGCTACGACCTCCTGAAGGAATGTAACGTTGTCACCTTCCATCTTCATTCGCATCACCTTGTTGCCACCCTCGCCATCGCGGGGAGCAAAGAATACGGTGCAGTTCTGTCCGGCGGGGTCATGCATCATCATGAGTTGCATAGAACCTGTTACCGACGGGTAGCGCGTCTGCAACTGACCCTCACGGCTCAGATTGTATTCACAGCCATAGGCGATAGGCATAACAGCCTTGCCGTTGGGTATCTGTTTGAAAGTCACGCGGGGGAATTCGAGGTCGGTGATGACCCAGTCCTCGGGCAGGGCGGCGTCGATATAGAACGAGGGCATCTCGGCATCATCGGGGAGCGCGACAGTAACCGTCACCGGCCACTGAGGAGCGTCCTCAAGCACCATATCCCAGGTTGCCTTGACAGCGGGGGCACCGTTATACTCGGTAAACTCGGTTCCGCGATAGACACCCCAGCGGGGCATGAGCAAGGGATTCTCGCCATTGGGGCCGCGATAGGTCAGCTGCCAGGGATGGGTGGCCGAGCCGGCAGCAGGAAGGAGGTTCTTCCCTGCCATGTTGAACTCTTTGAGTAGAAAATCTTTGTTGCCCGAGAAAACCAGAGAGGCATTCTCATTGGCCAACACGAGGTCACCGGCCGCGTTGCGCTCGGTCGTGGTTTTGGCCTGTGTTGCGAGAGAGAGTCCCGCAATCATAGCAATTGCCAAGATAGCTTTTTTTGTCATTGTGATATTGTGGGTTTATAGGTTTTTAAGAAACATATTTCGCGCGTCATCGACCGGCAAGGCGATATGGAGCACTCTGCGCTCCCCGGCGGGAATTGTGATATTTCCCTCCTTGTCGCGGCGCACTTTAAGACGCTTGCCGTCAAATGCATACAGTTTCACATCAACGCCTGCGGCTGGAAGAGTCACCGTCGACTCGCCGTTTCCGTTCCAGTAAATAATGCCGGTATTGTTGTCATCAATACAGTAGCTGAAAGCGCGCACGGGCATAGTGGCATTGAGCGAATCGGGCGTAAGCTGCGTCACTTCACGCACCTCAAACCGGCCATCACGGCGGGGCATGATAGTCCACTCGCGCTCGGGATCACGCATCGCGAGTTTAAGCTCGGGGTCGATGCTCTTGTCGAGCTTGGCTGTTTCCCACAGGTTGATCGACAGCAGGTTGTCATCGGTGCGGGGATGGCGGTCAAGCTCGGGCATGTTAGCCACAAGCGATATGGGCGAATCCCATGCCAGGGCCTTGGAACAGATGTAGTCGTACATATCGGGCTGCATGCCTATGGTTTTCTCGCTCGGAGCAAGGTAGTTGACCCAGCCGAAATTGACCGATGTAAAATCGCATGCCACCTGCTCGGCACACCTGAGGGTGTAGCGCTTCATTGCCGGACGTATCCGTTCGGGCGGGAAAATATCAAAAGCGTTGCCACGAGAGAGAATGTGCCAGCCGTAGTGTGACTTCTGTGCTCCCTCGGCCCACATGGGCACCGGCTTCATGGCGTTATATACCTCAAGCTGAGACCTTGACACGTTATACCAGTAGGGCATGGGGATATCCTCGGCACCGTCAAAGTAGACAAAACGGAAGCCGCAGTCGGCATATATCTCGCCGAGACGCTCGGCAATCTCGCGCTGGATACCGCTGTTCTGGTCTACGCGGATGAACAGAGGCCAGTCATCGACATCAAGATGACGCGCTTCGCTGCCGGCAGCATGGGCCGATGCCTTGGAATTGTAATATCCTCGCTTACACCCGGTAAAGGTATAAGGCTGAGTTTTCGTAACATCGGTAAACATGATGAGTTCATCGTCGAGCTGCAGCAGTCGGCGACCATCCTCCATGCGAACACCCTCGGGTCGCTCCTCGACAGTTATCGTCGTGGCAGCCGAGTCAATAGGCTCCGAAAGGCTGAAACGCGCCACGACGTTTCCGCGCCTGTCGGGCACGCCGTCGTTGATATACGGGTCGGTAACAGCAATTTTAGAATAGTGAATGTGGATGCCGGGAATCATGCCGGCCTCGGTAATCTTGCGGGTGATTTCCTGCAGGTCGGCCATACCCCGCGGATACTCGGGGCGCCACTCGTAGTGTCCGCACGCCTTGGCAAAATCGACATAATAGATAACCATTGTCTTAAGTCCCGCCTGTTTCGCCAACTCGATATTACGGTCGATGTTGTCGACCGTCACATCGCGCAGCTCATAGTAGCTCATAGGATACTCGGGCAGGCGACGACTCTCCACACCACGCGGCATGTCATAGTCGCGTTCGAGAGCATCCATGCGGTCGAGCACGCTGTCGGGACGGGTCACGATAAGCGCCGTTCCCGAGTCGAATAACTGAACCGAAGTATGCGTCTGAGCCAGCAACGTCGTGTTGTCACGCTCTACACGGGAGTCAATAAACGTCGTGGGGTGAGTTCCCACGAGCGCAACGGCCACCGAGTCATCCCACATGACATTGAGCCACTCGCCGAAGCGTTCACGCTTCTTGAGCGGGAGCTGCATTATGGTGAGCTCGTCGAGCTCGGTCTTGCGCTTCACGCCGTAATCCTCGATGCGATAGTCGCGGTCGACGGGAGTGAACGCTATATAGGAGGGAGTGATATCGACTTTGAGCTTGACGATATCGTAGGTATCGGTAAACTCGGCCATGAGCGTGTCGCCGCTCATGTAGCATTTATTGGAAGGGAACGAGCGCGGTTTGGCCGGAAACATGAGGAAATTCTCATTGTCGTAGGGGCGGTACTGGGTGATGACACACACAGGGGCATCGACGCCGGGCTGCACACACTCCTCGCCTCCGGGCTTGTACACGAGGCTCTTCACCAGGCCGTCGTCGCCTATGGTGAGAGCCATCTCGTCGTTCTGTAACACGATGTTATCGGCCACGGCCGCAAGAGCGGTAGCCGACAACACTGCTGCAAGTAATAGTCTCTTCATATTCTTAATCGCGATAATCGGTCTCGCTGTCGCGTGTCTTTTTCTTGATCTCGGGACCGGCAGGCTCGGGATGATGGCCGGGATTACGATGATCGAAGTAATAGATGCCGAGCTTGTCAAACAGCCGGTATGCATCGTCAAGACGAGCCTCGAAACTCTTATAATCCTTGTTGGGGAGCTGCGTCCAGCCCGACTCGGCCAGCGCACAGAGTCGAGGCCAGGTCATGAACTCCACGCGGTCGCTGTTGTGCATGAGCTCGCTCCAGGCGTTGGCCTGCATTCCCGAGATATGCTTCTGCATCTCGGGGGTAACACCTATCGACTCAAACCAAGGGTCGGGGAAAGCATACACATCCTCGAGCGGACAGAAACCGTCCCAGATGCGACCCACCGTGTGGCTGTCGTGCTGCACGAAGTCGAAGTAGAGCGGTTTGCGCGGACACATCACTGTGGTATATCCCGCACCGAGCGAGCGTGTAAGATACTCGGGCTTGTCGTGGCGCCACCACATTATGTTGGTCGACTTGTCGACGTCGAGGTCGAGCAGCTCGTCCCAGCCGATGAGCGTTTTACCCAGGTGGGCTACCTCGGCGATCATGCGGTTCATGAAGTAACGTTCACACTGCTTCACATTATCAAATCCCTCGCGCTCCATCAGAGCCTTGACATGGGGGTCGACTTTCCATGCATTTATACCGTAGGCCACCTCATCGCCACCTATGTGGATAAACGGGCCGGGGAAAAGCTGAGCCACCTCGCCGAGAATGTCGCTCAAATAGGTATAAGTCTCCTCCTTGCCGGGGTTGAATGTAAAATCGGGGAATATCCCTTCGCCACCGCCGTTATACTCGGGATAGGCGCGGTTGGCCGCCGTGGCGTGGCCGGGCATGTCTATCTCGGGAATAATCATGACATGGCGGCGCGAGGCGTAGTCGACGATGTCGCGAATCTCATCCTGGGTGTAATAGGCGCAGGGCGAATCGGGATCGCTGTGAGAGCCCACTCCACCTACTGTCGCCAGTCGGGGGTATTTCTTTATCTCGATGCGCCACCCCTGGCCGTCGGTCAGGTGCCAGTGGAAACGGTTGAGTTTGTAGTAGGCCATGAGGTCGATGAACTGCTTGACGCTCTCGACGCCGGTGAAATGGCGGGCGTCGTCGCGCATGAATCCGCGCCAGGCGTAGCGGGGAGAGTCGGCAATCCTGACGCAGGGCAGATTCTTGCTGTTGTCGACCAGCTGCAGCAGAGTCTGCACGCCATAAAACGCGCCGGCAGGGTCGGAGGCCCCTATAACCACAGCATCCTTGGTGATGCTGAGAGTATATCCCTCGGGCGATTCAACGCTGCTGTCAAGCTGCAGCACGATATGACCGTCGGGCTTCAAGGCCGATTTCTTGCCGGCGGCAACGAGCTTGTCGCGCAAAAACTCACCCTCCCCCTCAAAGACAGGGTCGGTGACCTGTATATCAAAACCGTTTTTGGCGTTGTAGTGTCCCTTGACTGTTTCCACGCTCTGCGGATAAGGTATAATGGGCAGTGGCTTGGCTGCATACAATCCGAGTGCCGTTATAATCGCTACTAATGCTGTGATAATGCGGTTCATATTCTTAACTATTTAATAATCAATTCTAACTACAGGCTCGCCGTTGAGAAGGTCGGCCGCCACGCGCGCCGTGACGGTGCGGCTCTCGCCCGGCAGCAGTGTCACGAAATTATCGCTCCAGAACACAGGGTTGACCGACGGGCCATCGGGCGAATCGCTCAGGGTCAGATGCTTGAAAAACGCACATCCCTCAGGGCCACACGTCAGGTTGACGGTTACAACATACTCGTCGCCGTCGCGCTCGACACTGACCTGCTTGTCAAGCTTACCCTGCGGCAGGCGCAAGAGCCAGTAGAAGTTCTGGTGCTGACTATAGCGCCAATAGGTATTGTGTGACACTTCGTTGCCTTGGGGGTCGCTCAGGGTCATCGTAACGAGATAGACGGCCGCGAGTTTACCCCCCTTGGGTATGGCGGGGAGCTCGATATACGAATTGGGCGCAACATCAACTGTATCAAGGCGATGCCACTGTTCTTTCATCGAGAAATCGTGGATGCGTGTTTCAAGGGTCAACGGCCCGGTAGCGCGATGGGTGTTATTTATCACCGAGGGACGCTCGCTGTTGGCATTGAGCTGTGCATGAACCGGTTCCATAGCCTTGCGGGTAAAATAGTAAGCCGCGTTGGGGGTCAGGTACCAGTCGTAGACCTGCCAGGCCACATCGGGCCAGCAGGAGTTGAGCTTCCAGAGCATCACGCCGGTCGTGATATCCCAGGCGCGATGATTGGCGGCCTCGATCATGGCACGGTAACCGTCGGCACTGAGCAGCTGGGCCTTGAGAGCGTAGTCGCGGGCCGACTCGGGGTCGCTGTACATCGTGCGCAAGGCGTTGTCGTAGCCGCGGAACACAAAGTTGTTGACACACCACGCTCCATGCTCGGCCCACACGCTGTCGAGGGGCCACAGGCGGTCGCGCACATCCATGGGCTTGTTTATCGTGGGGATGAACTTCTCGAGGCTCTCATAGACGGGCACTGCCGGCATGCCGAGCTCGTTCTTGAACATCTGGGTATAGACCTCGTCAATCTTGTCGAAGTAATAGTCGCTTGGGGCCCAGTTGTAGTCGGGGGCGCCGTCGTCGGTCGTCCCGATGGGCATATCCTCGGCGAGCCACGGTGTGAGGCTGTCGACATCCCAGCTCACCGACGTGGTGGGGATGAACGGACGCGACGGGTCGAGCCTGCGTGCAGCCTCGCGGGTGGCCACATAGAGGTCGCGAGCCGGGCACACCTCGTTGACACCCACCCACATGACGACAGAGGGGTGGTTGCGGTAGCGCTTGATCTCGTCGATAACGTGGGCGGTTGCAAGGGCGTGGTCGTCGGGATTGTCCTGGTTAGCACGGCCGGGGAACATGCGGTAGCACTGATGGAACACGTGCCACCACATTAGGCCGTACTTGTCGCACGCCTCGAGCCAGTCGCGGCCGGGGGCCGGCATGTCCTCGCTGCCTATGGTGTTGGCTCCGAGTTCGGCCATAAGGCGCGCCTGGTCGTAGATGTTGCGCCGGGAGTTGTCGAGGAGAATGTCGGGCTGAATCCAGCCGCCGCGCGAGAATATCTCGCGGCCGTTGACGATGAACACGAGTCCGTGCTCCATGTCGGGGCCGAGATGCGACTCATAACGGCGCTCCATGAGTCGTGTTTTCACCTCGCGCAAGCCGAAGTCGCACTGCCACTCGGTGGCCTGTGCGCCCCGGGGCTTGAACGTGAGTTCGAGACGCTGCAGAGGCTGCTCGCCATAGCCGTTGGGATACCACAACGGCGGATTCTTGATGTCAAGCTGCCGGTATTCGTCGGCCGACAGCGTCACGGTCGCCGTATCGCCCGGCGCGATAATCACATCGCGGTTTATGGCGACAGGCTTTATAGTGTTGGAAACCTTTTTCTTATATGTCACGAAGTCGATTTCGGGCAGCGAGCTGATGCGCGCGCCGAGCGTGCCGCGAATTGTCTTGTCTGTATTGTTGACGAGTGGCACGGTGACGGTGACGCGGGCCAGGGTCGTGTCATTCAGGGGCAATGTCGTGACAACCTGCGGGTCGTCAAACGTCACCGGGCCGGTGGCCTCGATCGTGACGGGATGGTAGATGCCCATATTGCGGTCGCGCACCACGGGCGCACAGTCCCACCCGCCGCTCATCTTGAGCGTCTCGTCGCGGTGTATGTCGCCGGCATTGCCTCGGTTGGGGCCGAAGTGCACCCATTGTGTACCGGGGCGCGGGTCGCCGGGATGGTCGACCTGATAAATCTTCACGGCCACGGCATTATCCCGGCCGGGGCGTATGTAGGGAGTGACGTCGTATTTGAAACGCCTGAACATGCCCACCGTCGTATCGCGGTCGGCTACTTTCGTTCCGTTGACCCACACGTCGGCACGATAGTTGATGCCATCGAGTTTGAGCCACAGCTTCTTACCACGCCACGAAGCGGGGGCCTTGAACTCCGAGCGGTACAGCCATGGCTGCTGCCACGGATTCTCACCCGCGCCGAGGTGACTGTAGCGGTCAAGGCCGAGTCGAGCGTTGAACTCGTCGCTCACATCGGGTATAAGATAATTGTTCATGCCCACGCGCGGGTCGGGATAAACGCTGTCAAGCACCAGAGCGTTGAGCACCGTAGTGGGAACGACAGCCGCATGCCATCCCGAGTCGTCATACCCCACGGTAGCGACAACGCTGTCGGCCACCGACACACCCCCCGAGTGGAGAATACGCCACCGGTCGATGGTCATGTCCGATGCCGCTCCCGCAACACACGTAGCGACAAAAATCAATATGTATAATACTCGTTTCAAAACAATTAGAAGTGATTATAGCAATGTGGGGACGCGATAAATCACGTCCGCTACAACTTTACGTAAGACGCCCGGTATTGTTACTCGAACATCAGTGCGGCTGCGCCTATGAAACCGGCGTTATTGCCCAGGCCGGCGGTCAGAATCTCGATGTGCTCGGCGGCCTCCTGCGTGATGTATTTGGGCAGCATGCTACGCACGCGGGTGAGGAACAGGTCGGACGAATTGACTACCGAACCACCCAGTATCACTGCATCGGGGTCGACGGTGTTGATAGTCCAGGCGAGCGCGAACACCAGTCCGTCGGCAAACTGGTTGAACACATCGATAGCGGCTTCCTCGCCGGCACGTGCCCGTTCAGCAATCTCCTTGCCGTCAACGTCCTGGCCGGTGAGAGCCTTGTACATATTGGCAAGGCCGGGGCCCGAAACATAATCCTCGATGACGCCGTCGCGATAGGGCGACTGCCATATCTCGCCCGCGTTGCCGGTGTAGCCGGTCCAGATGCGGCCGTCGTTGATGAACGCACATCCGCATCCCGTGCCGAGCGTGATACCGAGCAGCGACGAGCGGCCGCGGCCGGCACCCCACACAGCCTCGCCAAGCATCATAGCGTTGGCGTCGTTATTCATGTGCACCTCCTTGCAGGTGGTCAGCTCGACGATGTGCTTCAACGGGTAGTTGTGCATCGTGGGGAGCGTGTTACACTTGAGGATAGTACCCGAAATAATGTCAAGCGGACCCGAGCAACCGATGCCTATGCCGCGCAGGCGGTTTTCGGGCACCTGGCTCAGCGCCTCGTTGAGCAGGTCAAGTATTCCGGCCACAATCTTTTCGCGTGGTCCGCGGGCATTGGTAGGCACCTCGCGGGGAGAGCCTATCACTTTGCCGCCGGCGTCAACGACGCCACACTTCATTTTCGTTCCGCCTATATCCAGGCCAATAGCGAGATCGCGCGTTCCCATTCTGTCCATATTTTAAGGTTCAAGGTACAAGGTCCGAGGTCCGAGAAACACACCTCGTTGCCGTACCATTTTTATAACTTATTTTTTCTATACGTAATTAACGAATTCAACATTTTCCATACTTCCTCAATCAGAGACTGTGCTTCAACAATCTCATCTTTAGGAATATGTTCGATCATGACACAAATATCAAGCTGAGTCGAAATCTCCAAAAGAGATCCACGAGCAATGCTCAGAAAGTTTACAAACTCCTTGTCGGAGTTGCGACCGTGACCCTCGGCAATATTCGACGGAATCGAAACTACCGCTCGCCTCATCTGCTGAACCAGAGCGAAAGACTCCTCTTTGGGCAATAATTTGGTCAACTCGTAAATAATACGAGTCAGCTCCATCGATTTTGTCCAAACTGTAAGTTGTCTATAGTCGTAGTTCATTGTAAACTTGTATATTGTTTATATTCATTCATTTAGGTTCAAGGTTCTTTTTAGGTTCAAGGCCCTTCTTAGGTTCGAGGTTCTTTTTAGGTTCAAGGTTCGAGGTTCGAGAAAAACTCCTGCCTTGCACCTCGTTCCCAGCACCTAACGTGCCTCGCACCCAGCTCCTCGCACCCCGGACCTTGTACCTCGTACCTAAAACGCTCCTCGTACCCCGGACCTTGTACCTCGTACCTGAGGCGCCTCGCGCCTCGCCATCGTCTCACTCGATGGCGGTGACTTTAAGACCGTGGGTGAATTCGCCGGGGGTGATGCCCTTGGACTCGCGGGCCCAGGCCTCGATGGCCAGCTGAACGGGGATGATTGCCGTCACGGGGAACAGCTCGGCATCGGGCGTCGGAGCGGCTACAATCGTCAGCCCGTCGGCCGAGGCCATGGCATCCTCGCGGTCGCTCACGAGCAATACTCGCCCGCCGAACCTTAGGATGTCACCTATGAGCTTGCGGGTCTGTTCAAACGTGGGAGCAGCTGAGTGGGCAAGCACTACGGCTGTGAATCCCGCGCCTACCATCTCGAGCGGCCCATGGCGGAATTCTCCGCCCGCAAGCGCCTGAGAGGGGGTATGGCTGGCCTCCATCGACATCAGGGCCGACTGGCTGGCCGAAGCCATTGCTGTGCCTCGCGCAATGAATTGGATGTATGACGCGCTGCCCAGGGCGCGAAGCATGCCCGGGAGCGTGTTGTCTCTTTGATTGAGCGTCGTGTCAATCTCGGCCGCAAGGCGGTCCCACACATCGGCAGGGACGCTACAGCCACTCATAGCACGCTCAATCATATATAAAACCTGGAAACCTGTAATAAACGTCTTGGTCGAGGTCTTCTCCTCGACGCCTGCCACCGTGGGCAGCAATATATCGGCGCGACGGCCAAGCGTGCTCGCCGGCTCGTTGGTGATGACAGCCAGCTGCGGATGCCTGCCTCGGCTGTCGAGTTGCCTGACGACGTTGACCGTCTCATAGCTCTCGCCGCTCTGCGAAATAGCAACCAGGAGAGTATCGTCGGTAATAACATCAAGTTGATAGTGAAGAAGTTCGCCGGCATTAACAACGGTCACGGCGATACCATGGCGGGAAAGAAACGTTTGGAGCGCCCCCGACAGGAAGTAGGAGCTACCCATACCCGTAGCCACCACGCGGCCGGCACGACGGGCAGCCTCGGCAAAAGCCTCGAGCGCCTCGCGGCCACCCTCTGCGGCATAGTATAGGGCGGTGTCCCTCACAGCCCGGGGCTGTCCAAATATTTCTTGTAGGAACTGAGTCATAATAGGTTATGAATGGAGAATTGTGAATGGAGGGGAGGATGAGAGGAGAATGAAATCGAAGCAGGTAAAACACTTACCCGCAAAGATAATAAAAAAAGTGCTTCCACGGCGTTGAAATCCCTGCTCGGAACCCACCGCCGGGAAGCACTTATATCAAAGATTAGATGTCAAAGCGAGTCATTTCGTAAGATAAAATACCATGATCAGGGACAAGCATATATACTTGAACAGCATTTCCATCAGTAGAACGGGCAAAAATTACATTACCGGCACCACGATTAACTTGACCACCGAAGCAATCACCAAGAACGGTTTTTCCAGACTCATAGGAATATGCCGATGTCATACCAGCTACGCCATATCCAGTTCCTGATGGACCGCCCTTGGAAGCATCTCCTACAACACTACCTTCACGTGAGTCAAAGATGAAACCGTCTCTGAAAGAATCGGCTGTAGGCGAAGCTCCAATATTTGTCACATACAAACGTTGATACTCTGTATTTCCGCCAGTATTATTACCATTACATGCAGCAACGAGATGACAACCGTTGAATTCGATATAGTCTACACTGCGAGTATTACCACACCAATCTCCAAAAGTTTCACTATTTCCCCACCAGTGGTTTAACGGGCGTTTAAACGTAATGGCACGGCTACCCGTTCCGCGAGGAACATAAGAAACCAAACCTCGGGCATTTCCGGTATGCATAATATAACCATAAGGAGCCGAGCCAGAAATAGGTGCAGCATTTGAGGAATCCCAAGTTGATGCATAAGCTCCGTTTGTATCATACAAAGCAGTACCCTCCGGTTTGCCATCCTTAAATGGCAACAGAATCGCTGGCCCATAATGACCTCTGTAAACAGTCGTTAGAACTGCGTCTCCATTCACCATATCACCGGCACACGATGTAACACAGAATAAATCAATCGAATTACGACCTGGGATATTTGAAAAGTACGAACCGTTTATATCTGCATTAAGCACAGGTGTAGGCTTTTGAGTTATACCGTCTTTCCAAACATATACTAACACATTTGTGGGTGTATTCATCCAAGAATTACTTGTCAACGTAACAGCGACCATATGATTTGCATCATCGTGGGTTATTGCACGTAATATTCGGCCGTCAGCTACACCATCACAATTTACTTTTACATCATGTAGTCTCTTTCCATTAAAACGATCAAAGACGAGCATATTTCTATAATCATTGACGTTGCTAACAATTAAATAATCATCAACTACAGCCATAGAAGTGTTTGCACCGGCTTCCCAACCCTCATCGTTATCAGTGTAAAGCTGTTTCGCCCACATAGATGATATATATCCAATACCATAAGGTAACACATCAGGTATCTGTATTTTAACGTCATATACAGTCTTGTCAATACCATTTTGTGCAGTTACAGTAATTTCGGGCAAACTGCTGAAATCTACCAATCCCGTTTCACTATCAAGCGCTGTACATGTAACCGTTGACCAAGGGGAAACATTTAATTCTACTTCATGTAGAGCGCCATCTATCGCCGAAGAAGTCTTTGCTACAATTACTTGTCCATGAGCACCCGGTGTCTCAGGTTCGCGAATAACAACAGCCGTGCGCTCACTTTCTAAAAGCTTTGCTGAAATAATCTGGGACGCGGATGATTTAACCATTTCTGCATAAATAGTAAAGGATTTAGCATTACCTTTATCATCCAACAGATTTGTGCGATACCCGGCCATTAGATCATGAATACCGCTGAGAGAAGGGGAGAATGAGTAACCAACAGGTGTTTGAGCTTCAATCTTCATTTGAGTCAAATCACCCATGATACGTTCGGTATCACTGATATAATACGGAACCTGTATAGTAATAGTTCCTGCCTCCGAATCAATTATTGACGGGTAACCGTCGGTTGAACCTACAAGAAAACCTTTTACATTTAACTGTGCGGTTCCTATTCCGTCAAGTCGATTGATATCATCAACCTCGACACACGCCGGTAAAAGCACAACCGAGGCCAATAGACTTGTAATAAAATATTTAAGTTTCATTGCTTACAAAATTTTAAAGATTATTTCCAAGCGTCATTCTGCTCACATAACGGATTGTTCTGAATCTCATTATATGGGATCGGGAATATCTCATACTTCTTGGGGAAAATACGGTCGTAATTATCGGCTTCGATAACCTCATAGCTGAAAGTACCATTATCATTTTTGGTTACCTTGACGCCATGAGTACGCTTACCGTTAATAACCTCCTGTGATATACCCCAGCGCATGATGTCGTCATAACGATGTCCCTCAAGGCCAAGCTCGCAGATACGCTCTTTCTGCAAATCTACAAAATAATCTTCCCAACTATTCTTCTGGGGAACATCGGTCAACGTCGCACGATTACGTATAACATTTAGATCGCTATATGCCTGGCTCCATTGGTTCTGACGAGCTGCAGCCTCAGAACGAATAAGATATACCTCGGCAAGACGCATTTCAATCCAATGCTGGTCGCTAAGAATATTAGTAAAGTTGTAACGTTTTGCTCCCGTATTGGAAGTAAGGAATTTACGCAAATAATAGCCCGTTGTGCTCTTATGAACGTTATCCTGACCGGTTGATG
Source organism: uncultured Muribaculaceae bacterium (assembly GCA_947386115.1). GTDB lineage: Bacteria > Bacteroidota > Bacteroidia > Bacteroidales > Muribaculaceae > JAAVFS01. The sequence continues at coordinate 34,847 of CANDNO010000009.1, forward strand.
AATAAATCATGCATTCATCGCTTCCGCCTTCCCAGCATTGAATTTCACGTCCCTGATAAGTACTGCCGTTAGCAAGAATCGACTGATAGAAACGGGGATCGCGGTTTTTAAATGGTTCATTGTCATATTTAGCAAGGTTATCCCAGTTAAAGGCTTCCCATGTATTGCCTACTTTTATGTCAAACTGTGAGGCATACTCTTCGGTGGGTGTTGCGGCTGCTCCATTTTGGTCCTTATAACCACATGTTTCTGCAAAACTGGGAGGACATAGATATGTATCAAAACTGTGCTGCTTCTTTTCCAACTCAAAAAGTACAGGCACGATTATCTCACCGTTTGCTGGATTTGTATAAATATTACCAAGATCGGTCGAAAGTGTGAATTTACCCGACTTAATAACATTATCGGCAGCAGTATAAGCTTCCTCCCAACGCTCTGCATAAAGAGCTGCACGGGCCTTCATCGCCTGGGCCCCCTGTTTGGTAATACGGCCATAATCACCGTCCGACCATAAATCGGGAAGGTCGGCAATAGCCTTGTCATACTCATTGAGAATAAAGTCCCAAGTTTCTTCCTTGGTGGCACGAGCCTTCGCATTATCATTCTGGTCGTCAACCTTATCCTCACTCACGCGCAAGATCACACCTCCGTGATACTTGGCAAGCTCCTGATAGGCGAATGCACGCAGATAGCGCACTTCGGCAACTCGAGCAGCCACTTCTTCTTGGGGAAGATTACTAAGCCTTCCAGCTTTGGCATCAACAAGAAAGAAATTGAACTTGAGAATCTGCTCGTACATCGTCTTCCAATTGCTTCGAGGATTGCTTTCTACCGTCATTGAGTTAATTTGGCTGAAGAACTTATTTTGTCCCTGTCCAACACCATACCATGATGTTTTCACAAGATCAGTCCAAGCATCCTCGAACATATTAAGCGACGAACCACACTCTACATTAGCAATTTTGTGGTATATGCCATACATGTCCTTGATATAATAATCAAGGTTATTTATTGAGGCGTAAGCAGTTGCATCGCTATACTGTCCTGTCGGATCAAAGTCAAGCGTATCACAGGCAGGCACGGTAACTGCCATTGCTGCTACTAATCCTATAATATATTTTTTCATATCTATTCTTAGATTTAATATGTGTATGACTTATCTTAGAAAGAGAGGTCAAGACCAAAAGTAACTGTGCGCTGCTGAGGATAGAAGGTCCATGTATAGTTTCCACTCTCAGGGTCAAGATACTTAAACTCAGTAAGCGTAAAGAGATTCAAACCCGTTACAAAGAAACGAAGTTTCTCAACACCTGCCTTTTTTGTAATTTTAGTAGGCAGCGTATAACCTAACGTTGCATTCTTCAATCGGAGATAAGCGCCGTTGCGTTTCCAGAAATCCGATCTATTGTAGTTTGCATCGTAAGGCTTGAGTGATAGTCGAGGATAATTGGCATCAGTATTATCAGGACGCCATGACTGCTCCACGAGATACAAAGGTGCATTATCCACGCCGGCATAAAAAGGAGTAGAAAGAGGACTGTTCGTAGCTCCGATAAATACAGTGCCATTATGGCCAGACCAAGCAAGGAACTTGTCACATAGTGCAGCGCCCTGGAACTGAAGTGACAGGTCAAAACCCTTCCAATTTGCCTCTGCATTTAATGCGAACATCATCTCGGGACGCGGACCGCGGCCGATATAGGTCTGGTCCTTAGAGTTGATAACACCGTCACCGTTAAGGTCAACAAACTTTATGTCGCCAATACGAGGTGTGCCGCCAATTTCATAACGCGGGGCATTATCCAACTCTTCCTGTGACTGGAACAAGCCATCGGTTTTATAACCGGTTACAGCGCCAATTGACGATCCAAGAAGGCTCTGCCAAGGAAGCACGCCTGCGCTTTCCGTGCGTCGTAGAATCTTGTTATGTGCATACGACATATTGAAGTTTACGTTATAGTTGAAATCGCCTATACGGTTGGTGTGACGAAGAACAAGCTCGAAGCCTCGGTTGTCAAAACGTCCTGTTGTATCCACATTTGGGAAATAACCGGCAAGAGACGGTGCGTATGCACTACCGGCACCGGTGAGGATGTCGTATGTATATTTATAGAACCAGTCAAATTCCAAACCAAGTCGTCCGTTCCACATTGTAAGCTCTACACCTATATCATAACTCAAAGTCTTTTCCCAGGTAAGATCATATTGGAGATACTTTGACTCCGGTACCAAGGTAGCACCTGCAGTAGGAGTTGTTCCAAATACCATAGCATTGGAATTAAAATCCATCATACGGCGATACATCCACGGATCAACATTATCATTACCTGTAAGACCGATTGACCCACGAAGTTTCAGGAAATCAACCTTTTCACCAAGGAAATCACGAGCCCAATCTTCTTTTGAAATCACCCAACCGGCTGAACCTGAGGGGAAGAAACCATAACGATTGCCAGGGGCAAAAAGATAAGATCCATCATATCGGAAAGCAAACTCAGCAAGATACTTCTCGTCATAGTTATAGCTTAAACGACCGGCATAACCTTCAATTGCATTATAACCGCCACTCTCGTTAATACCATTGGGACGTGTATCGGTTGCAAAGTTGAGATATGGAAGATCAAAGAGCATGAAATCCCAGCGTGTGGCATCCAGGCTATTTGACTTATTTACCGTCTTTTCATATAAAAGAATCAAATCAACATTATGCTTGTCGGCAAACGTATTGGAATAACTTACCGATGGACGCAAAACGATCTGCTGATAACGCTGGTCGCCAACAACCATGCCTCCTTTTTCTGAAAGATTAATGGCTGGTCCATAAGAATATTTGTTCGTTCCATGAATAAAATTCATGAGATTATATGAATAAGACATCGTTTTGCTGCGAATATTACGCCAGTCCCAGCTAAAGAAGAATGAAGCCTTGAAACCCTTAAGGAAGGGGGCTTTCCAATCAACTCTACCTGCTGTGTTTAAGCTGATATTTCGGGTGTCATGGAAGCCAGAGTTGCCGATTGAATATTCGGGGTTCATCGAGGGATTACGGAAAGCGCCTGTAGGTGCACCATAATTTGGATCATCGGGATCGCAAGCATAGTAATTCTTGGGAACGAAAGGAAGAGAATACAACAACACATTTTCTATGTTAAAACCGCCATTCTCTTGTTTTCCGGTAGGTGTCATTGAATGTCCTGAGTTATCCTTGCTGTCAGCCACAGTGCCTACAACATTGAACATTACATCAAACATGCTGCCAATCTCAGCCGTAACATTTGAACGGAAATTGCCACGCTGATAATTCATACCCTTTACCATACCGTCCTGTCTAAGGAAACCGCCGGCAAGGAAATAACGTGCCTTCTGCGTGCCACCGCTTATCGACAGGTTGTGCTGGGTTGAGAGCGTTGTTTTTTCAAAAGGCTCGCCCCAGTTGGTATTCTCAATACCATCGGTAAGGTCACCGTTATAAGTAGCGGCAATCATCTCGGGAGAATACTTTACAGCTTCGGGATTCACACCATCCATCACCTGTGCAAGGTTATACCACTGCATGTACTGCGTACCGTTCATCATTTTTGGCAGAGCAGTAGCATGATTCAATGTTAGTGTTCCACGGTAATTGATATTTGCTTTACCTTCCTGACCCTTCTTGGTTGTAATAATGATAACGCCATTGGCTGCCTTCATACCATAAATAGCACATGAAGCAGCATCCTTAAGAATCGAGATAGACTCAACGTCGTTCGGATCGATTTCGCCGAGGCCACGGCTACCACGGTCAACACCGTCGATGATACACATTACCGATCCAGCGTCATTATATGATGAGTAACCACGCACGAGAAGCGACACACCGTCACTGCCGGGACGACCTGTCGATTGCATGGTAATCAAGCCGGGAAGCTTACCTACAAGAGCCTGAGAAAGGTTTGTACCAACGCTTTTGGTAATATCTTTTGCGGTAACCTGCGATACGGCGCCGGTCATGGTTACTTTTTTCTGCTGGCCGTAACCTACAACTACCACCTCGTCAAGGAGCTTGGAATCTTCCACGAGGGTGACGTCGACCTTCGTTCTGCCTGCAATTTTGATTTCCTGCGGTGTCATACCCACATAGGTAAAAGTGAGCGTGCCGTCGGCAGGAGCGTTGATTGTGTACTGGCCATCGATATTGGTCGATGTGCCCGTCGAAGTGCCTTTCACCATCACGGTTACACCGGGCAACGGCTCGCCGGTCTCGTCTGTGACGACACCCGATACGTTAACCTGGGCTGCAGCGGTGAAAGAACACACCAAAAGCATCGTGAGCGACACCAGCAGCATGTGCATGCGGCGTGCTATGCTTTTCGTACTTTTTTCGCTTGAAGCGCGCATAGAATTTAAATTTAAGGTTAATAATATGATAATTAGATTGTTAATTCCTACACAATACCTTCATGCTGTCAACTTTTGGCTTCGAAACATGAAATATTTTTAATATTTTTCACAAAACTACATATTAGTTTCTATCCGACAGCCATATTTTAGTTAATCTTTGTTAATGCTTGAGTATTTATTATACTTTTTTAAAAAGTATGTTTTACAACATATTTTCAAAAAGCGCTCCCGCGCGCTTTTGGAAAACATGAGGTTCGAGGTTCAAGGCACTATTTAGGTACGAGGCCCAAGGTCCAAGGTACGAGGGACGCGCCTGGACGCTGGGTGCGCTGACCTGTACGGACGCGGCGTGCCGCGTGGAACCGGGGGACGCTCTTTTTAGGTCCAAGGCACGAGGTCCAAGGTTCGAGATTCAAGGTTCGAGGCAAGAGGACGCGCGGCACAACAACCAATTCCTAATTCCTAACTCCTAATTACTAATTAATAATAGTTCCTTCGGGCTGATTGGCGCCGCGTCGGGCTGGAGGCGGGCCATGTGGGCCACCATGCCGAGGACTTCGGCGGGGGTGTGGGTGGCACGCAACGCCTCCATGCTCTGCGAGGCGTCGCGCTTGCTCAGGCGCTGCCCCCGCGCGTTGGTAATGAGCGGCAGATGGGCAAACCGTGGCGGCTCGAACCCGAAAAGCCGGTACAGATAAATTTGCTGGGCAGCAGACAGCAGCAGGTCGTTGCCGCGCATCACCTCGGTGACCCCCATCAGCGCGTCATCTACCACGACCGCGAGCTGGTAAGACCACGCCCCGTCGGCCCTGCGCACGATGAAATCGCCGCAGTCTCGGGCGAGGTTGAACCGCTGAGGGCCAGCAATAAGATCGTCGAAGCAGATGTCAGCATCAGGCACCCACAGCCTCACAGCCCCGGGAGCGGCAAGATCGACATCTCGGCAAGGCATAACGGGCGGACGGCACGTGCCCGCGTAGATCACGCGTCCGTCCGACTGGTGCGGCGCCTGCGTAGCCATCACGTCGGCTCGCGTGCACCGGCATTTATATATGTAACCCTCGCGTGCGAGCCGTTCGAGATACTCGGCGTAAATCTCCCCTCGCCTACTCTGCGTGTACGGTCCGTAGGGCCCCACGTCGTCGAGGCCCCCCTCATCCCAGTCCAGGCCCAGCCAGTGCAAATCATCCTCGATGAGTCGCGCATATTCAAGCTTCGACCGCTGCGGGTCAAGATCCTCGATACGCAGAATCCACCGACCCCCGCGACGGCGCACCGACAGCCACGACATCACCGCCGTGTAGACATTACCCAGGTGCATACGCCCCGAAGGCGACGGCGCAAACCGCCCAACTATTTCGCCCGATCGTTCCATACCACTGCAAAATTAACCCATATTTCCCAAAACAGCAAAATTTAGGTTCGAGGTTCAAGGTTCGAGGTCCGAGGCGCGGGGTCCGCTGGCCGTAGGGACGCGGCGTGCCGCGTGGAACCCGGGGACGTGCAAATGTGTGTGGTGCCGGCGGACGCTGTGGCTCTCGAACCTCGAACCTCGAACCTTGAACCTCGAACCTTTCCCTCTTTCCACGCGGCACGCCGCGTCCCTACAGTCCTCACCATCAACTAAAAAATCGGGTCGCAACCGGCTTGGTTGCAACCCGATTTTATTGGGTTTGTCTAAGCGACTTAGCGAACGATAACTTTGGTTACCTTGTTGCCCTGACGCTTGATGTAGAGACCGTTTGAGGGATTCTCAACGCGTACGCCCTGGAGGTTGAAGTACTCAACGGGAGCGTTCTCGTTATCGATACCATCAACAATCACGTCCTCAACACCCGACAGCTGAGCGTCGGTGAGCCAGTTAAGAGTAGGCATGCCGTTAAGCATCTTCTTCTCGGTGAAAGCCGGAAGTTTCTGGATACGGCCAAGGGTCGTCTCGTCAAGAGTAGCTACCTTGTTAAATCCGCCTTGGTTAACGGTTGCACCACCAGCTACGATATCACCCTCGCCGATTACAATCGACTTGCTACCGGTAATCTCTACAGCGGCATTTGAACCGGCTACAAGACCCTTAACACCGTCACCTGTTACAGTTGCCATTACATAACTCTCGGCAAATGTCATGGGCTGACCGAGACGACCTACCACACCACCGGCAAACTTATTGTCGGTTACTGTTACTACAGCATAAGAGTTAGAGATATTGATACCCTGACCGGCTGTACCGAACATACCTCCGGCATACTTATCAGAAGCAATCTTACCTGTTACAAATACATTGTCAAGGTTAGCTGTCTTAGTTACGTTTGCATCAGCATGGCCACCATAGGCAGCGACACCACCGGCACCCCAGTTCTTACCGTCGATATTGCAATCTACAATACCAAGGTTCTTAACTGTTCCGGAGAGAACACCAAAGACAGTTGTGCAATAGTAACCCATAGTTGCATCGCTGGGAGCGCGGAACTCGGGACCGAAATTCTTGATAAGGTGACCCTTACCGTCATATACGATTGAAGAAGTATACTTGCCGTCGAAACCATTCACAGCCTCATATTTCTTGATACCGGCCATATCGATGTCGGCAGTCTGCTCGAAGTAAATCTCCTTACCCTCGTTGGCCTGCACAAGCTTCCATGCGTTGCAAAGATCATCGGCAGTAGCGATCAGATAAGGATCTGCTGCGGTGCCCGAACCGGTTGTCTCGCCAGCCTCCTCGAGAGTGAACTTAACCATAGCGCAGAATACACCGGCAGGAGTATCACCATCAACAGTACCATTAGAAGCCCATGTGTAGATGTTTACAGTGTTGTCATCAACAACCTCGGCAGTAAGGGTACCCATACCGTAAGCTGCATAGTACTCAGACTCCTGCCAAGTAGCTACGATATCAGCAGTACCGGCTGCGGCATCATACTCATAGACAGCAAAGTTCATCACACCTTTCCACTTAGTGTAGGGTGCTCCTGTTTCTTCCTTTTGATGAGCTTTAACAAAATCATCGGTGAGATAGTTGCGAACTATATAAGTCTTTCCCTGAAGATGGAAGCAAGCTATACCGAGATAAAAACGATTACCCATGGCGGGAGCTGTGGGGCTCCATCCGGGAACGAATTTACCAACCCAACCCTCGTCAATAGCAGGAAGATTCTCAGCAGCATTTCCATTGACACCAATAGGAACTATAAATGCGGGATACTCAGCAGCATTAATCTCGGCAACAGTAGCCAGACGTGATGTTGCCATTGCAAGAGCAGAATTACCCTTCATCGCTGTAAGTCCGGCAAGAGCATAGTCATATGCTTTGGCACAATCAAGTGACGTAACTTTAGTACCATCACCCTTAAACATAAGCTTTATAACCTGGCCCGAATTCTGAGATACAACGTAACCGATACCACCTTCGGGGCTTGTAACGTCACCTACGATATGACCCATATTGTCAACACGGCCGGTAGCGCCTTGATTAGCAAGAGAACTTGCACACTCAATATTAGTTAAGGTACCATCAGGAGTGATGACAGCGTACTGCTGAGCAGATTTTTTTGCATCGGTGAAGCAGTAGTTGATAATTACATTGCCGGCATCATCAGTAGTAACCATTGTACCTTCCCACTTTTCAGTAGTACGGGCGGGGAGTTCCTTGTAGGTAGTCACGCCATTCTTGTCAATGGCGATAATAGCATGTTTTTTATGGTCGGTGGTAAGAATTTTACCATTAAGACCTACACCAAAACGCGAGCAGGTAGACGTAACCTTGTCGTTAGTAGGAGCTGCAGCAGGAGCTGACCATCCACCGTCAAGGCCGGGAACGGCATTAGCGACTCCGTTTTTGATGCTGTAATCCCAAACGGTCTCTGCCTTCCAGACCATTTCGGCCGACATGCTGCCAAACATCATAAGAGCGGCAGCTGAGAAGAGAAAAGATTTCTTCATGTTAAAAGATTTAGTTAATTAATTTGTGTATATATGATTGTTTATAATCTCGTTGAAATTAAAATCAATTTAGTTTTTTGCATAGTGCTCCAATTCTGGGCAAATATACACCAACTTTTTAAAAACACAAAATAATTTAATAAAAATCTTCCGAAATAGAGAAAAGGTCCAAGGTTCAAGGTCCGAGGTCCGAGGCCCGCGGGGGGGCGTGGGTCCGCTCCTTGGGTCATTCGCCGGTTCCACGCGGCACGCCGCGTCCGTACAATTAGAGCGGTTCCCGCATCCATGAGCCCCCGCATCCAGGCCCCCCCTCGAACCTCGAACCTTGAACCCCGTACCTAAGCAGGCCCCGAACCTAAGCAACGCCTCGCGCCTCGGTCCTTGAACCTCGCACCTATATACGGGCCCAGGCGTTGGCGGGGTGGGCGATGAAGAGGGCCCAGGAGGCGACGGCGGCGGGGCCGGCGGATTGTGCGGCGGCGGGGGGTGTGAGCACGGGGACGGGGGCATTGGCGGGGGTGCTTCCGTCGAGGTCTATGACGAGCGCGGCGGGGTCGCCGGCGGCGTTGAGTCGGGTGATGGCGTCGAGGGGGGGTGCCGGGATGGTATTGGGCGCCGGTGTGCTGGGCGAGCAGGGTGCCTTCGCGGCGGTCGGCGCAGGTGATGGCTACGCGGCAGTTGAAGCGTCGAAACGCTTCAACGACGGCTCGTCCGGCGGGGGTGGTGGCGTCGGTGACGAGAATACGCATAGGCGGATAGTCGATGGTGACCTGTCCGGGGCGCAGTGATGGCGAGACCCGCCGTGGGGCATTGGCCCCGCGGCGGGTTCGCTCGTATTCTTCCATGCGACGTTCAAGATAGTTGTCGGCCATTTTTTGGGTTTATAATTGTGAATTTTTCGTGGTTTGCGAGGTGTTCCGCGCTCATACAATTGGCGGACATCGGACCATTTCCGGGTTCCACGCGGCACGCCGCGTCCGTACAAGTCAGCACGCCACGCGCCTCGGATCTTGTACCTCGAACCTTGAACCTTGAACCTCGAACCTTGGACCATTTCCGGGGTCCACGCGGCACGCCGCGTCCCTACAAGTCGGCGTCCCTCAACGGGTTAGTTGCCGAAGGTGAGGGTGGTGTAGTAGCAGCCCATGCCGTTGGCGGTGTAGCCGGGGGAGTACTGGATGGTTACGAAGCGGCCGTCGTAGCCAAACCAGCTGGCGCTGAGGTTGAGTCCGGTGTTGTTGATCGAGGCGGGGTAGCCAAACTGGTTGCAGAACGTGTTGTACAGCATGTTGTAGCGGCCGGTGTCTTGCCACGATGTGGAGTAGATGTACTGGCTTGATGTGAGCATGCCGTTGTTGTAGTAGAGGACGGCATTGGGCCAGTTGTAGTTCATCTGACTCACATTGTTAAGGTATATGGCGTCGTTGCCATAGCCGGCTACGCTATAGCCGTTGTTGTACAGGTAGCTGAGCGACACGTTATAGGCTGTGCCGAGTACCATGCCGAGGATGCTGCCGAACGAGGGACCGTGACCGCCGTAGACATAGTGGGGCGGAGGTGTGGGGCGATGGTAGCGGGGCCAGTGGTCGTGGCGTGGAGGGGGCGCGGGCCGGTAGCTGTGATGGTGACCGTGACCGGGATGATATCCATGTCCGGGACCGTGACCGCCGGGACGGTTATGACCGGGATTATAGCCGCCGGGACGATTGTGGCCGGGGTTATAATTGTTGCCGCCGGGGCGATTTCCACCGGGGCGATTGCCTTGCTGATGGCCGCCTCCGCCACCGGGACGATTGCCGCCGGGATTGTGACCTGGGTTATGATTGCCACCGCCGGGGCGATTACCTTGCTGATGGCCTCCACCGCCGCCGGGACGGTTGCCGCCCTGGTTGTGGCCGGGATTGCGGTTGGTGCCACCTCCGCCACCGGGACGACGGCCCGGAGCGTTATTGCCTGAATTGTGCGACTGCTCGGTGCGGTTGCCATTATTGCCTCCGCGACCCTGACGGCCGTCGCGGGCTTCCAGAACGGGAGAAGAGAGAACTGTGATGAGTCCTAAAACCGTGATGTAGCGTACAATTCTTTTCATGTTCGTAAATAATTATAATGGTACGTTTAAGTAGATGGAACCTTTAAGTAACTTAATGGAACGTTTATTAATATGAATAACAAACGTTCCAAAAGTTTAGTTTCGTTCCCAAAAACTCCAATCAAGAGTCGGTTTAGTCGACATACACGAGCTTCACGCGCAGCGAAACGTACATGACAGCTGCGAGCGCTATGAAGAGGCCGATGCTACCGGTAAGGAGCGCGTAGGTCTCGAGGCACATGAGCACATAGATGAAGGCATACATGAGCGCCAGCACGCAACCCGTGAGGAGCGCCATGCGGGAGCGCTTGAGCACACCGCGCACATATATACTTACCATGCCTATGGTCATAATGGCAGCAATGAGGTAGCTCAGGCCAAACGACATGTGCTCGACGAGCGACAGCAGCAGCGAGTAGAACAGGATGAGTGCCAGACCGATGAGCAGATACTGGAACATATACATGGGCGTGCGGGCAACGATCTCGCAGAAGAGAATCGTGACAAACGTGAGCATGATGACGAGGAAGGCATACTTGAGCGTGCGGTCGACTTTCTGATAGCGGTCGACGGGCACGAGCATGTTGACGACGGCTGCGCTCTGAGAAATCTCCGAGGCCATATTCTCGGTGAATACCTGGGGATAGTCGCGATTGTTGGAGTTCAGACGCCACACGGCCTCAAAATGATCATCGTTGACTGAGCGGTCGCTGGGAAGAAACATTCCGCCAAACGACGGCGACTTGCACTCGCCGGTGACAGTAATCACATTCTCGCGGCCCACGGGGGTGAAAGCGAGCGACTGCGACCCCTTGAGCTGCATCGACAGCTTGAAGGGCAGGACAGCCTCGAGCGAGTCGGCCATAGCGGCAAGATCGACGGGCGACTGCAGGCAACCGTTGCCCGTGTCGCTGCTGTAGCGCCAGCTTCCACGGTTGGAGCCCGATGTGAAGTCATCATTGTCGGTCGACACGAACACCTGGTCGTAGCGATATGAGTTGGTGTATATCTCGCTGTCGTTGGTGCCGTTAAGAGTGAGACGCTCACCGCCTATCTCAAAAACAGATACCGATTCGAGACCCTTGAGATCGCCGATACCGACGGTCACAGTGGCCTTGTCGAGCTGCAACGACTGGATGGGCACGCCGGCTTTCTCGAGCTCGGCGAGCGCCACTGTGCCTTCGAGGGAGACAGGGCCTGAATAGACCGTAGCCTCATAGATGCCACGGTTGAGAGTGCGGGCATCGACCTCGGCGCGCACGTCGAGAGAGGCCGGGAGCAGTTTTACGACACCGCTCATCACCTCGTTGTCACGCTTGTAGCGGTAGGGGATGGAGAGTATCGGGCCCGACACAGTCTGCGGGCCGCTCCACGACTTGGATATAGAGCTCACCGTGTCCTGCTGGCTATCCTCGCGGTCGCTCGACAGGGAGTAGATGATTATATCGGGGATCATAAGACCCAGCGTGATCAGAGCCATAAACAGGATCTTGAGCCCCACCCTCATGGGACGGCGCTGCTGACCGTCGGCATCAAGCTGTTGAGGCACATTAGGCTGAGGAATTGAACCGGCCGCATCGAATCGCGGAGGCATAGGTGGCATGTTATCCATAATAGAAAGCTTTAAAGTTATGAGTCTATGTGTGATAGTCGCAAAGATACAAATAAATCGAGCGGAAAAACAAATAAAGAGCCGGTTCAACAAAAAATGTTAATGCCAGGGTTGTATATTTTTGAGCAGGCTGTGCGCTGCAGAAGCTGTCGTGTATTTGAGATACTCGTCTGATTCAAAGCGCGCAAGATGCCAAAAAGATGCAATTATAAGGTAACTTCCACTCCGGAAATAGCATTTATCGCAGAGCCCATATTTATATTTTATTAATACTTTAGAACCGATAGTTTAAAAATACCTTCGCCTCGGCCACCCGTTGGCCCTTTTATTCAGTCTTCTCAGGCACGATGGAACCCCATCGCACCTTCAAAGCCTAAATAAAATCGCTCAACGATTGACCGCCCTGGCGTTAACACTTATTGTCGAACCGGCTCTAACACAAAAAAATCACCACCGCGCAGATGCATGTGCACTGCCCGGTGGTGATATATGGTTTTAAATTGTTTCTAAGAATCAATATTCCTGCCAGGGGGTGATGCCTATCGAGTTGACGGGGCGCGACACGAATGCCTTGACGTAGGCGAGGGCCAGACGGGCATTGGTGAGCAGCGGGGTGTTGTGGTCGATGGCGTGGCGGCGTATGCGGTAGCCGTTGGTGAGCTCGCGCTTGGTGTGGTTCTTGGGGATGTTGATCACGAGGTCGACGGTGTGGTCGCCGATGACGTCGAGAACCGACTGGCCTTCCTCGTCGGGCCAGCACACCTGTGTGGCCTTGACACCGTGCTCGTTGAGGAACGCGGCGGTGCCGGGGGTGGCGTAGATGGCATATCCCTTGCCGTCGAGCAGGCGGCAGGCTTCGAGCATATCGACTTTGGCGCGTGCGTCGCCCGAGCTCACGAGCACTCCCTTGGTGGGCACGTGGTGGCCTACCGAGATCATGGCGTTGAGAAGCGCTTCGTCAAAGTCGCGGCCAAGGCATCCTACCTCGCCGGTCGACGACATGTCAACGCCGAGCACGGGGTCGGCCTTGTGGAGGCGTGCAAACGAGAACTGCGAGGCCTTGACGCCGATGTAGTCGATATCGAATGTCGATGTGTCGGCTACCTCGGGTTTCTCGCCGAGCATGATGCGGGTTGCGGTCTCGATGAAGTTCTTTTTGAGCACCTTGCTCACGAAGGGGAACGAGCGTGAGGCACGGAGGTTACACTCTATGACCTTGACGTAGTTGTCCTTGGCGAGGTACTGTATATTGAACGGACCCGAGATGTTGAGGGCCTCGGCGATGCGTGCGCTGATGCGTTTGATGCGGCGCGCGGTGGCCATATAGATTTTCTGTGCGGGGAACACGAGGGTTGCGTCGCCCGAGTGTACGCCGGCATACTCGACATGCTCCGAAATGGCATACTCGACAATCTGGCCGTTGCGTGCCACGGCGTCAAACTCGATCTCCTTTGCGTTCTGCAGGAACTCCGACACGACTACGGGATATTCTTTCGACACCTTGGCGGCCTGGCTCAGGAAGCGGTGCATCTGGTCGTAGTCGTAGCACACGTTCATGGCGGCACCCGAGAGCACGTAGCTGGGGCGGATAAGCACGGGGAAGCCTACCTCCTCGACAAAGGCATGGATCTCATCCTCGGTGGTGAGCTCTTTCCAGCGGGGCTGGTCGATGCCGAGCTGGTCGAGCATGGCCGAGAATTTGTGACGGTTCTCGGCGCGGTCGATCGACACGGGCGATGTTCCGAGAACGGGCACATGGCGACGGTACAGCTTCATAGCGAGGTTGTTGGGGATCTGTCCGCCCACGCTCACGATGACGCCGCGGGGTGTCTCGAGGTCGATGATATCCATGACGCGCTCGAAGCTGAGCTCGTCGAAGTAGAGGCGGTCGCACATGTCATAGTCGGTCGACACGGTCTCGGGGTTGTAGTTGATCATCACAGCCTTGTAGCCGAGCTTGCGGCAGGTGGTGGCAGCGTTGACCGAGCACCAGTCAAACTCAACCGAGCTGCCGATGCGATAAGCTCCCGAACCGAGCACGATGATGTTGTTGCGGGCATTGAGGTCATAGCGGATGGCGTTCTCCTTGGCTCCGTATGTGACGTAGAGGTAGTTGGTGAGCTCGGGATATTCCGAGGCCACGGTGTTGATGCGCTGTATGCAGGGCACTACGCCGAGATCCTTACGGCGGCCGCGCACGCGCAGTACATCATTCTCCATGTTGCCCTGGGGGTTCTCGACGAGACGGCATATCTGGAAGTCGGAGAAACCGAGACGCTTAGCTTCGAGCAGGGTGTCGCGGTCGAGCTCCTCGACCGTGCCGCCACGCTTGCGAAGCGCGTTGGCAAATTTTACGATATTATTGAGCCGGTCGATAAACCAGATGTCGATCTTAGTCAACTCCGACACGCGCTCGGGAGTGTAGCCCTCCTCAAGGGCCTGAGCGATGGCAAAGATGCGCATATCGGTGGGGTGAGTGAGCGCGTGCTCGAGGTCGTCGACGTGAAGGTCGGTGTTGCCCACGAAGCCGTGCATGCCCTGCCCTATCATGCGCAGGCCTTTCTGTATGATTTCCTCGAATGATTTGCCTATCGACATGATCTCGCCTACCGACTTCATCGACGAACCGATTTCACGGTCGACGCCGACAAACTTGGTAAGGTCCCAGCGGGGAATCTTCACGATCATATAATCAACCTCGGGAGCCTTGGCAGCCGAATAGGGAGTGCCGGGCTCGCCAATCTGGTCGAGCGTATAGCCCAGGGCGAGCTTGGCGGCAACGAAAGCGAGAGGATAACCCGAAGCCTTCGAAGCCAGGGCCGACGAACGGCTCAGGCGGGCGTTGATCTCGATGATACGGTAATCGTTGGTCTCGGCATTGAATGCATACTGGATGTTGCACTCGCCCACGATACCGATGTGGCGCACAACGCGGGTGGCGATATCCTCGAGAAGCTTGATCTGCTCGGGCTTGAGCGACACGATGGGAGCCACTACGATACTCTCGCCGGTGTGGATGCCCAGCGGGTCGAAGTTCTCCATGGGAACGACAGTGAAGCAGAGGTCGGACGCATCGCGTATAACCTCAAACTCGATCTCCTTCCAGCCCTTGAGCGACTCCTCGACAAGAATCTGGCGCGAATAGGCCAGAGCGCTCTCACAGTGAGTGATAAACTCATCGTCATTATTGCATATACCCGATCCGAGACCGCCGAGCGCATAGCCCGAACGTACCATCACAGGGTAACCGATGCGATGAGCCACCTCGAGGGCATCGTCGATATTCTCGACAGCCTGCGAGACAGGAGTCTTGACATTGATTTCATTCAGCTTCTTCACAAACAGGTCACGATCCTCGGTAATCATGATAGCCTCGACCGAGGTTCCGAGCACCTTGACGCCATACTTCTCGAGAGTACCGTCAAGGTACAGCTGAGTGCCACAGTTCAGTGCCGTCTGGCCACCAAAAGCCAGCAGAATGCCATCGGGACGCTCCTTCTTGATGACCTCCTCCACAAACTCGGGAGTGATCGGAAGGAAATACACACGGTCGGCCACTCCCTCCGAAGTCTGGATAGTAGCGATGTTGGGATTGATGAGCACCGACTCGATGCCTTCTTCACGCAACGCCTTGAGCGCCTGAGAACCCGAGTAGTCAAATTCGCCCGCTTGGCCGATTTTCAAGGCACCCGAGCCGAGTAATAACACTTTTTTCATCGTTCTTAGAGTATGTTCTGTGATTGGTATAAATGAAACCATTGGAGAATTTTTGCAAAATTACGAAATTCGCTCCATTCCACCACCCGTCCACACAATTTTTTGCAAATTTTCATGCACCCCCCACCCCAACATCAACAGCATCGAAGAACCCCAGCCAACAAAACCAGCATACACTCCTCTGATATTCTCAAACTAATAATCTCGTCTTATTCTTTCGAATGATGTAATATGATTGATTAAGTAATATTTGTCCTGATCGCTAATTGGGAATAGAGAACCACCTATCTCAGATGCAGTTAGTATGTAAGCTATTAACATAGGTATATCCTTCTCAGATTCTACGATAATATAATTAATATCTACAGCGGTGAATATGAGTTTATGTGACAATAGAACATGGTTCTGCATTGGAGATGGTTTGGGGTCATCTACATTACCCCTCCATTTCATATATTCTTCTTTAGTATAGAACCATTTGGAGTATTTTCTATCTGAGGGGACAATATAGCGCCATTCATTTTCTGCATAATTATTCATTTCTTGCCCCTTAAATTCTCCATATACTCTTTTTAATAAACCTAAATATGATGAAGGGAGCACCGTCTTAGCTCGCGTGTATTTTCCGGAGAATACCGCTGGGAACGCATCGCGAATTAATTTATCATTATCTATATAAAGCAACGGATTAATATTATTATCTTCGGCATATTCCGTACCAAGTCCAATCGCGAAGTATCCATATTTTTTGGTGTGTTCGTATGTTCTCGATAGCGGTATATCACAAAATGAAACCATTGGAATGCCAAGAGTAATATTTATATTATTATTGTCATAAAGGGTTTCGGAACAATAATTGGGAATTAGACCGTTGGATAAAATACCAATTAGAGAATCCAGCGATTTTGTAAAATGAAATATTGAGGATGTACGCAGAGGGTTAGCAGGGACATTATTGTCAGCGGGGTGCCTCTGTTGCTGATTATTAAATTCTTTTCCGAATAGAAATTCTGTTAAATTACACATATTGATACATTATAATTTATGTTCCTATATAAAGTTACCTACGCATATTATAGCTACTTAGGATAAAATCTACACACATATTCAGCGTAATGTCATCACCCATGGTATAGTTATTCTGAAAAGTATAACTCATTGTTTTTTTTGCACACTAATATTTGACACTTATACTAATATAACTGAATTAGTATCAGAATTTTTGCATAGGTTTCACCAATATTGTAGTTTGCTTCCACTCGATTTTTTCTTCTCCATAGTTGGTGATGATGACGAGGTTGTCGCAGTGGAGTTCTTCGGCGGCTTCGACGAGGGCATCGAGTTCGCGTTTGCGTGTTTTCTCGGAAGTCATGTCGTAGCAGACCTGTATTAGTTGCTCCACTTTTGTGCCTTTACGGGTTACGAAATCTATCTCTTTATCGTTGCGAGTGCGATAATAGAACAGCGTTTGTCCGGGAATATAGCCACGACGCAGGAGTTCGACAAAGACTTGATTTTCCAACAGTCTACCAAGGTTTTCACTGAGA
Organism: uncultured Muribaculaceae bacterium; assembly: GCA_947386115.1. Taxonomy (GTDB): domain Bacteria; phylum Bacteroidota; class Bacteroidia; order Bacteroidales; family Muribaculaceae; genus JAAVFS01. The sequence continues at coordinate 52,128 of CANDNO010000009.1, forward strand.
TTGAACGCTGTGCTTTGCACAAAGCCATTGTCAACGACATATACTTTTTTCGTAGCCTTGTTCATCAGTTTCAGCTTATTGTTGAAGCGTGGCAAATAAAAGAACAGGTAAGGCTCGTTGAGATAGTCGCAGAATTTCTTTGTAGTCGCAACACTTGACAAGCCCAGTTCTCCCGCAAGTTCGTTGGCTGAAATCGGGTTGCTGAAATTTGACAACAGATAGGTGGCAAGGTTATATAAGTCGGTTGTGTTCCTAACCTTGTGGCGTCGGGCAACATCTTTCAACAATATTGAATCAAACAAGGTGGAAAGGTAGCTTTTTGTTATACTTCGAGCCTGTATCGTCTCGGGATAGCCGCCATTACGCATATAATCATCAGCCAGCACTATTGCCTGTGCCGCCTGTTCCTCCTGATTCGGGCTGATATTTTTCCACCTCATGGTTTCATCAAGACTGAAAGGCAGCATCTCAATCTGGAGATAACGCCCTGTCAACACTGTCGCCATTTCGCTGCTCAACATATTGGCATTACTGCCGGTTATTATCAGATTCTTTCCCCGGCGATATAGCTTACTTACCCATAAATCCCAATCCGGAAGATTCTGAATTTCATCAAGCAACATGAAATCATAATCGGGATAGACATAATTAAGAGCCGACATTGCCAAATCCTCATCCCATTTTTCAAGCAACTGGTTGTCGTCAAAATTAAGATAAGCAAAATTCTTGCCTTGCAGCATCAGCAGGGCAAAAACGGATTTACCTACGCGGCGAGGGCCGGTTATAAGCTTGACAAGCGTATTCTGCAAAAGTTCGTCAGCGTCATACTTGGTATGCCGTTGCTGATAAGGGCGCGACAACAATTCGTCGCGCTCCGCCCTCTGATTGAGTATCGTTGTTTTCATTACAGTCTATCTTAGACTGCAAATATAGCGATTTTATTCAATTAAACCACCGTATTGAATAAAATAAGGCCTTTTTTATTCAACATAAGCACTCGTATTGTATATTTGAAGCCTGTTCATGCCCAAAACCATTAATTCTTATTGGCTTGCATCCGGAACCCACGTAAACTGCCATTATTGAGTATTTTATATTTGTAATACAACACTTTAAGCGTTTATTTAGCTTGCCGGTTTACATCTCGGTTTACAGAAGATGTGAAACTGTGCTGTAAATTGAGGTATACAAAAAGAAAACAAGTAGTCAGATTTTACTCAAACCACTTGGTTTCAGCGTTATATCTGCAATACACCTGGAGCCGTTAAACTCCGACGCTGTATGTTGTGACAGTGAGTTATATAAGCAAGTAACCAATGACTCACTTATCTATCAAGTTCATACTTCAATTTTCTTCATCAGATTGCAAATCCGTTAATGCAAAATACAAATTCTCCCCCAACTTACAATGCGTCAGAGCGTTAAAAATACTTAGGTTCATTTTTACCGGGGCCATGGATTCCGATTCTCGTATTTTGATTTTTACTGCGTTTTGAGAAGACACTCACAATTCCCCATAAAAACCAGGGAACAGCAAGGAGCAAGAACGAATATACTTCAGTTGCTCTATAATTAATTCACGTTTGATCTCAGGATATTTCTTTATCCAAGCATTAAAAATTGAGCTTTTTCCCATTCAGCTGATTTATTATTATAATCAGGAAGTGAGGGAAACGGCTTGCGTGACCTTATAAATTCAAGCAGTTCCATGTCAGATTTGTTCAACATCAAAAAATTTCACATTGTTGAATTGTTTAAAGGCCGTTAGCTTATGACATGTTAAGTCATCTATTTGTTGCATTAGATTATGGTAACCTTCTTCTCTATAATAAATAAATTCAAATCTTTTATTATACTTATTGCGACCGTACGAACCGGCATCTTGACAGCAGTATCTAAAAAGATCTTGAAAATATGTATGGTCGGTTTCCCCTAAAGAGTGGCCAAAAAAGATTATTCTTTTAGCATTTGTAAATATTGAATGAAAATTAAGCGCCTTAAAATAACGTGGATATGCTTTTCGCAGAAACACATGTTCTCTCTTAATTGACGCACTATCTTCTACGCCAAATATTATATCGTTTTTAGCGGCTTCTCCATGTACTTTTATCAAACTACTCTTTATTGTATCTTCATCAACAAACTTATTTCGCAATAATGTTTCGATTGATTTTGTATAATTATAATCCAAAATATTGAAACTATCGCATGATTTAGAGACTGACTCTATTAATCTATATGCTGCACTTGTTCGCTTCACCAACGAATAATCCAACTCAATTAAGTAATTTATAAGCGCATATTTAAGTAGCTCGTAATTGGACTTAAAAGATGCGTCACTTCTTTCTCTCGAATAAGTTTTAAGTTCATTCTCTATATCTATCCAATTCTGTAACTCAAATTTGCTTTTAAGGTGTTTTGCCAATTCGTTTCCACGTTTTAACATATCGTCAAAATGGGTACTTTTTACAAAATCCGCATAGCTAGTTGGTAAGCCGAGATTTATGTCAAAGCCATTGCCTATAACTATGCACGTATCTTTGGGAGTGATTTTTATTTTGTCCATATGCAAATTTACAAAGAAAATCCAGTCAGTCCATGCCATTGGCGAGATTTTCTGATATAGAGTAATGCTTTCGTGGCTCGTGACTTATGGAAGTTGGAGAGAATTGGAAAGACAAATGTCGATTTCCCCTCATTGTATTTCTCAATAATCGACTTTGCTCACTCTTACAACGGAACGATGATTGGCTCATTTATTCGCCATTACTGAGCTTTTTGGATTTGTAAAACAGCACTTTAACAGTTGCGTTCATTTGGTTTACTGGTTTACATCTCGGTTTACAGAAGATGTGAAACTGTGCTGTAAATTGAAGTATATAAAAAGAAAACAAGCAGTCAGACTTTCATCTAACTGCTTGATTTTCAGCGTTTTATCTGTGATCCGCCTGGGGCTCGAACCCAGGACCCCAACATTAAAAGTGTTGTTTCCAACTCCTCTTAATAGTGGTAGATTATCTCATTTAAACCTTATTGAAACAAGCATTTAGACCTAATGTAATAGGTCGGTTTACTCGGTTTTATTTTCTGTGGTTTACACTGTGGTTTACCTTGTGCTATATCCAAGAGTGGGTTATTATTACATATCTTATTCCCGAGGGGTTCTCCGATTATTAAGTCGGGTTAGAGTATCATAGTACACCTCATTCTCTATATCTATTTGGCTTTCATCATACCATTGTTGGATTGCTTCTAATGGATTTATGTGAACTGTTTGAATATGCTTGAATTTAGTTTTTGGGAAATATAACTGTTTTAGTTTATCTAAAAAGCAGCTATCTGTAACAAGGTTTTCAAATAATCCATAATTATCCAACCAATTATTGTATTTTGTATTATCATATTCAATAGCATTGAAAAATGTAATCAGTAGTTCTGTATTTGACATTTGTGCTTGAATAAGTGAAATGTAATCAGTTTTGATGTTCTCATCAAGGCTTTCATTAGATACAACATACTTGACAATATGATACAAGTACCTAAAATAATGATTGATAGAGTTGTCTTTCTTATGTATAGACATATAATAGGTCATTACTCTTTTTACATCATTTCTGTTTATTTCCTCAGCTCCAAATTCAACATTAAAATGTATAGAAATTTTACTACTTAGTAGAAGACTCTTGCTTTCAACATCGGGATTCCATATTTCACGTAGAGTATGTAGCATATCAAAGAATACAGACTCAAATTGTGATTTATATGCCATTTTGGATTGTTCTCTGAATACCATATACATGATAACTACAGAGATAAAGCCAAAGCATCCTCCGACATAAGCTCCAAATGAAGCCCAGTCAGATATATCATCAGATACATCCTGTTTGTAGAAACAGAAAATAAATGAGCCTAATATGATGAAAACACCTATAATAATAGGTATCCACAACTTCTTATCTTTCATATTGTCTTTATCAATTAAAAACAGGAGCAAGCTGGCGCCTGCTCCCTAAACAAATCTTTCATCTTCGATTGTATCTACTAGCAAGTTGCCTAGCGGCTTGCTCTATAAGGAGGACTAGGCATCCTCCCATCACCGAAATTGCCAAGTTCATCAGCATAAATACAATGATTAAGTTAATAAATACGGATCTAAATGTCTAATTATATCTGATGCAAAGGTAACAATAAATTGTGGTATGTCAATAAGTATAGAAAGTTTTGCGCAGGTAAAACCCCTATTCTTGTAGAATATTATTCATTTTACCTGCGCATTGATTTAGTGTAGAAAGTAACCAGTCTTCAGCTTCTTATTGATTTGTTCCTCCTCAGTTATAACTTCAAGGGTTGTATTGAGAGCTGCTTCCATTTTTTCTTTTATAGCTTCTATTTCTCCTGTAAGATTGAGATGCTTTAAAGGTAGTTGGAAGTTGGATTTTTCTAATGTAGGAACTATCTCATCAAGCATACTGCATAATATGTCAAATGTGTCTTCAATATAGAAGTATTGGATGTTTATAGAATGATCTTCCCTACATCCACACCCAACATATATATTACCTTGTGATAGCTTTAAGGTAGGTAAGAAGTCTGCAAAGAGAGCATCTAACTGCTTCTTGATGCCAGCTGACAAATTACCATTAGGATGGCAACAGAATGTGGCAAACATATCATAGTACCCATCACAATCTGCAATATCAGCACTAAGAGACAACTCCCATACATCATCAACAATGTAAGTCAATACCAAGGAGATTTCTCTCTCAGCTTCAAATTTTACTATCTTGAAACACTCTGGTTTGACATTATGCCATTTACCTTTTACACTCTCTAATTGAAGCCTTGATTTAATTCCAGCTATATAGTAACATACTTCTTCAAAGGTATTAATGCAAACTTCTTTGGTATAGAACCATAACAATGGCTTGATATGGGATTGTGTAATATCTATTAGCTTACATATTTCCTCATAAGCATACTTTACTGGGAGAGGAATACTAAGACCTTTATCACACTTAATCAATGTAGGTTCAAAGCCTTCAAATTCAAGATAAATAGATAAATACTTGGCAAAAGACCTTATGCTTAATGCATTCTCATCAAACTTGCCATCAAATAGGTATATCAGCCTAAAAGAATCATCATCTGTGTCCCCAAAGCCATTGTCTGGCACCAGCTGCATAATGAAATAATGAGCATGATTATTTCTGTCTCTGAATACAATATTAACCTCAATACATCCATCATAAGTGTTGTAGGTTAAGGCTATATCAGATATAGAGATACCTTGCCATTTCCCGTGTCTAATATCTTCTACTAGTCTTGAATAATAGCTTGAGAGTAGCTTGGAATTATCACAAGCATAATCAGGCACTTCATGTATTAAAAATTGCGGTGAGTTTGGATTTGGTGTCATAAGCTATACTTATAAATGTAGTCACTTCTCCCTGTATTATAAATTTAAAGTGACTACAGGTTTTGCAATGCCAGCTCTCATTATTTCTATAATAAAATGAAAGTTAGCATTGCACACTAAGTTTATTAAAGTCTAATACCCATTTGTTTTGAGTAAGGAATGCGATGCCAAGAATACCATGTATCTGCACTCCATGTTCTCTCTGAATTTGCATTACAGCACTACTAGCGTCTAATACAGAGAAAGAAGCTGTTATTACTTTGTCATCAAAACTAATGGCTGCCTTGACTTGTCTTACCTCATTAGTAGTCCCATCAATACCCATTAGGCATGATGTGTCTTGAGTTGACTGGAAATAATGAGGCAGTTCTTTATATACAAAGGAGAACACTATATTATGAGTGGCTCCTGTGTCAATTAGGAAGCAAAGATTAGGCTTGCTTGATGTAACAATCAGAGGCAAGCCTATCTTGTTCAAACTATATTCTATTGGTACTTTCATTTGGGTTCTTGATTGTGTTAAGTGAACATAGCTATCAAGCCAATAATAAGTCCTACAAAGGAGCAGATTGCAATATAAGTCCAGAGTGTGCCACTACCTATTTTACTTATAATCTTTGCTATTTTACACCTTTTGTTATCTTCATTACTAAGCTCAGTAAAGCGTATATACAAAGCATATGATAGCCAACATATTGCCATTAAAACAATGCCAATGAGAGTTTCTTTAAGCCACTCCATCATAATTCTTTCTACAACTTAGTGCTGAATTAATCATAAAAGTCAGAGTTATTATACTTTTTCATCACCATTGTATTTATATCTGCTTCAATCTTATCAGCTATAGCAGACTGGTTCATATCCAATGGGAACTCCCATTTACCTTTTATATAGTTCTGAGAGTCTAATGAGATTCTAAGCTTACCTAACCAACTTGTAATAGTATACTTATAGTGCCCAAACTTCATATCCAAATCAAATTCATAGCAATCTTCACAATTACACATTACAGTTATGGTATAGAGTTTACTATCCTCTGTATCTTCCATCTTCAACCTACTAATTAAATCCTTATATTTATGACAAAGCCAAACATCTTCACTTGATTCATCGGATATTATTGGAGATGGTGTTAATTCATTCAAGATAGACCGCATAGACTCAATCATTTTTAGCTGAGAATGTTGTTGACTGAATTGCCATTGTCTATATACTCTTTGTGGCATATTAGGTCCTTTCAAAACATACTTAACTATCAGCTTGTTATTGAATGTATGCTGTATCCAAAAGGCATAATCCACAGTTATGTTATGCTCTGTATATTTACCTCCAATAGATATGAATGTTGTAGTCTCTTGTAAGATTTTAGCACCATTACAAGCCAAGCAAGCATCTACTAACTCTGCATATTTAACAGCCATACCTCCAGCCTTTTTCATGGCTAGAGTAAGAATAATATTATCATAGGCAAATTTGCCTATAATCAACACGGCTAGTGTTATTGGTATGATTATCCACATAGTTCTTTACTCTTTTGTTAATGTTAGGGCACAAAAAAAAGTGCAGGCAATCTTGTTTCAGCTTTCAAGGTATCGCCAAACACCTTATACCTACA
>CANDNO010000010.1 GCA_947386115.1 uncultured Muribaculaceae bacterium
AATTCTTCAAACAAATCGCTAATTTTGCACTTGCCAGTTGAACCTGCAGTAGCATTGCTGCACAGCTTTTTTTTTATAGTTTATATACTATACTGCGACGATTTGTGAGCAAGATTTTGTAACTTTGCACGATTTCTAAGGCCATGGTCGTGAAATCATCATATAATATCACACAAACCAAACCTCTAATCGCGTATGCTACAAGCACGTAGGGCCGTCATTGAACTTGAAGACGGCACCCGATTTGAAGGCCTATCATTTGGCTACGAGGCTTCAACGTCAGGCGAGGTGGTGTTCAACACCGCTATGACCGGCTACCCTGAAAGCCTTACCGACCCTTCCTATGAGGGGCAGATTCTCGTCACCACTTATCCCATTCTCGGCAACTATGGCGTTCCACCGCGCCGCGAAAAAAACGATGTCAGCGAGTTCTATGAGAGCGACCACATCCACGCCCGCGGCATCGTAGCCCAGGACTACTCGTGGGAACACAGTCACTGGCAGGCCGACCGCTCGCTAAGCCAATGGCTCACCGAGGAAAAGATTCCCGGAATTTACGGAGTCGACACGAGAGCCCTTACCAAACACTTGCGAGACAAAGGCTCGATGCTGGGCAAGATTCTTATCGACGGAACACCCGATGTCGACTTTTATAATCCCAATCTCGAAAATCTCGTTGCCAAAACGAGTTGCACCGAAGTCGAAGTCCACGGCGACGGCGATAAAACGGTAGTCCTCGTTGACTGTGGCACGAAACATAACATAATACGCTGTCTCACCCGTCGCGGAGTCAAAGTGATAAGAGTTCCCTGGAACTACGATTTCATGACTATTCCTTACGACGGGCTTTTTATATCCAATGGTCCCGGCAATCCCGACATGGCACAGGAGACCGTAGCCAACATACGCCGAGCCATGGAGCTGGGCAAGCCCATTTGCGGTATATGCATGGGCAACCAGCTGCTGTCGCTGGCAGCGGGTGCCAAAACCTACAAGCTCAAATATGGTCACCGAAGCCACAACCAGCCCGTGCGCAGAGCCGGCACAAACGTATGCTACGTTACATCACAGAATCACGGCTATGCAGTGGATCAGGACACCCTGCCCGACGACTGGGAACCCCTGTTCATAAACATGAACGACGGCACCAACGAGGGAATACGCCACAAGAGCAAACCGTTCTTCTCGGCACAGTTCCACCCCGAGGCATCAAGCGGACCTAAAGATACCGAATTTATTTTTGACGAGTTTATAGCACTGCTTTAACACATTGAGTATGGAAACTTCGATAACAAATCGAAACGAGAATATAAAGAAAGTACTGCTGCTGGGTAGCGGCGCGTTAAAAATAGGTGAAGCAGGCGAGTTTGACTACTCGGGCTCACAGGCACTGAAGGCGATGAAGGAAGAGGGTATCACAACGGTGCTCATCAACCCGAATATTGCCACGGTACAGACATCCGACGGTTTTGCCGACAAGATTTACTTCCTGCCCGTCACCCCCTATTTCGTCGAAAAGGTAATTGAAAAGGAAAAGCCCGACGGTATCCTGCTTGCTTTCGGCGGCCAGACTGCGCTGAACTGTGGCGTGGAGCTCTATAAGGCCGGAACTCTGGCAAGGTACAACGTAGAGGTTCTCGGCACACCGGTCCAGGCAATCATGGATACCGAAGACCGCGAACTGTTCATCAAGAAACTCGATGAAATAGATGTAAGGACCATCAAAAGCGAGGCCGTCAACACAATCGACGATGCTCTCGTAGCAGCGGCCCGCCTGGGTTACCCGGTCATCGTGCGCGCCGCCTATGCGCTTGGTGGACTCGGTTCGGGTTTCTGCGACAACGAGCAGGAACTCGTGGCCCTTGTTGAAAAAGCGCTGTCGTTCTCGCCCCAGGTACTTGTCGAGAAATCGCTTAAAGGCTGGAAAGAGGTCGAGTATGAGGTGGTGCGCGACCGCTTCGACAACTGCATCACGGTGTGCAACATGGAGAACTTCGACCCGCTCGGCATCCATACCGGAGAGAGCATCGTTGTGGCTCCGTCACAGACACTGTCGAACGAAGATTATCACTACCTTCGTAAGCTGGCAATCAAAATAATACGCCACGTAGGTATCGTGGGCGAGTGTAACGTGCAGTATGCCTTCGACCCCACATCGATGGACTATCGCGTAATCGAGGTTAATGCTCGACTGAGCCGTTCATCGGCCCTCGCATCAAAGGCCACAGGCTATCCGCTGGCATTCGTTGCGGCTAAGCTGGGTCTGGGTTATGGGCTGTTTGATCTCAAAAACTCAGTAACAAAAGAGACATCGGCATTCTTTGAGCCGGCGCTCGACTACATCGTTTGCAAGATACCCCGCTGGGACCTCGGTAAATTCCACGGTGTGCGTCGCGAGATAGGCTCGTCGATGAAATCGGTTGGCGAGGTGATGGCTATAGGCCGTACATTTGAGGAGGTAATCCAGAAAGGCCTGCGCATGATAGGACAAGGAATGCATGGATTTGTAGGCAACAAAGAGCTGAACGTAAGCGACATGGACCATGCGCTCAAGGACCCTACCGACAAGCGTATATTTGTCATATCACAAGCGATGCAGGCCGGCTACACCGTCGATCGCATCCACGATCTCACCAAGATTGACAAGTGGTTCCTCTACAAGCTCCATAATATAATCAACACCCGCGACAGCCTGGCCGAATACAGCTCAATCGACACAATCAACCCCGACCTGCTCCGGCTCGCAAAGCAGCAGGGATTCAGCGATTTCCAGATAGCTCGCGCAGTTCTTAAACAGGATATGACCGATGCCGAGGCATGCAACCTCAAGGTGAGAGCCCGCCGAAAGGAGCTTGGCATAGTGCCTGTGGTAAAACAGATCGACACTCTCGCAGCCGAATATCCTGCAATGACCAACTATCTGTATCTCACCTATAACGGCTCGGAGAATGATGTCACCTACATGCACGACCACCGGTCGATAGTGGTGCTCGGTTCGGGTGCCTACCGCATAGGTAGCTCGGTTGAATTTGACTGGTGCTCGGTCAATGCTCTCATGACTGTAAAAAAAGAAGGTTGGCGCTCGGTTATGATAAACTATAATCCCGAGACGGTGTCGACCGACTATGATATGTGTGACCGCCTGTACTTCGACGAGCTCACATTTGAGCGTGTCATGGACATCATGGACCTCGAGCAACCCCACGGCACCATACTGTCGGTGGGCGGTCAGATACCCAACAACCTCGCCACACGCCTTGACGAACAGGGCATCAACATACTGGGCACACAGGCCCGGTGGATTGATAACGCCGAGGATCGTCACAAGTTCTCGGCGATGCTCGACGAGCTCGGCATCGACCAGCCCCGCTGGCGCGAGCTCACCGACATGGACGACATATACCGTTTTATCGACGAGGTAGGATTCCCGGTACTGGTGCGCCCGAGCTACGTGCTGTCGGGAGCCGCTATGAATGTGTGCTCGAACAAGGAGGAGCTTGAACGATTCCTCAAGCTTGCTGCCAACGTGTCGAAACAGCACCCCGTCGTAGTTACCGAGTTCATCCAGTTTGCCAAGGAAATCGAGATGGATGCCGTGGCACAGGACGGCGTGATCAAGGCCTATGCCATCAGCGAGCACATTGAGTTTGCCGGCGTACACTCGGGCGACGCCACTATACAATTCCCGCCTCAAAAACTTTATGTCGAGACGATGCGCCGTATAAAGAAAGTGTCGTCGAAGATTGCCGAAGCGCTCCACATCTCGGGCCCGTTCAATATCCAGTATCTTGCCAAAGACAACGATATCAAAGTTATAGAGTGCAACCTGCGCGCGTCGCGAAGCTTCCCGTTTGTATCAAAGGTGCTTAAAATCAATTTTATCGACCTGGCGACGAAAATAATGCTGGGAATACCGGTAGAACGCCCTGCCAAGAGCGCGTTCGATCTTGAATATGTCGGTATAAAGGCGTCACAATTCAGTTTCTCACGCCTCCAGGGTGCCGACCCCGTGCTGGGTGTCGACATGTCATCGACCGGCGAGGTAGGATGTATTGGCGACGATACGAGCGAGGCTATACTGAAATCGATGCTGTCGGTAGGCTATCAGATTCCCAAGCGCTCGGTATTGCTCAGCACCGGTACGGCCAAACAGAAAGCCGACCTGCTCGATGCGGCACACCGTCTGCACAACAACGGCTTCATAATATACGCTACCGGTGGCACACATCAGTATCTGAGCGATAACGGCATTCCGTCGATACAGGTCTACTGGCCCAGCCAGCCCGACCGCCATCCCCAGGCTATCGACCTGCTGCATGAGCACCAGATCGATCTGGTAGTTAATATTCCCAAAAATCTCACGTCGACCGAGCTGAGCAACGGCTACAAGATACGCCGCGCTGCCATCGACCTGAACGTACCGCTTATTACCAACGGCCGTCTTGCATCGGCGTTCGTAAGGGCATTCACCACTCTCAGCGTCGACGATATTGAGATTAAGTCGTGGGACGAGTATTGATACGATAGGTTTATGGCACGTCACAATACTTTGGGAAAATGGGGCGAACAGATCGCCGTCGACTACCTTATAACCATAGGGTATGCTATCGTCGAGACCAACTGGCACTCGGGCCATTACGAAATCGACATCATAGCGACCAAAGGCAACCGCATGATATTCATAGAGGTAAAGACACGCTCGAGCGAGGAATATGACCCGCTCGAAGCGGTCGATACCCGCAAGAAAAATCACATGGTGCGGTCGGCCAACAATTACATACTTGCTCGCGACCTGCCCTACGAGGTACAATATGACATTATAACCATCGTGGGCGACCAACACAATTACTCGCTCGAACACATTCCCGATGCTTTCCTGCCATCGGTGGTGACCAGGAGATAAGTCGATAGTTTGCCCCACGGGAGTGCCTTCTTGTCGTGTCCTCGTCTGCCATTATGTCACACTATATGTCGCACAACTTTTTTGGCATATTATTTGTTTTAAGCATGTAGTAAAACCCCGCGTAAGGTGCTTCGTACAATGAGAAAAGAAACAAATCAAAAAAGTTAAACATATAAAACATATTTATTATGGGAAAGATTATTGGTATTGACCTTGGAACTACAAACTCCTGCGTAGCAGTAGTTGAAGGTAATGATCCTGTTGTTATACCTAACAGCGAGGGCCGCAATACAACCCCCTCGGTAGTAGCATTTGTTGACAGTGGCGAGCGCAAAGTAGGCGATCCCGCAAAACGTCAGGCTATCACCAACCCCAAACGCACAATATATTCAATCAAGCGTTTCATGGGCGAGACCTGCAGCCAGGTATCCAAAGAAGTTGAGCGCGTACCTTATAAAGTAGTGTGTGGTGCCAACAACACCCCGCGCGTTGACATCGACGGCCGTGAATACACTCCTCAGGAGATTTCGGCCATGATTCTTCAGAAGATGAAGAAGACCGCCGAGGACTATCTCGGACAGCCCGTAACCGAGGCCGTCATCACCGTCCCCGCCTACTTTAACGACTCTCAGCGTCAGGCAACCAAAGAGGCCGGCGAGATTGCTGGTCTTACTGTAAAGCGTATCGTCAACGAGCCTACCGCAGCCGCTCTTGCCTACGGTATCGACCGTAAAGACAAGGATATGAAGATTGCAGTATTCGACCTTGGCGGCGGTACATTCGATATCTCTATCCTCGAGCTGGGCGGTGGCGTATTTGAAGTGCTGTCGACCAACGGTGATACCCACCTTGGCGGTGACGACTTCGACCAGGTGATCATCAACTGGCTTGCCGACGAGTTCCAGGCCGAGCACACTATCGACCTGCGTAAAGATCCCATGGCCCTGCAGCGCCTTAAAGAGGCTGCCGAGAAAGCCAAGATCGAACTTTCGAGCACAACCTCGACCGAGATCAACCTTCCTTACATCATGCCCGTCGACGGCATACCTCAGCACCTTGTAAAGACTCTTACACGTGCTAAATTCGAGCAGCTTGCCGACAAGCTCATCCAGGCAACCGTCGTTCCCTGTGAGCAGGCTCTTAAAGACGCCGGTCTTAAAGCAAGCGACATCGACGAGGTTATTCTTGTAGGTGGTTCGACCCGTATTCCCGCCGTACAGGCTATCGTTGAGAAATTCTTCGGCAAGGCTCCCTCTAAGGGTGTTAACCCCGACGAGGTAGTTGCCGTAGGCGCAGCCATCCAGGGTGCATCACTCAGCGGTAACTCAAACTTCAAGGATGTGGTTCTTCTTGACGTAGTTCCCCTGTCGGTAGGTATCGAGACTCTCGGCGGCGTAATGACAAAACTTATCGAAGCCAACTCGACAATTCCTATCCGTAAAAGCGAGACTTTCTCTACCGCAGCCGACAACCAGCCTTCGGTTGAGATTCACGTTCTCCAGGGCGAGCGCCCCATGGCCAAGGACGACAAGACTCTTGGTAAGTTCCACCTCGACGGTATCGCTCCCGCACCCCGCGGCATACCTCAGATCGAAGTAACATTCGAGATCGATGCCAACGGTATCCTTAACGTATCGGCTAAGGATAAAGCCACCGGCAAGGAGCAGTCAATCCGTATCGAGGCATCAAGCGGCCTCACCGAGGAAGAAATCAAACGCATGAAGGACGAAGCATCGGCCAACGCCGCTGCCGACGCCAAGGAGAAAGAGCGTGTCGACAAACTCAACCAGGCCGACGCAATCATCTTCCAGACCGAGAAACAGCTCGGTGAACTCGGCGACAAGATTCCTGCCGACAAGAAGAGTGCAATCGAGGCTGCCGTAGCTAAGCTGAAAGACGCTCACAAGGCACAGGATATCGACGGTATCGACGCTGCCATCAAGGAAATCGAGACAACCTTCGGTGCCGCACAGCAAGACATCCTCAACGCCCAGGCACAAGCTCAGGCCAACGCCGGCCAGCAGGCAGGTCCTCAGCCCGGAGCCAACGACCACCACAACGACGGTCCCCAGGACGTAGACTTCGAGGAAGTAAAATAACATAAACAACCTCAGATAAAAATGGAGTGCAGGTGAATCAACATCTGCACTCCATTGTTTTTATCAGAGATTATTGGTTACACTTTAGTGTATTACTCTTTAGGAGAACCCTGCCTATAACGATGTATAATGGAGTTTTGCAAAAAGTGTGGCTAAGTCAGATTTTTTTCATAAATTTGGCGGTAATAAGAAAAGATTATATTATGTCGGAAACAGAGATGAATAGTTATCGACTTACGTCGATGGAAGAGCCTGGCGACGAGCGAATGGCTCAGATTATGCGCGAAGTTGCCGAGGATGCCCGCGAAAGCACACGCCGGGCTGCAGAGCGCGTAGCTGCCGGGATTGAGGCTGCCTCGCATGATGCTCGCGCAAGAGTTGCAGAAACCCTAAACAATCTTCGCAATAATGGCAAGTGAACATCGTCCAGTCATGATTGTTATTGCCGGACCGAATGGATCGGGCAAGACTTCCGTCACCTCCAAGATTCTTCATCATGAGTGGTTAGAGGATTCGGTAGAGCGAAGCAAGCCGGATTCTTCATCCGCTTGTTCTTCGTATCCACTGAATCTCCTACAATTAATGCAAAACGTGTGGCAAATCGAGTGCTGAATGGAGGTCACGATGTACCTATACCAAAAATTATATCCCGCTACGACAAGTCCATAGCAAACTGTATAGCCTTGGCTCCATACGTTGACAGGATATATGTCTATGACAATTCAATCGAGGATGCTGAAGCCCAACTTTTGTTCCGATTAAGCGACGGCGAGCTTGCGAAACGCTATGTCGAAGAGCTCCCCAATTGGGCTTCGGAGATTCTGCCGAGATAAGAATGACATCGGCGAAACCGGTTCGCACATATAATATTTATCAATTGCAAAGGAATTCCTTATTTGTACCATATAACGCAAAAATGGAGTGCAGGTGAATCAACATCTGCACTCCATTTTTTATTGGGGAGGGTGGGTTAACGTATGGGGAGGGTGAGGCGGGCCGGCTTCAGACCGGGGGCTGTTGCTGTAAGCGTGGCTGTACCGGGGGTGTCAGCGCTCTGGATGATGGCTGTGCACCGGCCGTTGAACAGGTGCATCTGCGGCAAGTGAAAAAGGTCGAGCGATGTAGCATCGCCGTTGGCTGCCGCACGATAACGGGCAGCTCCGTCGACTTTGAATTTGACAAGCCTGTCATCGGCAGGACAGACATTGCCGTTACGGTCGACTACCGAGACTGTGACGTAGCACAGATCCTCACCGTCGGGATTGAGCGATTCAACCGACGGTTCCAGTTTCAAAGCATAGGGCTTACCGGCCGTTTTCACAGTACGCTCGACAGCGGGCTTTCCGTCGGCATCGTATGCCACTACCTTGATTTCACCCGGCTCGTAGACGGCGTCCATCCACATAAGGCGATAGCGGCGCAACAAAGCGAGCGAGTCGGCCGACGAAGCTGCCTCAGCTGCACTAAAAAGTTTCTGGCGGCCCTGGCTCTTTCCATTAATGAAAAGCTCAGCCTCGGGGAATGAGGAATAGACCATGACGGGGGTAACCTGGCCTTCGCGCCCGGGCCATGTCCAGTGAGGTACTATATGCAGTGTGGTATCGTTGCGATTCCAGTGACTGCGATAAAGATAGTAACGGTCCTTGGGAATGGAAGCAAGGTCGATGATTCCAAACAGCGAACTGTGGCTGGGCCACGCATCGGTATTATAGGGAGAAGGCTCTCCAAGATAATCGAATCCGGTCCAGACGAACTGTCCCATTGTCCAGGGATAGTCCTCGGCAAGCGCGAAATCAACATCGGGGATATTTGACCACGTGCAGCTTTCAGTATCATAACCACTCGACTGGTGGTCGGGATACATGGCTGTCGACGAGACAACCACAGGGAACTTGTAGACACCTCGCGAACTTACCGTCGATGCCGTCTCGGAGCCAAGGACAACACCTTGGGGCAGATTCTCGTATGCTTCGACATAACGATGTGTGCGATAGTTGAGTCCGGGCACATCAATCATCGATGCGAATCCATTTTCGAGCACACACGTCACCTGGTCCATGCCACAGGTCACGGGACGGGTGGGATCCTCGCGGTGGCAGATATCCTGTAGGAATTTTGCCACTTTGTATCCCTCGTCGCTACACTGCGTCGGGACCTCGTTGCCAATTGACCACATGACAACCGAAGGATTGTTCCTGTAATTATGCAGCATATTAACCATATCGGCCTCGGCCCAGTCGTCGAAGAAACGATGATATCCATTCTGACACTTGGCAATCTCCCACTCGTCGAACGGCTCGACCATCATCATGAAGCCCATTTCGTCGCACAGCTCTACGAGTTCAGGAGCAGGCATGTTGTGGGAGGTGCGTATTGCGTCACAACCCATGTCCTTGAGCAATTTCAACTGATGGCTTAACGCCGACTTATTGATAGCCGACCCAAGGGGACCGAGGTCATGATGATTGCACACGCCCTGAAACTTACGGGGCTCGCCATTTAGAAAAAATCCTCGCTCTGGGATTACTTCTATCGAGCGTACGCCGAAGCGGGTGTCATAGCTGTCTACAACCTCGCCCCGGTCATCGCTCACGGTGGTACGGGCAACATACAGCTCCGGAGATTCGGGCGACCAAAGCCGGGGATTGGCTATCTCAAAGTTCTGCTCAACGGGCAGCCCATGATTGATGCGGCCGGTAGTGGTTTTTGTTGCTACGACCTCGCCGTCGGGAGAAAGGATGTCGGTTTTCACACACACATCACGGTCGGCACTGTTCTCAATCTTTGTGAGCAGTTTTACCGCAGCAAAGTCTTTGGCTACGTGGGGCGTAGTAATATGTGTTCCCCACACCGCCACATGGATCGAATCGGTTTCGATGACATGGACATTGCGGTAAAGTCCGGCACCGGGATACCATCTCGACGAGAAAGGCTTGTTTTCCAGCCTTACTACCAGCAGGTTCTCACAAGTATCGGCATTGAGATATGGTGTTACATCAAAGTGGAAGGAATTGTAGCCATAGGGCCACTCGCCCACCTCTTTTCCGTTGACCCACACACGGGCCTCACTCATGGCGCCGTCAAAAAGTAGAGAGACCATACGTCCCGGCGTGGCCTTGAACGAAGTTCGGTACCAGCCGGTTCCCATGTATGGCAAACCGCCCGAACGGCCTGTTTTCAGTGTGGCCTTCGTCTCGCCATCCTGGGTCACGGCAACCGTCTGCAAGTCATGCTTGCGGTCAAACGGTCCTGTTATCGCCCAGTCGTGAGGCACAGTGACATCCTGCCAGCGACTGTCGTCATAATCGGTTTTCACCGCTGCCGAATCGTCGGCCTGCGAGAATTTCCAATCTTGCTTTAACAAAGTCTCCCGGCGCTGTGAAAGTGCACAAGGCGAAACGACAAGAGCCAACAGGCCGTAAAGGATCAGTTTTTTCATAACGAAATTGTCTCTTTCAATAATAAGTTATCCGATGAATTACCTACAAAGATAGTATATTCGCCGGGTTCTACAATGAAGCGTTTCGAGTTCAGGTCAAAAAACGCAAAGGCTTCATCATCGAGAGTCACAACTACGTGACGGCTTTCGCCGGGTTTGAGATTAACCTTCTCAAATCCCTTTAATTCTTTCGCCGGACGAGCAACGCTGCTCTCGTTGTCGCCTACGTATATCTGAGCGACCTCAGCGGCTTCAACCTTGCCTGTGTTACGTATATCAAACGACACCTCGACCTTGTTGCCGCCAAGCGCTTTGACTTTGAGATTACTGAAATCAAACGTCGAGTAGCTCATGCCATAGCCAAAGGGGAACAGCGGTTTTACTCCGCTGCGATCATAGCCGCGATAACCGGTAAACACACCCTCGCGATAGTCGACATGAGCACACTCACGCTGCTTGGGCTCGGCATTCTTGTGATAATTGGCCGCACAAGGGTTATCCTCTAAGTTACGCTCAATCGATATAGGCAGTTTACCACAGGGCGACAGCTTGCCGGTGAGAATCTCGGCGATAGCTTTACCACCCTCCTGTCCGGGATACCATGCCATCAATATAGCGCGGGCCGAATCCATCCAGCCAGTGAAATCGATACCGCCACCGGCATTTACAACCACGGTAAGATTGGGGTTGAGACCGGCAAGGTGATTGATGAAGCTCGACTGATAGCCGGGAAGACTGAAGCTGCGGTCAAAGCCCTCACCTTCAATATTACTGTTAAAACCTGTACAATATACCACGTTGTCGGCACGACGAAGTTCTTTTTCAAGGAGTTCATCGTCAAGTGCCAAGATAGAGCATACTATGCCGGCATCGGAAGTATTGTCAAAATACTCTACATGAATATCGTAAGGCTTACCCTTTTCAACATTGTACTCGACTTCGCGGGTCGACATGGAGTGACCGCCCCAATCGCCGGTCAAAACTTTACCGTTGATGCTGATGCGATAGCCATCATCACCGCTAAGGCGTATTTTTAACTGTGCATCTTTATCGGGGCAAAGGAAACCGTTCCACTCGGCCGAGAAATAATCGACAGGGAAATCATCAAACGGAGCCCCGCTTTTCCACATGAAATGTATTATCGAATCATTGCGCACTACGGCAGGCTCGCCCTCACGTTTCACATTTTTATAGTAACGGCCTGTGAATCCACCGGTAGTACAGGTTGAATCGGTAAATATCCAGTTGGAAACATTATTATACAATTTTTCATCCGATAAAACGACGGTCTTCTTGTTCAAATCTTTCAATCCCTGCGATACAGTGGTTACAGAAAACGGTGAAACAAATCCGCTTCCACCACCGGTAGGAATATTATTGGAGTTGGGGCCAAGTATAACCGTGCGACCCTTGAGAGGCAGCATTACATTGTCGTTTTTAAGCATTACCACACCCTGGCGTGCTACCTCGAGGGCTGTATTGCGCGATGGCTCATAATCGAGCGATATCGACTCATCGGCCTGCTCGCGGTCAAGCAATCCGAAAGCAATAAATGTCGACAGGAGATGTTCCACCTTGCTGTCGATAGTAGCTTCGGTGACACGACCGGTTGCAATAGCCTCTTTCAACAACGGCTTGGTGAAATAAACACCTTTGGGCATTTCGAGGTCAAGACCGTTATTGGCAGCATTGACTGTTGAATATACCGATGTCCAGTCGCTCATGAGGATTCCGTCGAAGCCCCAGGCATCACGCAACATGTCGATATTAAGCCAACGGTTCTCGGTGGCATGAACGCCGTTGAGCAGGTTATAGCTATCCATCACGGCACCAACACCGGCTTTCTGAACAGCCTTGCGGAATGTAGGGAAATAAATCTCGTTCAACGTGCGCTCGTCGATATCGCTGCTCGCGTGGTGACGGCTCCACTCCTGATTGTTGCCTGCAAAATGTTTAACCGTAGCGATAACGCCCTGTGACTGAACACCATTGATATAATTTACAGCCATCTCAGAGGCGAGATACGGGTCCTCGCCCATGTACTCAAAGTTACGGCCACATAGCGGCGAACGGTACATATTGACACCCGGGCCAAGCAGAATGCCTACGCCACGAGCACGAGCGTCGTCGCCGAGCGATTTGCCGTAACGCGACGCCATATCGCGGTTCCACGTCGCAGCGAGCATTATACCGCTGGGGTATAATGTGCTGTGAGGCGCGTGATTGCGTATGCCCTGCGGGCCGTCGGCAAGACGTATGCGGGGAATTCCGAGTCTCTCGACCGGCCTTAGAGAAAACGAAGTCTCGCCTGAGAGATAATCGATTTTTTCATCTATAGTCATTTTTTCAACAAGCTGGCGGGCACGTTCTTTGTGCTCCTTAGTAATAGTGACGGCTGCGGCCGACGCAGTAATCATGAAACAGGCTGCCGCCAGTACTGATATTCTTAGTGATTTCATTCTACACAATTTAGAGTGATTGATTTACCATTAACATTTACACGATATTCGCCCGGCTCAAGAAATTTACGTCCGTTGCCGTCGACAAAAGCAAAGTCACGCATCGGGTCGATCGTGAACGTATAAGACACGGTCTCGCCCGGCTCGATATGCTTTTTCTCAAAATATTTCAATTCTTTCACAGGACGGGTAATTGAGCAATACGGATCCTGGATAAACCATAGAACCGCCTCGTCGCCGGCCACATTGCCGGTATTGGTGACAGGAACGGTGACTTTGATCTTATCACCTCGCTTAAAATCGGTCTTCGAGGCTGTGAGATCGCCATAGCTATAGGTGGTATAGCTGAGGCCGTGACCGAACGGATATAACGGCTCGCTTGTAATATCCTGATAGAAGCCCTGATGATGACGGCCACTCTGGCGACGGTTATAGTATATAGGTATCTGACCGGTCGAATAAGGGAATGTTATAGCAAGTTTTCCCGACGGGTTAATACGTCCCGACAGAATACCGGCCATAGCATCGCCTCCGTTAATGCCGGGCTGCCAGGCTTCAAGAATTGCATTAGAAACGGGTTCAAGCCTATTGAGTTCAAGGGGACGACCGTTACTGAGCACGAGCACAACGGGTTTACCGGTCTTGGCTATTTCCATGGCCAGCTGTTCCTGAATCTCGGGGAGCGCTATTGATGAACGGGAAGCATTCTCGCCACTCCATCTCATGTTCTCGCCAAGACACAGAATCACGACATCGGCCCAGGCGGCAGTATCGACTGCCTGTTTGAAACCCGAGATATCATTGCCATTACGCTTTGATCCCTCGGCGTAGCGAATCTCGGCTCGATTGCCAAACTCGTTGACGATACCTTCATACCAGGTAACGACATCCTTGGGATTGCCGTGACCACACCATGAACCGAGCATGTCCCACTCGTTCTTGGCCATGGGGCCTATTACTGCAATTTTCTGTACATCACGAAGGGGCAATGTGAGAGTCGAATCATTTTTCAGAAGAACCATCGACTCGGCGGCCAAAGCACCGGCAGTCTCGAGCGAAGCAGGGCGTAAGAAACGGTCGGGTACATCGGGCGTATAAGGATTCTCAAAGAGACCGAGACGCATCTTGACACGGAGAACTCGTCTAACCGCTTCGTCAAGTTGCTCCTGCGACACCTTTCCCTCGGCCACGAGATCGGCGAGATGGCGATCGTAGGCATGGCTCATCATGTCCATTTCCAGTCCGGCGTTAAACGCACGCTCGGCAGCCTCCTTTTTATTGGCTACATGCCCCTGATTCTTGAGCTGCTCGATAGCACCCCAGTCGCTCACGATGAAACCGTCGTGGTGCCAACGGTCTTTAAGAATCTCGGTCATAGTGTAGTGGTTGGCCGAGCCCGGTGTTCCGCTTATGTCGTTAAAAGAGCTCATCAGAGTCTGTGCACCGGCCTTGACACACATCTCGTAGGGAAGAAGGTAGGTGTCCCAGAGAGTCTGAGGAGAAACCTCGGTGTAAACATAGTCGCGACCGGCTTCCGACGCGCCATAGGCAACGTAGTGTTTGAGACAAGCGGCTACGCTGGTGCTATCGGCAAGGTTCTTGCCTTGATAACCTTTCACCGAGGCTGCACCGAAAACGCCATTGGCATAGGGGTCCTCACCGTATCCTTCGGCCACACGTCCCCAACGCGGGTCACGTGCTACATCGATCATAGGAGAGAAAGTCCAGTCGACACCCGATAGACGCGATTCAAGCGCCGATACCGCGCAAGCCTCACGCACCAGCTGTGGATTCCACGAACAGGCCTGTGCAAGAGAAATAGGATACACGGTGCGGAAACCATGAATGGCATCATATCCAAATACAATAGGAATACCAAGTCGAGAATTCTCCATGGCTCGACGCTGCATAGCGTTACGTAAAGCCGGATTGGTGTCGAAATATATCAACGAGCCAATCTCGGCCGGAATGTTCTTGACCTCTTCGCCTACATTATTTTCATTATTGTTACGACCCAGAGTGTACTGGTTAAGCTGCAATACCTTCTCCTGAGTGTTCATGCGTGAAAGTAGATCCTCGACACGAATTTCGACGGGAACACGGCTGTCCTTGTAGAGTACGGTAGCGGGGGTGATCGAGCTCATATCGGTAACATCATCGGGGCGTGCTACGGCGGCATGAGCTGCCTCGCGAGCCACAAGAGCCAAGTCGGGGTTCATGCCCTGCGGCATATAAGAATTTTTGGTAACATCGCGATCAAAAAGTTTTTCATACCATGCACAGGCGGCGGTGAATCGGCCAAGGCCGTTTTCAAGATGATAGCCGTCGCGATTCATGTTGTCGCCGACAAATGACGTACGAGCATTCTGTATGGCTGTACCGGCGGGGACGATTGTCTTTATCTTGCCAAGACGAGCCGCACGGTTGTTGGCGTCAACAATGGCGCGATACATCTTCATCTGGTCACGGTCGTAGTATTTGAACCCGGTGTTGGGAGCGCCGTTCTGGTATGCCCATGTCTGGTGTAAAACGGGCTTGGCTTTTTTAGGGCCGTTCTTTTTAACATACGACAGCAGCTCGGGCAGGTAATCGGTATAGGTGTCATATTTTCCCGAGAAGGGGCTCGCCTGCTGTACCGAGATATAATCCCAGTTCTCGTCTTTGAGAGCATCGAGTATCGAAGCTTTCTTATTTTCAGTTCTTGAACCGTCGGCTCCGATTTTACGATAAACATAATCATGCTTATCGTTATGGATATTTTTCACATGACGCTCAAGCGAACAACCGCCTATGAAAAGATTGCCCACGATGGCAGTATCACCATCGGCGGCAGCAAGTTCATGGAGATTCTGCTCCACGGCATCGCGTGAGAAACTGTTGCCAATTGCAAGAATACGTAGAGTACGGGCCGATAAACCGGCACCTGCCAATAGCAGGATTGAGAATATAATAATTAGACGTTTCATAATCAGTTAAATTGATGTTTTTTATTGATTGTTACGCTTTTTCTGATAAAAATCGCGCATTATATACCATGCTTTTTTGCGTTGTCCGCGATCCGACACAAGGCCCTTTCGGTTCCATCCCTCCTGATTGGTAGGATGAAAACGGAATGGCGAGCGGAAATCAAACAGAATCCAAGGAGAGACACCGGCGAGATTGGGTATATTCTCCATCATGCGCAAATTGTCTTCATACAGGCGTGCCTGGGAGTCCTCGCTCCATGAGCTTACAACGTCGCGGCTGCCCGACTGACCGTAAAGAGCCTCACCTCCAAACTCAGAGATGATGAGAGGTTTGTCGGGGTTGACATCCCAGACAGACTCGGCGGGAGACAGCGGCCAGGGATGATACCAGCCCATATACTTGTTTACCGCAACGACATCAAGGTTATCGGTAAACGAGTCGTTCATCGTAAACACCCGGCGGTCTTTGTCAAACTCGACAAGGTCGAATGCTGCAACATACAGGCGGGTGGTGTCGATAGACTTGCCCGTCTCGAGCAGAGACTTGAGAAAATCGTTACGAGCCTCGGAGGGTTTGGTTTCATTGGCAACGCCCCAGAATCCTACAGCGCATCGATTCTTATCACGATTTATCATCTCGGCAAGCATATTCTGAGCTTTGGCACGAGTATTGTCGTCGGTAAAATCGATACCCTGCCAGATGGGAATTTCCTGCCACAGTACGATACCCATTTCCTCGGCCATGCGCACGGTGTACTCGTTCTGAGGATAATGAGCGAGGCGTATCATGTTGACGCCAAGATCTTTTGCCTCATTAAGCAGCATAGTGGCATCGGCACGCGAGAACGCGCGACCCATGCGCTGCGGAATCTCCTCGTGGAAAGACACACAGCGCATGAACTGAGGCTCGCCATTGATGAGAATCTTGGTACCGTCAACCTCTATATTTCTGAAACCTATGCGCTCCTCGACGGTATCGTCGCCACCTTTTACCGTAACATCATATAATACAGGAGCATCAGGAGCCCAACGCTTGAGGTCTTTCGACTTGATCGTGCCTGAGACACGACCAAGATTGTCGGTCACAGCCTCAAATTTCTTCTTAAGACCGGGAATTTCAACCGAGACCTTAACACCGGCCACAGGCTGCGACATCTTTACATCGACATTAATTTTATCGGCCGCCGACTTGTCGAGTTGTATGAAATAGTCGGCGATATGGTTGTCGGGGACAGTGACAAGCATGACATCGCGGGTGATACCGCCATAGTTCCACCAGTCGAAGGCAAGCGCGGGAATGGCGTCGACCGTACGTCGGTTGTTGACCTCGACGGCAAGGAAGTTGTCACCCTTTTTCAAATAATCGGTAACGTCTATTTCAAAGGGGGTAAAACCACCCTCGTGCGAGCCTATGAGTTTACCGTTCAGATACACATTACAACGGTAGCTTACGGCACCAAAATACAGAAATTCGCGCTCGCCCGGTGTGGGATCGGCATCGAAATGACGGCCATACCACACTGTACCTTCATAATACTTGAGTTCGGGCGACTGTGAATTCCAGTCACCGGGTACTTCGAGGCGCAAACCGCCGTCAAATGAATACTCATAAAAATCGGTATTGCCTTCGGGGGCACGGTTCTCAAATATTTTCATTCGTTCACCCTGGTCATAAAGGTCGACTATCGCATCCCAACGTCCATTGAGCAACTTATAGTCACGCCCGTAAACATTGACAAGAGCCGATGAATGCAGAGAACCCACAACGGCAAAAACAAAGAACAATAATATGATACGTTTCATGGTTATGTGAAATGGTTATTTTGAGCACTTCTTAAGGAAATCGATAACCCAGTTCCATGCATCCCAGTTCTGTTCGGCATAAGCATATTGGGCTGTGGTCTCGGCCACCTTCAAGTTTTTAGGAGCATCGATGACGTTGTAGACCGAGTAGGTTGTAGTGGGCGGGCACACCATATCGTTGTAGCCGAATGTGTAAAAACCGGGAACCGACACCTCGCGGGCAAAACTCGATACATCGTAGTAAGACAATGTATTCACTACGTCGGGGGTATGAAACTTCTTGTCCTTGAGAGTATGGGGCCAGCCTCCGGCCCTACCGGCAGTGTAGCCTGCCATATCACTCATGGCCGGATAGTATGAAACGAGGGCATCGACACGCTTGTCGATTCCCGCAACGATAATTGAGAGTCCCCCACCCTGGCTTCCACCAAACGTGGCAAGACAACCGTTGAACTCGGGCAACTGCTCGATAAAGTCAATGGCACGTACACAACCGGTAATGACACGCTTGTAGTAAAAACGGTCGCGATCGTCGAGATTAAACGAGTGGTAACCTTTCAGCGCACCATTGTAGAGACGGGTATAGACCTCGGAGGGCAGATTGACAGGTATTCCATGAATGCCTACCTCGAGTATCATCACGCCTTTCTCAGTGTGGCCTATATCGCCGTTATATCCTCTCACTCCGGCTCCGGGAAGCTTGAGAATGGCAGGATATTTGCCGGGAGCCACGGGTACCGTCAACGTTCCGTACATACGCGATTCCCAACCGTTGTTGGCCCACGAAACGTGATATACATTGACCTTGGGGGTACACTTCTCGGGAACGAGGGTCATCATGGGCTCGAGATTCCACGTGCGGGCATCGGCAATGGCCTTTTCCCAGAATTCATGAAAATCGGCAGGCTGCGTGGTAACGGGCCGGAGCTTCTCGGGCGAGAAACCTACCGTGCCATAGCTCGTGTACTCACGACCATCCTGCTTGAGCGAAATTTTGCAACGCATGAATCCCGGCGTCTTCATCGTGCCAGCCTCGATCGTTCCACGGCCGTTTTTAAGATTGAGTGTTCCGGTCTTGAACGGCGACATCATATCCTCGCTGATTTCATACTTCACTGTCATATCGCCGGCAGGAACTTCACAGCGAGTGAACAGCACATCAAATTTAACTTTTTGTCCCGGCTCGTAGTTCCACTCACCGCTGTGGGGATAAACCGCCAGGTGATACAGCCTCTCGGGCGGCTGTGCCATAGCAAGGAGCGATGACACCAATAATGTGATAAACAGACTGACTCTCATAAACTATATAATCAATTAATCGAATATTTGTACATTACAAAGTCGTTGGGACGGTCGATTGTAACAGGCACCGTTCCGTCGGCGCCTACTTTCGCCTTATACTTTTTACCGTTTCCGAGAACCGGAACGAGTGATACTTTCTTACCCTCGGGAAGCCAAGTAGGAATCATTGCACCCGGTTTATCGTTATCCTCGCGGTACAGGAGAAGATACCCCTCATTGCCGGAGGTTAGAGACTGGAAACCGGTCCACGAACGGCCCGAAGGCTCGTCGCCCACAGGCAGTATAGTGCCACTGTGGAAATCATGACTCACGCGCTTATAGGCTTCGACAAGGGGTTTAATATCGAATGCCTCGTCGGGCAGATTGGATGCTTCCATCCATGCAAGAGGCTGGCCGGCCATAGTGATTGAGAAGAGATAACCGAAATCGTAATTGGCCGGAGCGAAACGATCGTTTTTATACTTATCGGCATTACGCCATTTGTTCAGGAACTCGATCTGGAGCTTCTCGGCCGGCACGTAACGCGACAGCATCCACAGGTTGCGCAGTGTCCAGTAGGGATAGTAATTGCCCCAGTCGGTGTAACGGTTTTCAAGGAAAATATTTCCGTACTCGTTAAAGAAATGGTAACCGCCTCGACGGCTTGCGGTAGCATCGAGATTGAACATGACACGGTTGCCCGTCTGCTCGAGTACGTGGTCAAAGAGACGGCGCAGATTCTCCTCGCCAAGCTTTGATGAAACGGTGAGGCCATCGATCTTGAACATTCTTATTCCATAGTCGCGCCATAGACCTACGATTGTGGCAGCATCTTTCTCCCAGTCGTCAAAATCGTTCTGAACGCTCGGATTGAACCATAGACCTATCTCGATACCGAGCTCCTTGCCACGCTCTACAATTGGGACGAGGCCACGCGGATACTTCACGGGATCGGGGGTCCAGTAGGACGCATTGGCATAAATATCTTTAAACGAACCGTTTGCAACTGCCGAGTTCGGGCTTTTGCCGGCTTGCCAGCCATCATCTATCTGAAACAGCGTGATGCCGAGTGCAGCAGCACGGTCGAGCTCGGCGAGACAGAACGCCTCGTTGACCTTGGCATCCTGTGAACGGTCGCCCCAGGTATTCATCATCACCATCTCGTCGCGATCCGGATCGAGGACACGACACTGTTTCTGATAGGAACGCAGGGCCTGTAATGCCGACAACTCGTCGCCGCCGAAAGTGCAAAGTACCGTTCCGTAGGTGCTTGTCCACTTATCGGACGTAACGTTTTTTTCATCGACGCCAAGGCCTGTAACCATGAAATTGCCGAAATCGCTTATAAAATCGGCATTCTTATAAGCCAACTGAACACCCGAGCAGGGAGCTTCCTTGAGAAAAATGAAACCGCCGCCGTTTTCACCGTCGGTCACAGTGAGGATGTTGCCACGATAGTTGGTTTTGCGGTAAGAGATGAAATCGCGACGGTCGACGAGGTTATTGTTCCAGTCGGTGATATCGCGGAACTCGACGGCGCTGCCGTGCCAGTGCTGGCCGGGCAGTGAGAGGCGGTCGAGAACAGCCGTGACAGGTTTTACCTTCATATCCTCGGCATGCTCGATATTGCTGCGGTCGGCGGCGCTCACCTCCTTGTCGGCAGCTACTCCACTGAGCGTGCCGCGCAAACGTGTGTCGACAGCGATTGCCGGCACTCCGTCATACAGCCTGTAGCTACGTTCAACCTCGAGGTCGCCGAGACGGTAGCTTACCGTGGCCACGAGACGGTCGGGGCGGATGCCGTCATTTTTCAACTCCTTGACCGACAGACTGCCATCCGACGGCATGGCGCGGTTGACTGTAAAATCGGGATTTTTGGCAGCCGAAACCAGAGTTTTGCCGGAAGTTTTATCGGTGACACGACACGTGATAAGATGGCCGTTGTTCCATAAATATACCCTCTCGATAAGATTATTACCCATTTTCAGGGTATCGCCCGAGAGTATGGAATAACAATCCCCCGCCGAGGCAGCGAATGCCACGGCAAGGGAAAGTGAAAGTATCGATGTGCGCAGTTTCATCTATACAGTTTTACGAATATTTTACTTATTATTTATCGTCTTTAAGCATACGGGGAGTCTCAAGGAGCTCGTTGGCAAGATTGAAATTCTGGTTGTCGGGCAGTTCGTCGCCGGGACGTCCTGCACCTGCTTTCATCATGGCTACGAGCTCGGGCAGATGACTGCGATATACCTCGCGGGGCGACGCATCATGCTTTTTACACAGCGATGCAGCCATTCCTACAACCTCACCCATCATGCCGGTGGTGCGCATTACACGCACGGTACCAAGGGCTACATGTGTCACACTTATATTGCGTCCGGCCATGAACAGGTTCTCGATATTGCGGGAATAGAGGCAACGGTAAGGCACGGCATAGGGATGTATGAATACATGCTTGGTAGCCGCCTTGAACTCACTGCCGGGGAACTTCTTGCTGTTCTCTGGGTCGGGGAAATGCAGGTCAAGACTCCATGTGGCGGTAAACGAGGCGTCCTCGTGAAATACATTCTTGTCGACATCATCCTGTTTGAGGATATAGTCGCCCAGGAGTCGGCGCGATTCGCGCTTACCGGCTATGTAAGCTACCCAGTCGAGCGAACGGTTACGGAACCGTGCATTATCCTCAAGATGATTCTTGAGATAGCTCCAGTTGGAGAAAATCACCATCAGGCCGTAATCGCGAACGGTCTCGGCCTCGGTAACCTGGTCGCGGTTCATACCGGTTTCCCATTTCCACTCACCCATCGTGACGCGCTCGCAGTTGTCTTTGTTGAACTCGACTCCGTAGCTGAACTCGGGGAAACGTGTCGCTTTGGGCTCCTCGCGGGTGTACCACTGTACCGAGGCTCCCATCGTGAGCGAGTCGGCAACCTCGGGAGCCAGCGGCTCGTTGAACTCGCTTCGCGATTCGCGACCCATCGTATAGTCGGCGCCGGCAAGATAACCTATGGTGCCGTCGCCGGTACAGTCGCTGAACAACGGAGCGCTGAGCACTACCTCGCTGTTATTCTCAATATTCTGGATAGTCACCGTTTTGATGCGGTTTCCATCGGTGGTAACGCTCATGGCGCGGAAACAGGGGAAAAGCGTCACTCCGGGCTCGGCAAGGATGAAAGAGTCTTTTTTTGCATCCTCGTAGAAATAGGCCGGCTTGGCATTGCCCGAACGGGAATGTCCAAACTCTCTTATCATGCGGCCAAGGCCCTTGTTGGGACCTATCTCGACATGTCCGCCCAGATGCACACGCACCTCCGAGCTATTGTTTCCGCCCAGTACCGGACGGTCGTTGACAAGCGCAACATTCATACCGCCGCGAGCTGCACTCACGGCCGCACACATGCCGGCAATACCACCGCCAACCACCACGAGGTCGTACTCGCCCTGCTGAACCTTAGCAGTGTCGAGGCCCAGCGATGAACGGCGCAGCGACAACAGCTCGTCGCCACTGTCGGGCAGGACGATATCGGGGTTGGTGGTAAGCACAATGGCATCACAGCGGCCGTTGAAGCCGGTGAGATCGTGGAGCGCAAGTTTATGTTTTCCGGCTTTAAGGCGAACTTGACCGGCGCGCTGCCACTGCCATTTATCGCCTGTGCAGCCTACTGTACCTGACAGAGTCTTGCCGGCAACCTTGACTTTGAATTTTCCGGGACCATCGGCATCGGTCCAGGGCGAAGTCCAGTTGAACGTGCGCACATAGACGGTGTAGTTGCCCGCCTCGGGAACCTCAACCTCGGTCACGGCATCGTCGACAGGCTTACCCATTCCATGAGCCATGATATAGGGGGACCCCATGAGGTCCATAAACTGCTGGTCAAGAACCCATCCGCCTTTATCGGCAAACGACTCGGCCTCGACCCACACGTCGGTGCCCGACGCCCACGGCTTGGCCGCAAGCGTCAGGAAACCGGTGAGAATATATTTATTCAGTTTTTTCATTTTACGTTGACGGGGGTGAGTTGCAGCCAGCCCTCGGGAGTGATATCACCCTTGGCCGAAATCTGTAATCCAATCTCGTTATTGCGCGTAGTATCGACCAGACCAACGGCCCAGATGTACTCGCCGGCAGTCACACCGCCCATGTTGAAGCGGGTCTCGTAGGTCGAGGGGCGTCCCTTGATCCACTCGTTGAGACAGGGCTCGTTATCGACATATACCTTGACAGGCTGCTTGGTAGCCTTGTCGAGGAGAGCGAATGCCACCTTGTATTTCTGATTCCACTGCGGGATGTTGGTCGGGCAGTAGCCCCAGCCCAGGTTGTTCCAGCGGTGGGTTATAGTAATATTGTCCGAGCCGCCGGGGAATGTGGGAACCGAAACCTTGTCGGGGTACAGGCGATAGCCACCCTCGGCAATGAAACGCTTCACGAGCGGGAAGGCATCTTCGAACCATGAACGTGTCTCGTCGTTGATGCGGAAATCCATCATATTGACGCGGGCCTCAGCCGATGCATCAAACTCGCCTTTGCGCACATCCTCGGCATGTCCCTCGCGATAAAGTCCCGAGGGGTCGCGCCAGTAACGGTGGTGAGCTCCTGTTATCCAACCACCCTCCATGATTATAGGGCGCTTGAAATTCCATTTGCTGGCCATATCTTTTTCCCAGTCCTGATAATAGCCGTGCATGCCGAAGGCGTCGTGACGTAGGGAGAATCCCAGGCCTATTGCTTTCTCAATCATGGCCTCGGCCTCGGCGGGTACACTACCCCACCCGTCATCATCGGGGTCGCCGAGCATACGGTGATAATGTATAATCATGGGGACACGCTTGAAACTCTGGGTAGCAAGGTCAATGACCCACTCGAATACGGCTTCCTTATTATTGTTGTCCTTATAAATCATTGAGTGTGACTCACCCCACTTGCCGAGTGAATAGGCATCGATAAACTCAACTTTGTCGGGGTCATCGAAATACTCGGCAAAAGCCTTGAAAAACTTAGCATATTTTTCCTGAAAAACAGGATCATCGGGGTAAGGAGAACGGTTCTTACCGGGATCTTTAGGGTCATAATATCCTTCGGCACCGGCGTCGAACACATACTGAGGTGTATTCTGTCCCTGGTCGCGGCCATCAATAACGATGCGGAACGCGATGCGCAATCCACGGTCATTCACGCTCTTGATGAGCTTCATGAGACGCGAATCGGGGTCGTTCCACGCATACTTGCCTTCCTCCGGTTCAAACGACTTCCAGCTTGTGCGGATATAGGCACACGAGGCATAGTCCGAAACCTTTACCGTTCCATTCTCGCCGGCGGCAGTCATGTTGTCATAACCTTTCTCGGTCCAGAAATTTTCGTCCCAGGTGCGTCCAAGGTACATCACCCAGCCCTGCAGCGGATTTCGCAACACAGTTGTAGAATCACCGTCGAATGTCACAGTTACCGTACGCTCCTTGGCTTCAACTCCGGCAATACCGGCTATAAGCATGAGTACTGTCGCGATAACAAGTTGTATTTGAGTTTTTTTCATCACTATAGGTTATATTTAAGGTATATAATTTTCAAGCATAGAGGTAGCCGTCGGGATAACACAGGTGTTATCCTTAATCTAATAAAAGCAAGAGAATGGAATTAACCGGAACAGTTATTTCATGGCCTGGCTTTCATGGTAATAAGGCTGCCTTCTCTTTCAATTTCCATCGGCACAATTTCCCTGATTGCCGCAAGCACCTGATCGATGCTATCCTGCAAGTCGAGCTTTCCATAGACGCGAACATCGCCAAGCGAGGTCTCGCAATCGATGGTGAACCCGTAATGCTCGCTCAGTCGCTCTACGAGTTGAGACAGAGGCTCGCCGTGAAGCGAGAGCAAGCCATCGACCCACATAGTGTAATCTTCAGTATCAACCTGCCTTAGTGAGGCGACCTCGCCGTTTACAAGATCGACCATGTCGTTGGGACGCAGTTTTACCCGGTTGTCGCAATCGGTCGACACTTCGACCGAACCCTCTACAAGAACCACGCTGGCAGTGCTGTCGCTGGTATTGCAGATGTTAAATACCGTTCCAAGAACTTTGACGTCAAAACCGTTGGACTCGACGACAAAAGGATGGTCGGCATCCTTTGCAACTTCAAGGAAAACCTCGCCGTCGGCAAAAATGCGGCGTTCGCTGTCACCGAACCGTTCGGGATACAGGACACGCGTGTGAGCGTTGGCAACAAGACGTGTACCGTCGCTCAGCGTGATTTCGGCTCTCTTGCCGGGAGCTACCAAGAGCTCTTTATAACCCGCGTCGGTGACCTCGGCTACAGTAGCATTGGACAAATCGATACCCGAGGGGACAATAAAATGCGTGGCCAATCCGGCAATAAGCGCCACACCGGCAGCTGCCGAACACCATCCCAGAATCAATTTACGACGATGACTGCGTCGTGCTATCTTGTCGCTGATTATCTTGGCGTGAACAAGATTCTTGATACGCGTATTGTCAAACGCGTCGGGATGGCAAGCGTTCAACAGAGACTCCAGACGATCATTGTCGTCAGTTGTCATCTCTGACCGGTTAATTTTTGATTGATCATTCATCATTTTACTGTGCCGTTTCTAATATTTATGACGCGGTGATAAAAAAAATATATAGGTTGATTCGCAATTTTTTTGTTAAAAAATATCAAGACTCCAAAATAGCAATGCAATCGTGGTAAAGCGAGAACCGAGACGCTTGCGTAGGGAATCCTTGGCGTATGATACGTGATAGTTGATTGTAGCCACCGAGATATCGAGCAACTTGGCAATTTCCTTATACGGCACGCGGTCGATCTTGGCGAGAAAGAACACATGCCGGCACTTGGGAGGCAACTCCTCGATCGCACGGTTCAGAGCCTCGATTTCCTCCCGCGAGATATACTCGGCATCAGGAGCCGAGACCGGCGAGACTGTAAAATTCTCAATATCATCAAGTGATACACATGCGGGCATAGTTCGCTCGTGGCGCAGATAAGATATGGATTTTTGGTATGTTATCGTACGCAGGTACGCTCCCATCGATTCGATTTCCAGAATTCGCGACCTATTTTTCCATATCTCGAAGAAAACATCGCTCACAACCTCCTCGGCGCTCTCCTTAACACCCAGAATGCCGAACGCATAGCGGTATAGCGTTGATGAATAATAATCCATAAACGCATCAAATGCCGGCTCTTCGCCCTTGGCTATACGATATATGATATTAGCTTCCATATCGCCGTTGCAAGCAATTTTTCACGGTAATAAAGGGTCGGTAGAAATTCTGCAGTGCAAATTTATCCATAAAAGAATTAATGCCCCAAAAATTTACGTTAAAAAAATCATCGCCCGGACCTCGCAGCCCGGACGATGAACTTACCAAAGTTTAATTTACCCTTATCTAATTACCTAATCTTATTAACTTATGTTTTAGAGGGTCCGGCTTGGTACGTTGAACCAGTCCTATATTTATAGACGCAATACATGTGAAAATCTATAGGTATTTTAACTAAAAAAATCCATCGGCGGTTCGTTACTTCCGCTGATGGATTCTTTTTATGCTATGTATCAGTATATTTACTGCTCGGCTGTCAATGTCAGCACGCGCGATGCCCAGTCGTTGAGTTTATGGTAATCGACATCGTGGGTGTAGGGTATCTCAAGACCGTTTGACATGAGGTAGCGGCCCGAGAAGCTCTTGCCCTCGAAAGGCAACGGCTTGTTGTCGATACGGTTAAGTTCCTTAACAGTGTACATCTTGTCGGGGTCGAGACCTGACATAGTAATGCGCGGGAGGTGCTGGTTGACAAATGTCTCGGTCTTCCACCAGTAGAATACGGCCTGATTCTTGTCGGGGGTAACATACATCATCGATGCCACACCTTTTTTATCATAGGGTGAAAGGAGGCGGTAAATGTCGCCTTGCTGTACTACGGGGCGTATTGTCTTATACTCTTCGATAGCGTTGCGGCACAGCGCGATCTCTTCTTCGGTCATGTTTTTGGGCTGAATCTCCATGCCGAGGCGTCCGCTCATCGCTACATCGATACGGTACTTGATGGGAATGCGGCGGAATGTCTGGTGGTTGGGTGCTGCACTGATGTGCGACGCCATCACGACAGCCGGGAAGAAGTGGCTTGTGCCCCACTGCATGTACACGCGCTGCAAGGCGTCGGTGTTGTCGCTCACCCATATCTCGTCAAACCAGGGAAGAATGCCGTAATTGGCACGACCGCCACCACTGGCACAGGCCTGGATGGTGACATCGGGATATTTAGCGCGAATGCGGTCGAGAGTCTTGGCAAATCCACGGTGAAAGTCAATCATAAGATGGCTCTGCTTGTCGGCAGTGAGATACTGCGAGCCATGGTTCATGATGGGCGCATTGGCATCCCACTTTATATAATCTATGCGGGGATACTTGGTGAGCAGTGTGTCTACGACGGTAAACACCAGGTCCTGTACTGCGGGATTGGCGAGGTCGAGAACTACCTGTGTGCCGCCACGGCCGAGCACGGGCTCGCGGTTGGAGGGCTTGATAATATACTCAGGGTGCTTCTCGTAGAGCTCGGATGTGGTGTTGGCCATCTCGGGCTCGATCCAGATACCGAAACGAATGCCGTTCTTGTCGGCCTCGTCAAGGAGACCGTTGATACCGTTGGGGAGCTTGCGGGTATCCACTACCCAGTCGCCAAGCGACGAGCTGTCATTGTTGCGGGGATATTTGTCGCCAAACCATCCGTCGTCCATGACGAAAAGCTCTCCGCCCATGCCGGCGATGTCGGCCATCATCTGTGCCATACCCTCCTCGTTGATGTCAAAATATACACCTTCCCAGCTGTTGAGCAGAATCTTGCGCAGGTCATTGCCGTGGGCTATCTTGTGGTCGCGGCCCCAGCGGTGCATGTTACGGCTCACTCCGCTCTTTCCTTCACGGCTGTAGGTGAGGGCCAGGGGAGGTGTAACAAAGCTCTCGCCCTTACCGAGCATATAGCTTGAATTGTCCTCATTGATGCCGGCAAAGAAATGGTGCCAGTCAGAGTCGTCGGTATCGATGGTGAGTTCATAGTTGCCGCCATAGCAGAGTGCGGCGCCTATAGTGCGGCCCTCGTTCTCGGCGGGCATGCCGTCGAGCGAGAACATTACCTCGCCGTGAGCGGTATGAGAGTTGCGCAGGCCATCCTTATTCTTGATGGTCTTCAT
Organism: uncultured Muribaculaceae bacterium; assembly: GCA_947386115.1. GTDB lineage: Bacteria > Bacteroidota > Bacteroidia > Bacteroidales > Muribaculaceae > JAAVFS01. The sequence goes on from CANDNO010000010.1 coordinate 28,162, forward strand.
GCCGGGAGTGAGCTGCTCCTCGACCACATTGGCCTCGTTGGCCCACGATCCGGTGAACGATGTGAGGTAGACGTTGCCACGGCGCAGGGGCAGATAGCCCGATGAAAACTCGCGCAGCAAAACCGTTTTCTTATCGCGGTTGACAGCCTCGGCCCAGGTCTCGATGACATCATTGTCGGGGTAGGTAAGATAATTGAGCTTGATATCGAATGGATAGTGACGGTCGGTCATGGTCACGGTGGTGAGTTTCGACCCGTCTTCACGCGTGGTCTCATCGGTCGAGGTCACGGCCATGTCGAGCGTCATGTTGCCGTCGGGGTGGCTTACACTCATCGCGGTCTCGCGCATCGCACTCATGCCATACACGGGGTAGGCATCGTGCCACTGCTTGGTCGAGGCGGCCACATTATCTATATCGGCCGCGTTCAATGCGTCTCCATAGTAGATAAATTTGAGCGGTTGCCCGGCTGTGGCATCGAGCAACATAGTGGTGTGTGGTGTGTTGATGTTGATGATTTCAGCGCCGGCTATGAACCCGCATGCGAGCAACGAGGCGATAGCCGTACCGAACTGTTTTTGTATTTGCATGATATAATGGTATTAGTGATTTGCCTACAAAAATAATAAGAAAAAATCCAATAAATAATACTATGACACTATAACGGTCAATTATGTCAAAATAGTATCGTACCCGATGGTTGCATATTCAATTTTTATGACTATTTTTGCATTTGTTCTAAAGCCTTAACCAAACCATGACAAAAATCATTACCGAGATTACTCCGCTATCGGAACACGACTGCTTTTACCTCGTCGACCGATACAAACCATGTTTCGATTACCCCATTCACAAGCATGGCGAAATTGAAATCAATTTTGTGAGCAACTGCAAGGGTTGCCAGCGCATCGTAGGCGACTCGATCGAAACGCTCGATTACTATGATCTTGTCATGATAGGCCCCAACGTGGAGCACACGTGGGAACAGAACGGCATCACACAGCAGGGCGACCTGCGCGAGATAACGATACAATGGGCCAGGACATCGGCCGAGGGTGAGTTTCTCAACAAGAATCAGCTCACATCGCTCCGCGATTTATTCATAAGGGCTCAAAACGGCATCGCTTTCGGCCAGGAATTCATCAAGAGCCTGCTGCCGAAGCTTGATGAGCTCGTTTCGCCCCAGCCGGGTTTCATGCGTTTTCTCAAACTTCTCGAGATAATGTACCTCATGTCGCTGACCGACGACTGGCACCCGCTGTCGACCACCGCTTTTGCCAACGTGGCCGACACGAGCAACTCGCGACGCATCAAAAAAATCAAGGATTACATCAACAAGAACTATGCCGAGACCATCAGGCTTGAAGAGCTGGCGGCGCTTGTCAACATGACACCGTCGTCGTTCAGCCGTTTTTTCAAGTCGCGCACCGGCAGCACGCTGTCCGACTACATTATTGATATACGTATAGGCCACGCCATACGCAGCCTCGTCGACACGACCATGACCAGTTCTGAGATATGCTACCAGTGTGGTTTCAACAATATCTCCAACTTCAACAGGCTATTCCGCAAGAAAAAAGGTTGCAGCCCCATGGAATTCCGCGAAAATTACATTAAAACCAAAGTTATTATATAATGAGACTATACAATCACATCATAGCTGCCGCCGTTGCAGCTATCGCATTCTCCCCTGCAGCCAAGGCTGCAATCGAGCTCCCCGATATCGTTGGCAACAATATGGTCGTGCAGCAGAATGCCGATGCCCGCCTGTGGGGATGGGCTACTCCCGGCAGCAAAGTGACCGTGAGCGCCTCCTGGGTCCCCAAGAAAAAGGTTACCGCGACGACAGCTGAGAACGGCCGCTGGGACCTCTCGCTCCCCACCCCCGCCGCGACATTTGACCCGCAGTCGATTCACATCTCGGGCGACGGGAGCGACATCACTCTCGGCAACGTCCTCGTGGGCGAGGTATGGTTCTGCTCGGGACAGTCCAACATGGAGATGCCCCTGCGCGGCTTCAACATGCAACATGTCGACGAAGCGCCCGAAGCCATCGCCTACTCGGGCAGCTACCCCGGCATACGCTTCGCCACCGTGCCCAAAAGTGCATCCTATACCCCGCAGGAGCGTGTAAGCAGCCCCTGGGTCGAGAGCAATCCCGAGAACGCACCCGAGTTCAGCGCGCTGGCATTCTTCTTCGCCCGCTCGCTCACCGAGCTTCTCAACGTCCCCGTGGGTATCATCTCCTGCTCCTACGGCGGCAGCAAGGTCGAGGGATGGCAGTCGCGCGAGCAGCTTTCGAAGTATCCCGAGTGGGACATCGACCGCGAGGCGGCCGACAGCACGATGACCGAGTATGAGCGCATCAACGTCATGTACAACGCCATGCTGCACCCGCTCATCGGCTACACCATCAAGGGTTTCCTCTGGAACCAGGGCGAGTCAAACGTAGGCCGCCACGACACCTACCCGCAGCACCAGCTTGACATGGTAACCGAGTGGCGCGACAAATGGGGCCAGGGCGAACTGCCTTTTTACTTCGTTGAGATTCCCGGCTGGGAGTACGGCGACGTCAACGGCGACTGGGCCGCTATTTTCCGCGAGTGCCAGCACCGCGCGGCCGAGATGATTCCGAACAGCGGCATCGTATGCACCAGCGACCTTGTGTACCCCGACCAGCCTCACAACATCCACGCCCCCATCAAGCGCCCCATAGGCGAGCGCCTCGCCTTCATGGCCGGCAACAAGACCTACGGCATCAAGGGCCTCCCGGTCTACTATCCCCGCTTCAAGTCGATGACCGTCGACGGCAACAAGGCTTCACTGTCGTTCCACTACATGCCCAGCGGCTTCACCCCCTACCAGAATCTCGAGGGTTTTGAAGCGGCCGGCGATGACGGAGTCTTCCATCCCGCCAACGCCTGGGGCAACTGGGACAAACTCACGATCGACATCTCCTGCCCCGAAGTGGAACAGATCAAGGACGTGCGCTACAATTTCAAGAACTTTGCAGTGGGCAAGATACACAACCACCTCGGCCTCCCTATCATACCCTTCCGCACCGACAAAAAATAAGAGACGGTTCGACAATAAAAAACAACATTGTAAAAATAGTATCACATAAAGACAACATAGCACTATCAACGTCACGATAATATTGCATACCTTTGCTGCCGTAACTTCAATCTACATCCATGAAAGCAATATCATTACTCGCGGCAGCCTCTCTATTGCTAGGCACAGCCGCCTGCAATAACAAAAAACAACAAAGTGTCGACGACACAGTGCCATTCGTAACCGCTAAAAATGGCAATTTTTATATCGGCGACTCTATATATAATTATGTAGGTACAAATTTCTGGTATGGAGCAATACTCGCGAGCGAGGGACGCGGCGGCGACCGCACTCGCCTCGCCCGCGAGCTTGACCTCCTTCAAGAGCTCGGCATCGACAACCTGCGTGTGCTCGTAGGCGGTGATGGCGACGAGAATGTCCCCTCACACATCATGCCCGTGCTCCAGACCGCTCCCGGCGTCTACAACGACACCATCCTCGACGGTCTCGACTATCTGATGTCACAACTCGAATCGCGCAACATGAAAGCCGTGCTTTACCTCAACAACGCCTGGGAGTGGAGCGGCGGCTACGGCCAGTATCTCGAATGGGCCGGCGAGGGCCCCACGCCCAACCCCGCAATCGACGGCTACCAGGCCTACATCAACCACGTGGCGCGTTTCGTCACCAACGACTCGGCCAAAGCCCTTGCTGCCGACCATGTGCGCAACATCGTCACCCGCACCAACCGCTACACCGGCAAGCCCTACACCCAGTCGCCCGCCCTCATGTCATGGCAGATTGCCAACGAGCCCCGCGCCTTCGCGCCCGACTCGACAACAAAACGAGCGTTCGCGGCATGGATCAAAGACCAGGCCTCGCTTATAAAGAGCCTCGACCCCAACCACATGGTAAGCACCGGCAGCGAAGGCCTCAACGGCTGCGAGGGCGACATTGACCTCTGGAACGAAATACACACCGACCCCAATATCGACTACGGCATCATACACCTGTGGCCCTACAACTGGAGCTGGGTATCGCCCGAGACACTCATAGCCGACGTCGATACAGCCTGCGTGCTCACCAACGACTACATCTCACGCCACGCAGAGCTTATGCGCGCGGCCGGCAAACCGCTCGTACTCGAAGAGTTCGGATTCCCCCGTGACAACATGGCCTATGCCCCCGGCTCGCCTACCAAGGCCCGCGACCGATTCTACAGCCACGTATTCTCACTCATTCGCGACACCGACATGATCCAGGGATGCAACATATGGGGATGGGGCGGCCTCGCCGTTCCGGCCCACGACAACTGGCAGCCATGGGATCCATACACAGGCGACCCAGCCCAGGAACCGCAGGGACTCAACTCGGTATTCGCAGCCGATTCCACCACCATCAAAATAATACAATCCTACGCCACAACACTTCGTAACAGAAATACACAATAATTTAACGAAAAGACGCAAACACCTATATGCTAATTCGTTAAAAAAACACATTACCAAAATATAGTAGCATAATAAGGCAATATAGTATCGCTAAAGTTCGTTTGAAATGCTGAACTTTGCCGACGCTATGATACAATCATTGTGTCATTCCAAGAGATTATTAACAATTTAACCAATCATATTCCTTAAATCACTCTGTGCATGGAAACAAGTAAAAACATGTATGTCAGATTGCTTTTGGCCGCATTCTTCGGAGTCATTGCCATGAGCATGTCAGCACAGACCACGGTTACAGGTAACGTCACTGACGATATCGGCGACCCGTTGGTAGGTGTAACAGTAATTGAAGTAGGCAAAGCCGGCGGCGTAGCTACCGACTTTGACGGCAACTATTCTATCGTAGTTGCGGACCCCAACAACGCTACATTGCGTTTCTCTTACGTAGGTACAACTACACAAGAAATCGAACTTAAAGGCCGCACCACTCTCGACGTGGTACTCAAGACCTCATCGGAAGTTCTTGACGAAGTAGTCGTAGTAGGTTACGGCACACAACGCAAAAGTGACATCACCGGTTCTGTAGCCCGCCTGAGCGAAGAACAGATGCGTCAGACCATCGTTACCAACGCCGACCAGATGCTCCAGGGCAAGGTTGCCGGCGTACAGGTTACACAGAACTCGGGCGCACCCGGCGGTGCAACATCAATCCGCATTCGTGGTGCGAGCTCACTTAACTCTTCCAATGAGCCTCTCTACATCATCGACGGTATCCCCATGAACATGTCGGGCAGCGACATAGGCGGTTTTGACTGGGCCGGTGGTTCAAACGGACAGACCAAAGTCAATCCCCTCGCAGCAATCGCACCGAGCGATATCGTAAGCATCGACGTGCTCAAGGACGCATCGGCCTGTGCCATCTACGGTGCAGCTGGCGCCAACGGTGTCGTTATGGTAACCACCCGCCGCGGCTCGGCAGGTCACAATAATGTAACCTACGACGGCTACATCGCATGGCAGCAGACAGCCAAGCGCATCGACATGATGGACCTGCGCGAATATGCCCGCTACCAGCAGCAGCTTTATGCCGAGGGCATCATCGGTGACAACAACATGGACCCCGCCTACCGCGACGAGACTCTCTTAGGCCGCGGTACCGACTGGCAGGACGAGATTTTCCGCACCGCGTTCATGCAGAACCATCAGGTGGGTCTTAACGGCGGTAACGACAAAGTCACCTACGCCGTGTCGGCCGGCTGGATGGACCAGGAAGGTATCATCATAGGCTCCGACTTCACCCGCTTCAACACCCGCTTCAACATCGACAGCAACTTCACCAGCTGGCTCAAACTCGGAGGCTCGCTTGCATATACCCGCACCGACGAGAAGATTACCCTCAACGACGGTAGCGACGGTGTTATCATGCAGGCCATGACAATGGTACCCTCGGTTCCCGTTCGCGACTTCGAAGGCAACTGGGCCGGTCCTACAACTGTAAACGGATCGTCGACCTGGAACCCCGTAGCTCTTGCACTCGACAAGAACAACACTCTCCTGCGCCAGCGCGTAACCGGTAACTTCTATGTAAGCGCCGATTTCCTGAAATATTTCACTTTCCGCGCCGAGTATGCGTTTGACGCTTCTCAGAACCAGAACAAAGCTTACGTTCCCCGCTACAAATTCGGTCTCGTAAGCAACGATATCAATCAGATGATGCAGCGCGAGGACCACTCGTTCTACTGGATGCAGAAAGACTACATCACCTATCACCAGAACTTTAACGACAAGCACGATGTAACCGTAATGGCAGGTTTCGAGGCTTCGAAATCCAACTGGAACGGCACCTCGCTCATCAAGAAGAACTTTACCACCGACGATATCTTTGTAATAGGTGAAGACGGCGAGTTTGTAAGCAACTCGGGATGGCAGGATGCAGCATCGACAGCATCGGTATTCGCCCGCGCCAACTATTCGTTCGACAACCGTTACCTCTTGACCGCCACCATACGTCGCGACGGCTCTTCGAAATTCGGCAGCAAGAACAAGTGGGGCTCATTCCCCTCGGTAGCTCTCGCATGGCGTATCAACCAGGAGAAATTCCTCGAGAACGCCTACTGGCTCAACAACCTTAAACTGCGTCTCGGCTACGGTCGCGTAGGTAACTCAAACATCGACACCTACCGCTACGGTGCCGCCATGCAGACGATGCTTACCCCCAACGGTACCGCATACTTCCCCAACAACCTGGCCAACCCCAACCTTAAGTGGGAATCGTCGGAGCAGTTCAACGCCGGTCTTGACATCGCTGTTCTGCAAAACCGCCTCGACATCACTGTCGACGTCTACAAGAAGCAGACCAAAGACCTGCTCATGCAGGTGTTCACCCCCGGACACATTGCCTCCAACGACTGGGGTACCATCCAGACACCCTACTCCAACATAGGTAAGACCCAGAACACAGGTATCGACCTGCAGATCAATGCCCGTCCCGTGATAACCAAAGATTTCAACTGGAGCTCGTCGCTCACACTCTCACACAACAAGAACAAAGTTGTAGCTCTTAACGATGACTCTCAGGTTCTTTACGGCAACGTTGACTGGTATGCACCCTTCCAGACGGTATCTATGTTCAAGGTAGGCCAGCCCATGGGCGTGTTCTACGGCTACGTTACCGACGGTTTCTTCATGAATGAGGCCGACATCGTAGGCTCTGCAACCCAGACCGGCGGCGACAAACCCTACGCCAACAAGATCGACAAGACTTCGGGCGCGTGGGTAGGTGACATCAAGTTCCGTGACCTCAACGGCGACGGTATCATCAACGACAAGGACCAGCAGGTAATCGGCGACCCGAACCCCGACATTACATTCGGTTTCACCAATACATTCCAGTATAAGGAATGGGAGCTCAATGTAGGCCTCACAGGCCAGATCGGCGGCGACGTGCTCAACTGGGCCCGCTACAAGACCGAAGGTCTCGCCTCAATCTGGGATAACCAGGCTACATCGGTTCTTGACCGCGTGCAGATAGGCAAGATCGATCCCGCAGGCGGCAATGACATCTCCAACCTCCAGGTTGTAGGCGGTGGCAAGAACGGTATCCCCCGTTTCTCGAGCCTTGACGGCAACGGCAACAACCGCATGAGCGACCGTTGGATCGAAGATGGTTCATACCTGCGCATCCAGAACATCTCGCTCTCATACAATCTTCCCCAGCGCTGGGCCAAGAAAGCCTTCCTGCAGTCGGCCAAGATTTATGTCAACGTACAGAACGTTTATACATTTACCAAATACAGCGGCTACGACCCCGAAATCGGTGCATACAACCAGAGCTCACTGCTCCAGAATATCGACCGCGGTCGTTACCCCACTCCGCGCACTTACACAATCGGATTAAACCTCTCTTTCTAAACACTTAGCAAATACATTTCATGAAAAATATCATAAGCAAAACCGCAATAGCTGCCCTGATGACCGTAAGCCTTGCCTCATGCAATGACTTCCTCACCGTCGACCCGAGCGACAAGCTCGTACAGGACACTTTCTACAATAGTCCCGAGAAGTTGCGCCTCAACACCATGACACTGTATGCAGCCAAAACATGGACTAATTTCACTATGAATTTCCAGTGGAAGACCGACATGCTTGCAGGCGACATGTTCTACACCTACGACGCCGAGGGCCAGTGGTTCTTTGGTAGCTACACTCCCGTAAACCAGTATATCAACGAGGGTTGGAAAGGCATCTACAACGTGATCGCTTTCGCCAACTCGGTTATCAACGACATGCCCGGAAAGTGCACCGGTTCTGTAACCCAGCAGGATATCGACCGCGCCGTTGCCGAGGCCCGCGCCATCCGCGCATTCTGCTACTACCAGATCGCCGAGCTGTGGCACGACGCTCCTATCATCTTCGACAACTCGAAGAATATCGCCGAGGGTAACCTTGATGTTCCCCGCAACACACAGAAGAGCATCTATCGCTTCGCTCTCGAGGATGCCGACTTTGCCGTCGAGCACCTTCCCGAGACCGACCCCGACAGCTGGCGCGCCAACAAGAACACTGCCCGCGCCATCCGTGCCAAGCTTCTCGTGACCATGGCTTCACACAGCGACTACGGTTATGACCGCGCCGACCTCTACGCTCGCGCTGCCACCGATGCCGAGGCTGTGATGGAATCACTGCCCTGGATCGAGGATATCGACTTCTCTACTCTCTTTGACGTGGCAAGCAACAACGGTCCCGAGTCTCTTCTCGCCGTTCAGTGTGGTGTACAGGGCTACGGATTTGGTAACCCCAAGAACGCAGCTTGGAGCCGCAGCTCGCTCATCGCCGACCAGACATGGGGCGGCGGCAAAGGCCCCACAATATCGCTTCAGAAAAGCTACGACAGCACCGACAAGCGTCGCATGTGGACCTATATGACCAATGGTGACTTCTATCCCAACCTCGCCAAAGCCCAGGGCGGTTACACCTACAAATATGTAAATCGCGCCGACGACGGTACCGTAACCGAGGAACGTAACGAGATGAATGCCCATATCAAGAAATACATCATCGGCAAGGCTGCCGACTGTGACGGCAACGTAGGTATCAACCAGGATGCAGCCAACAATATCTATCTCATACGTCTGGCCGACATGTACCTCACCTATGCCGAGGCAATCATGGGAACAGCCAACTCGACAAGCGACAGCCGTGCCCTTACACGCTTCAACGGCATACGCAAGCGCGCCGGTGTGAGCGAGATGAACTCAATTTCCTATCTTGACATTCTCAAAGAGCGTCGCCGCGAGTTCGCTTTCGAGTCGATCACATGGTTTGACCTCCTGCGCTACAGCTACCGCGAGGGCAAACAGGCCGCTCTTGAATATATCAATAACGGTTTCGGTACCGGCTACAACCGTTGTGCCCAGTATCTTGCCGTGTATGGCATGGACCAGAGCCAGGAAAACGAAGCATCGTCTTACAACATCGTACAGAGCACTGCCGACTATGGCATGTACGACCCCATCATGCTCGACGAGTCGGCCTTCATCGTTCCTATCCCTGCAGCCGTAAGCACCAGCTCTCCCGCCCTTGCAGGCGACCCGGTAGATTTCTATGGCGAATGATTTAACCTTAGATTACAGTAAAAAGTCATGAAAAAATATATAAAGTATTTCGCAATACCGGTTGTAGCAATCACAGCTATGACATCATGTACTGAGACCGATGCCGAGAAGGACAAAGGCAGCACTCCGGTCATCAAGTATGCCCGCGACTGTGACCCCGCCAAGGGTGACTCTCTCATCGTTGCGGCAAACCTCGGAGCCAAACTCGCTTTCGTTGGCGACAATCTGGGCGACGTGCAGCAAGTATGGTTCAACGACCAGAAAGCCCTGCTCAACCCCACTATGGTTACATCACACACCATTATCATTGATATCCCCAACGTCATTCCTACGGCCGTGAACAATACCGCCCGCTTCATCACCTCAACCGGAATCGAAGTAGAGTATCCGTTCACCATTACCGTACCGGCTCCCCGCATCAATACGATGAAATGTGAGTATGCCGCTCCCGGCAGTCGCACCACTCTATCAGGCGCTTATTTCGCCGATGATCCCAACCAACCTCTCACTGTAGTGTTTGAGGGCTCGGGCGAAGAGGCTGAGATTGTAAGCTTCGACCAAGATAATATTACAATCGTGGTTCCCGACGGTGCTGTCGAGGGTCCTATCTCGGTCAAGACTATCTATGGCGAAAGCACAACATCGTTCAACTACGCCGATACCCGCGGCATGATGTTTGACTTCGAACGTGACGGCGCTACCGGTCTCGGTCTTGAAAAACGCGGCTGGAAGGCTCCTAAATTTAAAAATGATAATAATTCGATTACAGGAACTTATATCGAGTTGAGTAATGAGGAATCAACCATGAACAAGGATTCATGGGATGACGAACACTACTGTTTCCAGCACTGGTCGGGCGAATGGAGCACCCCTATCTCCTATCCCGAACGTCTCGGTGAACGACTGTTTGACATCGTTGATTTCTCTGACTTCAAGAACATGAGCCTGAAGTTCGAGATGCGTATCCCGGCCTCCAATCCTTGGCAGCAGTGTGCCATGCAGATTGTATTCTCGGGCGTAGACAAAACATCCTACAGCGGTGGCGGTACTGATGTATTCGGCAACACTGTAAAAGAATCCAATATGGAATATTTGCAGGATGACAACGGTAAGTCCGACAACAGCTGGGGACGTGCTCTGTATCGCCCCTGGACTCCCGCCAAGGCATTCGACACAGCCGACGAATGGATCACTGTTACCATACCCCTCACCGACTTTATATACAATTCGGTAGGAGGCAAGGCCAAGAAAACTCCCTCGTCGCCCAGCGACTTCGCCAACTTCGAGATATTTGTATGGAATGGCGGTGTTGAAGGTGTTGATTGCAGCCCTATCATCTGCATCGACAACATACGCGCTGTCAAGAACTAACAATAACCGTTAATGCTAAAAATGACAATCATGAAACGTTTCTTTATACACGCCACCGTGATGCTGGGCATGGCCTTGACGGTTACAGCGCTCACATCGTGCGACAATGACGACTTCGACACCAACCAGTATGTGGGTGGTGTAAACCTCAACTCGTTCGGCCCGAGCCCTGTGGCTCGTGGCGGCGAGCTGCGCTTCCTGGGCAGCGGCATGGACCAGATTACCAAGATAACACTCCCCGGTGCCGGCGATGTAAGCGACATCGAGGTTATCAACAGTGGTGAAATTCGTATCACCGTTCCCCAGACCGCCGAGCCCGGCAACCTTATTCTGCACCACGCCGGCGGAACCATCGAGACCAAGACTATTCTTACCTACCTCGAGCCTATCAGCATCGACGAGATCTCACCCCTGCGCGTGAAACCCGGACAGCAGATCGACATCAAGGGCGAATACCTCAACCTCATCAATGAGGTATGCTTCCCCTTCACCGAGGGTATGGACAGCGTCAATGTTTATGTTGACGATTTCCTGAGCCACGACCGCAAAGGCATCTCGGTAATCGTACCCCAGGAGGCCATAAGCGGTCTGATAATCCTCAGCGACGCTAAAGAGGTGCCCAATATGATCAAATCGGAGATTGCGATTGAAGTTGTACTTCCCACGCCCGCTTCGGTTGAAACCATCGCCTCGGCCAAACCCGGACAGAAAGTTACCGTCAAAGGTACCGATTTCGATCTCATCAAGAACATCGTATCGCCCGAAGGCAACGAGATTGAATATAGCTTCACTCCCGCACAGGATGGCGGTGAGGACGTCGTAGAGTTCAATCTTCCCGACAATATCACCGACGGTGCTGTATGTGCAGTCACTGCATCGGGTGTAAAAGTAGCTCTCGTGAACCTCGGCATGGCCGAACCTGCCGACTTGGTAGCCACTCCGGGCGAAAACCTGCGTGACGGCGATGTAGTCACTATCACCGGTGTAAACCTTGACCAGGTAGTATCAGTCTCTCTTCCCAATGTTGAGTCTCCCGTAGAGCCTTCATCGGTAAGCAACGGTGAGTTGAAGTTCACCTACAACGGCAATGCCCACACAGGCGACGCTGTTCTCAATCTCAAGAGCGGCAAGACTGTCACAATCCATCTGGCATCGGCTATGCCTGTTCCTACCGGCTTCAACCCCGATCCAGCATCGGCCGGCGGCATGCTCACAATCGTGGGCCGCAACATGGACCTTGCCTCGACTGTTAAATTCGAGGGTGTGGAAGAGGTTATAAACGTGACTCATGTATCAGACACCGAGGTTTCGGTCAAGATACCCGCGCTCGCATCGACCGGTAGCCTTACTATCACCAAGGCCAATGGCGAAAGCTACGTTGTAGAGAAAGTTAACATCAATGCTCCCGAGTGTGCATTCATCGTCTCGATGGATACCGAGGAGCCCACTGCCGGTGAGATCATGGCATTCACCATCTCCAACGGCGACAAGCTCACGGGCGTTCAGGTCAACGGAACCGACGTGCAGTTTATCAACAACAACGGCAAGCTCTTTATCAACCTTCCCTCTTCATGTGGTTCAGGCACCGTCATCAAGCTCATCTCTTCTAACGGTGACATCGAGTATGTCTACGACGTCATTCCCGCCACACACGTTGAATCGGTAATCCATGAAGGTCTCTTTGATCTCAAGAACTGGGATTCAGGCGGTCTTCGACTCTACAAAGAGTCATTCCAGGGTGTACCTGCAGGTGCTAAACTCGTATTCTACCTGACGGCTGCCGAGGACGCTCAGATACAGCTCAACGATGCCAAATGGGGCGACTTCGCCTACATCGACATCCCCGCAGGCGCCACGACTGCTGAATATGAACTCACTGCCGATGCTCTCAACCGCATTCTCACCACCGCCGACGGCTGGAGCGAGACTGCAATCGTCATCAACGGTAAGGTCGCTATCATAAGCAAGATTGCTATTGTGTATGAGAACCCGTCAGAAACTACCATCTGGGAGAATTCATGGGCATCCGGCGCCTGGGGCGGCAATCAGGATCTCGCCTGGGGCGGCTATGACTGGAGCACAGTCAAAGCAGGATCAATGCTGAGACTCTATGTTACTCCCGGTGTTGCAGATCCCAACGAAGACTGGTGGTGCGTGGCTCTGCGTCACGGCGACGGCTGGGGTATGTTACCCGCTCCTTGTCCCGACCAGTGGGGCAAGCCCGTAAGCGGAGTAGTAGAACTTGAGCTCACACAAGGCATCCTTGATGATCTTATCGCCAACGCGGGTCTCGTAATTACCGGTGCCGACTATACCTTGACCAAAGTGACAATCGAATAATCCAATACTGACATGAAACTGAAATTCAAAAATATACTTTCTATCGGACTCCTGGCAACTGCTTTTACATGGACTTCATGTAACGATGACCACGAGGTTGACTGGGTACTTTCACAGCCCTCCGATGTAGAGTTTGTATCGTCATCGATAAATGACGGAGATGTAAAATCTCCCGTGAACACTGTTGTTGAACTCACCTATTCGACTCCTATATCGTTCAATTCAGTAGTTCCCGTGACACTCAACGGCGAAACCCTCTCGATCAAGGCCGACAAGGATACTAAACTCGACTCTATTCGTGTTGATGGCAACCGACTTATCATCATGTTGCCTAAGCTGAAAGGCCTCACCGAGTATAATCTGTTCGTTGACTCGCGCGTTGTAGCCGGTGTAGGAACAAAGACTTTCGCCCCCGAGGTCAATATCAATTTCACGACAACCACGTTTGATGTGGAGATAGCCCGCCCGATCAATCCCAACGCCACCGCTACTACCGTCAAGGTATATGACTTCCTTGTCAAGAACGCAGGCAAGACCATCCTCTCGGGTGGCATGGCCAACGTGAACAACAACAATGACTTCACAGGCTGGATCAAATCGGTTACCCGGAAAGATGTAGCCATCACCGGCTACGACTTCATCCACCTGCCCGAGTCGGGACAGAACTGGATCAACTACAGCGACATCACTCCCGCCACCGACCAGTGGAACGCCGGAGGCCTCGTGAGCTACATGTGGCACTGGCGCGTCCCCACCGACGAGCAGGCATGGAAAGACAAGGATGTCAACCGCTACGGTTGCCGCACTCCCGGCGAGGATGTCGACGGTCCCACCAATTTTAATATCGAGAATGCTGTCGTTGAAGGCACATGGGAACACGACTTCATTATCGAGGATATCGCTAAAGTTGCCGAAGTTCTCAAACAGCTGCAGGACAAAGACATTCCTGTGATTTGGCGTCCTCTCCACGAGGCTGCAGGCGACTATGAGTACAAGAACCCCTGGTTCTGGTGGGGCAACAAAGGCGGCGAGGCCACCAAAAAGCTTTGGCGCCTGATGTATGACCAGCTCGTGAACGTTCACGGCTGCAACAACCTCATCTGGGTTTGGACTGCACAGTACAAGAAAGGCTACGAGGCCGAGATGGCTGCCGACTACCCCGGCAACGATGTTGTCGACATCATCGGCACCGACATCTATGCCGATAACGACAATTCACAGGTCGAGGCCTACCGTGCTCTTTACAACCTCGGAAAGGGTGAGAAACTTGCCACCATCTCTGAGACAGGTCTTGTTCAGAATCCCGACAAGTGTATGGCCGACGGTGCCAACTGGTCTTGGTTCAACATCTGGTACACCTACGACCAGCACAAATCGGACAGCGATACCGACGGCTTCGGCAACACAATCTCGTCATTAACCAATGTCCTTAACAGCGCATACGTCACCAACCGTGACGGTCTGCCCTCATTCAAGTAATAAATAATGCTGTCGCTCATTGTCGCAACATCCATGTTGACCTATCAGAATCCACAGGCCCCGGTGGCCGACCGTGTCGAGGACTTGCTCTCGAGAATGACTCTCGAGGAGAAAGTCGGACAGATGAACCAGTGTGTCGGAGTTGAACATTTCCGCTCCAATATGGCTACCCTCACCGAGAATGACCTAAAGACCAACACGGCCAACGCTTTCTATCCCGGCTATGTTCCCGAGGACCTGGAGCGTCTCACCCGCGAGGGACTCATTGGCTCGTTCCTGCACGTGCTCACCATCGAGGAGGCCAACCACCTCCAGCGTCAGGCCATGCAGAGCCGCCTGGGAATACCTGTGATATTCGGCATCGACGCCATCCACGGCAACTGCAATGCCCCCGATAACACGGTCTACCCCACCAATCTGGGACTTGCATGCTCGTTTGACCCTGCGATGGCCTATACCATCGCCCGCCAGACGGCCCGTGAAATGCGCGCCATGAACATGCACTGGACGTTCAACCCCAATGTCGAGGTTGCACGCGACGCCCGCTGGGGCCGCTGCGGCGAGACATTCGGCGAGGATCCGTATCTCGTTACCCTCATGGGTATCGAGTCGGTAAAGGGCTACCAGGGCAACATGGACTCGACCGACGATGTGCTGGCATGCATAAAACACTTTGTCGGCGGCAGCCAGGCGCTCAACGGCACCAACGGCGCTCCGCTCGACATCTCTGAACGCACTCTGCGCGAGGTCTTCTTCCCACCCTTCGAGGCTGGGGTGAAGGCCGGCGCCGGGTCGCTCATGACCTCCCACAACGAGGTCAACGGCATTCCCGCCCACTGTGACCGCTGGCTCATGACCGACGTGTTGCGTGGCGAGTGGGATTTCCCCGGCTTTATCGTCAGCGACTGGGCCGACATAGAGCACATCCACG
The DNA here is from genome assembly GCA_947386115.1 of uncultured Muribaculaceae bacterium. Classification (GTDB taxonomy): domain Bacteria; phylum Bacteroidota; class Bacteroidia; order Bacteroidales; family Muribaculaceae; genus JAAVFS01. The sequence goes on from CANDNO010000010.1 coordinate 43,897, forward strand.
ACATACACTTCGCGGCCGAGAACAACAAAGAGGCTTTCTACCGCAGCATCATGGCCGGCATGGACATGCACATGCATGGTCCCGACTGGACACCTGCCGTGTGCGAACTGGTACGCGAGGGCCGCATCCCCGAGAGCCGCATCGACGAGTCGGTGCGCCGCATTCTCGAGGCCAAATTCCGCCTGGGACTGTTCGAGCATCCCTATGCCGACGAGGCCACCACAATGCAGGTGCGCCTGTGTCCCGAACACCGCGCGACAGCACTCGAGGCTGCCCGCAAATCAATAGTCCTGCTCAAGAACGATGGCCTGCTGCCACTCGAGCCGGGCAAATATAAAAATATACTTGTCACCGGCATCAACGCCGACGACGAGAACATAATGGGCGACTGGACCGCCCAACAGCGTCCCGAGAACGTGACAACCGTCCTCGAGGGACTGCGAGAAATCGCTCCCGACGCCAACATCACCTTCGTTGACCAGGGTTGGGATCCCCGCAACATGGACCCCGCACAGGCCGATGCAGCAGCCAAGGCTGCCACCGAGGCCGACCTCAACATCGTCGTGGCCGGTGAATACATGATGCGCTACCGTTGGCTCGACCGCACGTGTGGCGAGGACACCGACCGTTCCGACATCGACCTCGTGGGACTGCAGAACGAGCTTATCGAGCGCGTCGCAGCATCGGGCAAGCCCACCATACTGATTCTTATCAACGGTCGCCCGCTCGGCGTGGAATGGGCAGCCGAAAATCTCCCCGCCATCATCGAGGCATGGGAGCCCGGCATGACCGGTGGCACTGCCATTGCCGAGATTCTCTACGGCAAGGTCAATCCGTCGGCCAAGCTGTCAATGACTATACCCCGCTCGGTAGGACAGACCCCGATGTACTACAACCACAAGCCTTCGATGTACTTCCACCCGGTGGTAGTTACGAAGCCCGGCCCGCTCTACCCCTTCGGCCACGGATTGTCATACACCACCTACGAGTATTCCAACCTCAAGACCGACCGTGCCGAGATCGCACCCGACGGTGAGCTCACCGTATCGGTCGACATAACCAACACCGGCGACCGTGCCGGCGAGGAAATCGTGCAGATGTATCTGCGCGACGAGTACAGCTCGGTAACCCGCCCCGTCAAAGAGCTCAAGGACTTTACCCGCGTGGCGCTGGAACCCGGCGAGACGAAGACCGTGAAGTTCACCATCACCCCCGACAAACTGTCGTTCCTCGACATCGACATGAAACCTGTTGTCGAGCCCGGACGCTTCATCGTCATGGTTGGCCCCTCGAGCGAGGACAATAAATTGTTAACCACAACGTTTAATGTTAAGTAATACTTACCACTTACCTACTCCTAATGAAACCTTACATTCCAATAGTATTTATATCAGCCTTTGCAAGCATGGTTTCTTGCTCGGGCAGCGGTGCCAAAAGCACCGCAGGCGACACAGCAGAGTACTCGGCCACCGAGACTCTGCGTGCACGTCTCGCCGCCGCTCAGAAAAGCGGCACCGTGATGTTCGGACACCACGATGACCCGGTTTACGGTCACAGCTGGTGTGGCGACTCGGGCCGCTCCGATGTCCTGGAAGTGTGCGGCAGCTATCCCGCCGTAATGAGCTGGGACCTGGGAGGACTCGAGACAGGCGACTCGCTCAATCTCGATGGAGTGCCCTTTGACCGCATACGCAACGAAGTCATCGCCCAGGATGCACGCGGAGGCATAAACACATTCAGCTGGCACCTGCGCAATGCCATCGACGGCGGCGACAGCTGGAGCGTCTCTGACTCGACCATCGTAGGCCGTATGGTCAACGACTCGATCGGCACCGACGCGTTCAAAGCACAACTGGCTGCTTTGGCCAAGTTTTTCAATTCCCTCACCGATGAGAACGGCAATAAGATCGGCGTGATTTTCCGTCCGTGGCACGAGCACACCGGCGGATGGTTCTGGTGGGGCGCCCCGCTGTGCAGCATTGACGATTACAAAAAAATGTGGCACATCACCCGCTCCGAACTCGATAGCCTCGGTGTCGACAACGTCCTGTATGCCTATTCGCCCGACCGCGTGGCCGACATTGACCAATATATGGAACGTTATCCCGGAGACGAGTATGTCGACATCGTCGGTGCCGACGTATATCACTTCGGCGGAGCCGACGGTACCGACAATTACCGCGAGGATGCTTCGCGCGCTCTGTCGATCGTGCGCCGTGTAGCCGAATCACACAACAAGATACCTGCATTCACCGAGACCGGATGCGAATCAATCCCGGTCGACAACTGGTGGACCGAGGTACTCCTTCCAGTCCTAAGGGCAAACCCCGTGTCATACGTCGTCGTCTGGCGCAATGCACACGACAAGCCCGGCCATTTCTACGCGCCCTACCCCGGGCACCCGTCGGCCGATTCGTTCAAGGCTTTCAGCAAAGACTCTTTGATCACTTTAATACAAAAATAACCCTGATAAATACCATCTTACATAGCAATGAAGAACTTTCAAGAACGCAAAGACCTGATATGGTCTCGTTATAATGACCTTATCTCACGCCCCAACACTCCCATCGAGGGCAACGGAGTTTACTGCCGTTATACCAACCCCATTATCACGGCCGAAATGGTTCCACCTTTCTGGCGTTACGACTTTAACCCCACGACCAACCCGTTCCTGATGGAACGCATCGGAATCAACGCCACGCTCAACTCAGGCGCCATCAAATGGAACGGCAAATACATCCTTATGGTCCGGGTTGAAGGCAACGACCGCAAGTCGTTCTTCGCTGTAGCCGAGAGCCCCAACGGTGTCGACAACTTCAAGTTCTGGGATCACCCCGTCACCATGCCCGACACCGAGGATGTAGGAACCAACGTCTATGACATGCGTCTCACTGCCCACGAGGATGGCTACATCTATGGCCTGTTCTGCGTTGAACGTCGCGATATGTCAAGACCCGGCGATCTGTCGGCTGCCACGGCAGCTTGCGGTATCGCACGTACCAAGGACCTCATCGACTGGGAACGCCTCCCCGACCTCAAATGCAAGAGCCAGCAGCGTAACGTTGTGCTTCACCCCGAGTTTGTCGACGGTAAATATGCCCTTTACACCCGCCCGCAAGACTCATTCATCGATACCGGCAGCGGCGGCGGCATAGGCTGGACTCTTATCGATGACATCACCAATGCCGAAATCACTCGCCCTGAAATCATCATCGACGAGCGTATATACCACACTATCAAGGAGGTCAAGAACGGTGAGGGTCCCCACCCCATCAAGACCCCCAAGGGATGGCTTCACCTGGCCCACGGTGTGCGCAACTGTGCTTCGGGCCTTCGCTACGTTCTCTACATGTACATGACTGCTCTCGACGAGCCCTGGCGCAAGATAGCTTCGCCCGGCGGATACTTCATGGCCCCCGTAGGCGACGAGTATATCGGCGACGTGATGAACGTGCTGTTTGCCAACGGTTGGATTGCCGACGAGGACGGTAAAGTGTTCATCTATTACGCCTCTTCCGACACCCGCATGCACGTGGCTACGACCACCGTCGACCGCCTTGTCGATTACTGCCTCAACACCCCCCAGGACGGGCTTACGACAGCCGAGTCGGTGAAAACACTCAATGAACTCATCGACAGCAACCTGAGTAATTGCAGCTTCTAATCCGAATAGTAAATAGAAACTACCTCTAATAACCATGACTAATATAAAAGAGAAAATAGGCTACGGATTCGGCGACATGGCATCGTCGATGTTCTGGAAGGTGTTCAGTTACTACCTCCCGTTCTTTTACTCCAACATCTTCGGACTCAAACTCACCGATGCCGCCCTGCTCGTTCTCGTAACTCGAATCTGGGATGCGATTTCCGACCCCATTATGGGCGTTATGGCCGACCGCACCAACTCACGCTGGGGCAAATACCGTCCTTACCTGCTGTGGGTAGCGGTGCCATTCTCCGTGTGCGGTATCCTGCTGTTCACTACCCCCGATACCTCCTATGCAGGCAAAATGCTGTGGGCCTATGTCACATACATTCTCATGATGACAGTCTATACCGGCATCAATGTGCCCTATGGAGCGATGCTCGGCGTCGTGAGCGACAACCCCAAGGAGAAGACCGTGTACTCGTCGTTCAGAATGTTCTTTGCCTATGCAGGCTCTTTTATAGCTCTTTTCGCATGGGAGCCGTTGTGCAACTTCAGCCAGGCTCAATTCGGTGTTTCTCCGGCTACAAGCTGGCAACTGTCGATGTGTGTTATCGCTGCAGCCTGTCTTGTACTGTTCCTGTGTTGCTTCGCCATGACCCGCGAGCACATCAAGACAGTGTCGACAGTGTCAGTGAGCAAGGATTTCAAATCGCTGCTCAGCAACAAGCCCTGGTGGCTGCTCATCGGAGCCGCGCTATGCTTCAACCTGTTCAACACAGTGCGTGGCGCCACGGTAGCATACTTCTTTGCCGACGTTATCGGTGCTGACGCCTACCTCGATTTCGGCACATTCGGCAACATACTCTTCTATTCGGGACTTTTTTTAGGTGTAGGCGAGATTGCCAACATGGTTGGTGTCGCTCTCACCGTGCCCATTGCCTCCTGGCTGGGTAAAAAATACACCTTTATCGCTGTAAATATACTTCTGTTCGGACTCAGCATCCTGTTCTTCACCATTCCGCTTAGCCCCGCCGGCTACTGGATGATGCTCGCGCTGCAGATCGTTATATCGGTTCTCACCGGCATCATGTCACCGCTCATCTGGTCGATGTATGCCGACGTGAGCGACTACTCGGAGCTGAAACACCGCACGGCATCGACGGGTCTCATTTTCTCGTCATCGTCGATGGCTCAGAAATTCGGTGGCGCTCTTGGCGGAGCAGCAGTGTTGTGGTTGCTCAGCTCTTTCGGCTACTCCGAGGCAACGTCAGGTATCAGCCAGCCCGAGTCGGCCATTACATGCCTGTGGATGCTCATGTCATTCATTCCCGCAGCCGTAGCCGGACTCGCCGCCTTCGTAGCCCTGTTCTACCCTCTCACACCTGCTGTCGTGAGCAACATCGTAGCCGAGCTCAAGGTCGTGCGTGAATCGGCCAAGAATAACCCGGCCGAGGACGAGATGACCGACTATGCCAATATCATGTAAAATACATGCTCTGAAATGAAACAAGAACTTCTTGACAATCTCATAAACAACATCCTGCCCTACTGGATGGACAAGATGGTCGACCCGCAGGGCGGCTTTTACGGACGCCGTGACTCGGCCGACCGTCTTGACCCCGAGGCGCCCAAAGGCGCAATCCTTAATGCCCGCATCCTATGGTCATTCTCGGCTGCATATCGCGTGCTCGGCGACCCTCGCTATCTCGAGACAGCCACACGCGCAAAACGCGAGATAATCGACCGTTTCATCGACCACAGTTATGGGGGCGTATACTGGTCACTTAATCCCGACGGCACACCCCTCGATACCAAAAAGCAGTTCTATGCCATAGGATTTGCCATCTACGGTCTCTCGGAATACAACCGTGCCACAGGCGACGCCGAGGCTCTGGAATGGGCAATAAAGCTATTTCACGACATCGAGAATCATAGCCGAGACCGCGTGAACGGAGGCTATATTGAGGCTACTACACGCGACTGGCAGCCGATCGCCGACATGCGCCTGAGCGACAAGGACGACAATGCCGTAAAGACAATGAACACCCACCTGCACATAATCGAGCCCTACACCAACCTCTTGAGAGTATGGCCCGATGAAAGCCTGCGCGAGGCCACCCGCTCGCTGCTCGAGCTGTTCCTCGACCGCATCGTATTGCCCGATGCACGCGGACACATGGGACTGTTCTTTGACAACGACTGGACACACACCGACGGGAATATATCTTACGGCCACGACATCGAGGCATCATGGCTACTGCTTGAAACGGCGATGGTTCTTGACGAGCCGGAACTAACAGCCCGCACGCTGGCCGTTACCGGCAACATAGCCGATGCAGCCTTTGAGGGCCGATGCTATGACGGCTCGATGGTATACGAGCGTCACGCCAACGGCCGTTACGACAACGACAAGCACTGGTGGGTGCAGGCCGAGAATGTCATTGGCCAGCTGTATCTTTACCGTTATCACAACCGCCCCGAGATGCTTGCAAAAGCAACCGAGACATGGAATTATATCAAGAACAATCTTGTCGATTATGACAATGGCGAGTGGTACTGGAGCCGTAAGGATGGTATGATAAACCACACTGACGACAAAGCCGGATTCTGGAAATGCCCCTACCACAACACCCGCATGGTACTCGAGTCAATATCGCTGCTATAAACAATAAAGGCCATTTTTCAATGGCCTTTATTGTTTATCTGAGGGAGTCGAGAAGCTCGGGCGACGGACAGGTGTAATTGTCTATTCCGAGATTTATCGATTTGAGCTGTTCGAGCGTATGAGTCGGCGCCGAGACATCGTCGGGGAAAGGCATCTTGCTGAATGTCCGGAAGTATAACAGGCATCCATCCTTCCACCATCTCGCATCTTTTGACTGTGTTTCCAGACGTGACAGAACGTCGGCATACAGCTCCTTGTCGGCGATATCCTGCTCGCAGGCTTTCCAGTCGGCAATCATCGCCTCGACTTCATCGCATCCATGCTGGTAGTGACGGCAAAGCGTGTTCCACATCGTGTCACCGCTCTTGAGCTTGTAATCCCAGGGAACGTGGTGAAACCATAGCAGATACTCCTCGGGACAGGTGTCGATCGACGCATACATCGTGGCATAAGGCTCGGGATACTGGGCCGTGGCATTGCTGCCTGATGGTGAACGGTCAAAGCCAAGGCCTATGCTGTCGGCGCGGTGATAGAAGCTCGGCAACCAGTCGGGGCGCGCACCTTCTACGTCACACCATGGTTCAGGTCCATAATGGTGCCCGTAGGCAAAGAGATGGTGCAATCCCATGGGCATCATGTAGTCGACAACGGCCTCGCGCGACCTCATCATCATGTCGACGATACGCTCGGTCGATGCCTCGGTGGCAGGTTTTATCTCGAGTTCGACCCACTCGCGGGCTATATCGCGCGCGCTCAATGACGGGTCGCAGGCAAGACGCCCGAACGCATACAGGTTGGCGCGGGCAAACGGGTGGGCGGTAAAGTTCTCGGCATCGCCAATGTTAGCCACGCCGGCGATTCCGCTCTGAGAGTCGGCGGGAACGAGCGAGAAAAACTCCTCCCACATAGTGCCAAGATATGCAAGATGATTGCTGTGTCCAAGATACTCCTGTGTAATCTGAAGCTCGGGCATAGTGGCCGTGTGCTCCATAGCAAGCAGCAGCGGACTGAAAGGCTCACGAGGCTGAAAATCAATAGGACCGTTTTTTATCTGCACTATCACATTGTCGTCAAACTGACCATCGAGCGGTTTAAACTCCTGATAGGCCTGTTTGGCACGGTCGGCATCTCCGGGCGAGTAAACGAATGCGCGCCACATCACAATGCCGTCATGACGGGCAAGCTCGCGCGCAAGCATGTTCGCTCCCTCGGCATGTGTGCGGCCGAAATCACAGGGGCCGGGCTGTCCCTCCGAGTTGGCTTTCACGAGAAAACCGCCAAAATCGGGTATCAGTTCATAGATTTCATCGACCTTTGAACCCCACCATTCCTGCACCCCCGGGTCAAGAGGATCGGCCGTACCGAGGCTGTCAAGCAACATGGGCGAGGCAAAATTGACCGAAAGGTACACCTTTATGCCATAATCGCGGAAGATATCGGCCAAAGCTGCAACTTTTTCAAGATACTCGGTCGATAGAATCTTAGCCGAAGCATTCACATTGTTGAGCACCGTGCCGTTTATCCCTACCGATGAACACAATTTGGCATAATCGGCATACCGGGGCGAAATGGAATCGGGCAGCGATTGCCAGTCCCACAGGCTACGACCGGCATAACCACGCTCGACAGTTCCGTCAAGGTTGTCCCAATGGTTCAACAATCTCAAATTGAAAGCGGGCTCTGACTCATTGTCAGCGCCCGTAGAAGAAGAACTGCAACCAACCGCACACAGCACGGCCGCAGCCAATAGTATCTCAGTAAACTTCATTCTTACAACACATTACGTTCAAAATATCAATCCATTCCATCCATTGTCTCGATAAGACCGTCGGGGGTGTAATGAAGTTCGCGCACCTTGAGGCTACGCAGCCATGTACGACCACCCGATGGCACGCTGTCATGATAGAACAGGAACCAACGACCTTTATATTCAATGATGCTGTGATGGGTAGTCCATCCTACTACAGGTGTCAGTATCACCCCCTTGAATGTAAACGGGCCATAAGGATTGTCACCGGTAGCGTAGCAAAGGAAATGCGAATCGCCCGTAGAGTATGACAGATAATACTTGCCATTGTATTTATGCATCCAGCTGGCTTCGAAGAAGCGGTGCGGGTCATCGGCGCTCAACTCTTTTCCATCCTCGCCGAGGATTATTACAGGGCGGGGCTCCTCGGCAAACTGTAGCATGTCGGGCGCCAGACGCACTACGCGCGAAGGTAAGGCTTTCTCTTTACCCTCGGGCAGATGGGCGTTTTCAAGCGCTTTGTTATCGGCGTAACGCTGCAGCTGACCGCCCCACAATCCGCCAAAGTAGATATAGTATTCATCGCCATCTTTGAAAACGCATGGATCAATCGAATAGCTGCCACGCATAGGGTCGGGCTGAGGAATGAACGGTCCCTCGGGCGAATTGGCAATAGCCACACCCATACGGAATATATCGTTGCGGTCCTTCAACGGGAAGTACATATAATACTTGCCGTCTTTCTCGGCAACATCACAGTCCCAGAGCTGACGTCCGGCCCAAGGTACATCGTCGACATCAAGCACTTTGCCGTGGTCGACAATTTCGCCCTCGAGAGGATCAACTGTCGAGAACACATGATAGTCCTTCATATCGAAATGGTCGCCATTGTCATTCTCTTCAATACCGCTCTCACGGTCGTGAGAAGGATAGATAAATATACGACCGTTAAAAACATGAACTGAGGGGTCGGCCATATAGTCGCCGGGTACTAAATATCGAGGAGTGCTCATTTTTGTTAATTTTATGTGTTGAAATTATTTTATTAAATATCATTTGGCGGTGGCGTATAAGCCTACCATCGTGCCGGTAAAATTATCGGATGTAAGAGTGCTGAGCAAGTCGGCCGAGACGGTTTCCTCTACCTCGGCAAGCTTTTCGCTGTCATGACCGTAGGCGAAACGATACTTCCCGTCGCCATTTATATTCACGTTGAAGCATACCGGCTTATCGGCCGAGGCCAAATCGTACTCTTTGTCGGTAACAATGTTATTATTACTGCAAGCACGGAGTCTCACACATGGCTCACCGGCTCCGTTGACCGAACGTCCGAAAAGAACGTACGTATCATCATCATGAAATATCATAAGTCCGGCAATATCATCGGGACATTTACCGTCGAAACGGTCAAGGGTAGTCGAAATGCTGAATGCATTTTCCGTTGCCCAACGGCCTACCGCCGATGGTGACGAGCTGTCGGGCAGGCCATTGTAGGCAGCAGCCATTTCAAGTTTACCGTTTGAAACATTATAGCGCGAGAGTTGCTGATTGCGAATGAAGAACGCATCGTTGGCAAGCCCCTTTTCATCCCATAGGGCCACACTCTCTCCATTGCCGCCACGGTAAGGAATGGGAGCGTCACCACCCACTATCACCGGCTGTCCGGCACTCCAGTCGACCGGGAGGATGAATGTTTCACGTCCGCAGATGTCATGACCGCCACTGTAGGGTCTCACGGCCAGGAAAACTGCATACCAGTCTCCATCGGGGGTACTTACAAGGTCGGCATGACCGGTGCAAGTCACCGGGAAATTCTCGGCCGACGGGGCTTTAAGAATAGGATTGACAGGACAGGGTGTAAACTTGCCGCGTGGAGAATCACTCACCAGTACAACTTCGCTATGGTTAGCGCTCGTTCCACCCTCGGCGCACATAAGATAGTATTTATCTCCTACATGATACAGATGCGGTCCTTCAATCCACACGGGATTTTCCTCCGGTACGATACCGCCGTCAAGAACGCAAACCGGTTCTCCTACTACACGGTCATTGGCCCAGTCAAACTCGTGCATGAATATGGCTCTATGTCCTTCGTAACGCGGTGTCCCCACCGGGCTGTCATTGTTCACTATGTAAGCCTTGCCGTCGGTATCAAACAGTATGCTCGGGTCGATGCCGCCAACTTGAGGCAACCATACGGGATCACTCCATACTCCCGACTTGGGATCATCGGTAGTAACATAGAACGTGCCGCCATTATTCCTCACAAGAGTTGTTATCATGTAAAACTTGCCATTGGCTGGATTGTAAGAAATATCAGGAGCATAAATACCGTCTCTTATTTCAGCCTCACCGGGCAGGAAAAGCTGTGACTGGCGATTGAGAACAAAGCCCAGGCGCGTCCAGTTTTTCAAATCGGTACTGTGCCAGATGGGTACACCGGGGAAATAAGAGAACGACGAGTTGACAAGATAATAGTCCTCCCCTACTCTCACGATGCTTGGATCGGGGTGACAGCCTGGCAAGAGCGGATTGGCGACAGATTCATCGGCCGTCAAACCTTCGGGTACGAGCGGCGTGTAACTGAACTCTGAGAAAACAGCCTTGCGGGGCTGCGTGTATTCTTTAAGGAACGGTTTTACATTGTATTCACGGTCAAACAGGAGTGGATAATCCTTGCGACCTTTCACCGGCCAGTTATTTTTCCAAGAATCGCTGTCACACAAACCCCATGCACACACGCGGGTGATATCATCACTATGGCGCATGAGAATATCAAACACACGCGACATGCGCTTGTTCCATTGATTATCGACATCGACGGGCAACGAATCGGCATAGGGATTCATTCCGTTCTTAAACGAGACAGTGTCGGCGATATTGGCAAATTCATGAATGGTCGGGAGCACCGACATATCCAGCTCGGTAATCATTACCTTGCAGCCGGTCGATGCAAAAGCATCAATTGATTTTTCAAACTGACGGAAATCTGGGTAGTCGATACCCATGTGACCCTGCATTCCTATCGCATCGATTTGCAACCCCTCGGCTTTCATCTCGTTGACGAGATTTACATAAGCGTTGCGACGGCCGGGCACGTTCATGCCATAGTCGTTGATATATAGTTCGGCGTCGGGATCGGCTTCATGCGCATACTTGAAAGCCAGTTTTATAAAGTCCTCACCGAGAATCTCATAGAATTTGCTCTTGCGGTAGCTTCCATCCTCCACAATCGCCTCGTTGACAACATCCCAGCCATTGACACGTCCTTTATAACGGCCCACGATGGTGTGTATATGCGACTTCATTCGTTCTTTCAAAGTCTCGGCATCGACCTGGTTGCCCAAACTGTCGACAAAGAACCATGGCGCACACTGAGAATGCCATACGAGACAATGCCCGACGATAAACATATTGTTCCGTTCTCCGAATTCCACGAAGCGGTCGGCATCGTCCCAGAAATAACGGTTCTCCTCGGGATGGATTTTCTCACATTTCATGTCATCCTCGGCCACGATGGAATTGAAATGACGCGAGGCAACCGAAGCACCCACCGAATCGGCCCCGGTGTAGTGGCCGTTGTTAAGCGCTACCCCCATCAGGAACCGGCCATCGAAAGCATCTTTCAGCGGCATCTCGGCCGAGAGATCGCTCTTGGGCGATGAGCAGGAACAAATAGCAATCGTTGCGATAAGCGGTGTTATAAGTTTCTTAATCATGTTTTTAAGCTGATTTGTGTCTTTGTTCAATTTCTGAATTAATTTTATCGATGCGGTCATCGTCAAGCTCATAGCGAGAGATAATATACATAGCAAGCACCAAGAGTATGGCCGGTATTACCGATACGAGCCATAGAATGCCCTGCTGGGCGAAGGCCGACTGTGACGCGGCGTCCTTGTTGAATCCCACATAAGCGAGGACGAGACCCGGCACAACACCTCCGAGAGCCATACCGGCCTTGTAGAAGATTCCGGTCAACGCATTGACTATGCCCGAGATGCGCTTGCCATGGGTGTACTCGCCATACGAAATTACTTCGGGAACAAGCGCCCACATATAGCCCGTGGCGACAATAACACCTGTCGACTTGATGAACTGTGCTACATACACAAGCCACATCTGTGTTTTAAGCGCATCGATCATAGAGATGGCATAAAGCATCGCCATACCCACGATTGCCGTTACGAGGAAAATATAGAACATGCCCTTCTTGCCTACGAGTTTCTTGATGGCCGGAATCATTGGCATGAATATGAAAGCCGGGATAGAGCCGAGTCCCATGAAAATAGAGAGATTGTCGGCATTACCATGGAGATTATAATTGATATAATATGCACCGGCGGCATTTCCTATTGCCATCATCGCGAAGGCGGTAATGAAGAAATAGGCAAGAACTCGAAGCGGGCGGTTGTGAACAAATTCAAGCCAAAGGTCCGATACCTTTACGTTTTCGGTCTCTCGCGTATCCATTACTACACGCTCACGGCACTGCGAGAAACAGAAAATGAGCAGCGCCAATCCGGCCACCCCATAAATAGCCATGGTGACGAGCCACGCGCTGTCGCTCGTCGAGAGGTCTTCGGTCTCGGTAGGATCAAAATACTTAAGTACATAGGGAATACCCATGCCCACAGCAAGACCGCCTACATTGGCCATAAACATACGCACGGAGGTGAGAATCGTAATCTCGCCGGTATCGCGGGTAAGTGAAGCGTTCAACGCACCGTAGGGCACATTTACCAGCGTATAACACATCGACAGGCCCACGTAAGTTACATAGGCATACAGCAAAGAGCCTGTGAATCCGTTCCAGAAACAGAGCAGCGCGAAAGCGGTAAGTGGAATACCTCCAAGGATAAGATACGCGCGATACTTGCCGAGGCGAGGATTATGCTTATCGACAAACGCTCCTACCAGCGGGTCCCAGATTACGTCGACTATCCTGACGATCAGAAACATCACGGCTGCCACTTCGGGAGCAAGACCGTAAACATTGGTATAGAAAAACAACAGGTACATACTGATTGTCTGATAGATAAGATTCTGAGCGAGGTCGCCCGAACCAAAACCTATACGCTGCAACCAGTTGAGTTTATAGAAGCCCTTGCTTTGGGCCTGCGTGAGAGTTTTTTCCATGATATCGGTTTATTTCTTCAACTTTTTTGATTCCAAGACTATCGAAGCGGCACGCACACCGGGCGTTTTTTTATCCAGCGGGTGTATATCGTTCCACTCTCCTAAATCGGCATTCGGCACGAGCCATGTATTGGTGCTCATCTCTATCGCTTTGCGTTGCTGTTGCCGCATTTCATCCCAGGCTTTACGACCTTCTACATCCGATTTATGCAGAAAATCGGCCAACTCGACTATGTAGAATGGCATGTCGGGGTCGTCCCAAGATTGGCGCCAGTTGTCAATCATATTTACAAGCAGATCGGCGTACATATTGCGACGCGATACATTTGATTCACCCTGATACCACAACACGCCCGACACAGACATCTTGCTGAGCGGGGCTATCATCTTGTTGTAAAGCACAGTGGGTACATAGCAATAAAATTCCATAGCGGGCCCATGGGGCATCACGGCGCCACGGCGGTACTTCCACTCGCCCGAGAGATCGATAACAGTGTCGGCCGATATAAATTTATAGGACTTCTCCGAGACAAACTCGGGATATCCGTTCTGACTTATAAGCCTTACGGTCACCTGGTTGTCACCGGTCTTGACAAGTTTGCCCGGTACATTATAGATACGGGGCGGGTATTGATAACCTGTAGTTCCTACAAACGTGCCGTTGAAAAACACCGAGTCGGCATCGACAAGACAACCAAGGCGCAAAACGGCATCTTTTCCGGCAACATCGGCAGGCACATTGATCGATTTACGGAACCAATGAGAACCGTTTATGGCATTCAGTCCGTCGCTACCCCAAGAGTTACGAGACTCGCCATAACTGCCGGGCAGCACAACCGTATCCCAATCGCTGTCATCAATGTCTGAGTCAAACCACTTGACATCGCTGTTGACTCCGGGGTCACCGGCCCATAGGGCAGCATTCCAGCGAGCATAATTCTCATTTTCAAGCTGTTTTATACGATTTCGATAGCCCTCGTCATCATAAATACGGAGCTGAGAAAGAGCCATAGGATAATCGGCGAGGAACTCACGTGATGTCCACGCCTCGACAGGTGTACCGCCCCAGCTACTGTTGATTATACCTACGGGAACTCCCGTGCGGGCATTCAGTTCCTTGGCAAAGAAATAGCCGATAGCGCTGAAATTCAAAGCGTCGGAGGGTGTAACGCTACTCCAGTTACCAGGAGCATTATCCTCGCCGGTGTTGAACGAGAACTCTTTCTTTACATTGAACTGACGTATAGCATCGTTGGAATATGACGCGACTTCATCGGCAAACACTTCTGTCACACGCCTCACGGGAAGCTCCATATTGGACTGTCCCGAGCAGATAAACAGATCGCCCGACAGGACATTGTCGAGAACTACATCATTGACAGTTATTGTGTAAGGGCCTCCTGGTTTAAGCGCGGGCAGAGAGAGCTGCCAGTAGCCCGAGGCATCGGCAGTAACTTTCACTTTGCTCTTGTTGCAAACTGCCGTAACCTCTTCTCCCGGGTCGGCTTTGCCCCAGAGCCTTACATTCTCGCCTCGCTGCACAACCATGCCCGGGGCAAGCACATCGGGAAGCGTCACTTTTGCATCGGCCTGCTGCACGGCCAATCCCGATAGTATCAAAAAAGCTATTTTGTATATCTTCATATTATTTGTATTCATACAGTTTCACATGCAGTGCCTTGAAATCGTCAATGCAGGTTCAACTGGCAAGTGCAAAATTAGCGATTTGTTTGAAGAATTCGG
>CANDNO010000011.1 GCA_947386115.1 uncultured Muribaculaceae bacterium
CACCCAAACCAATGCCCGCGCAACCATCGTCAACTACTACGACTCATACGATTTCCGCTCGAAAGCGGGGTTTGACCGTCTTGTAGAAGATGGCGGTCAGGTTAATGCAACATACGCCCGAGGACAACTGACAGGCACACGCGCAGCCATATTTTCGACCGATGACGATAATCAGGACTCAGAGTCTGCCATATCTAAAAATATCTTCGCCCTATATGGCTACAACGTAGAAGGCAATAGAATACAGCATGTCTCTAACAGCATAATCGATGACATACAGATAGCTTCCTACACACTATATACCCGGCAGGGGTACCCAAATTTTGAAAACACACGCTATAATTACAGCGGAGGATTCTATGAAACTGTTGTTACTGACCAGTATGACGCAAAAGGGAACAAAATGGGCTCAAGCGCATACCTCGGTTCGATGTCGTTCAATACTCTGAGAACTCAGAACCAGGCTCAATCCCGAGGCAGCAATTTTTCACCGACCTACAATTATAATTCGTTGGGACAGCTTTCTAAACTAAAACTGATAAATGACATAGATTACAGCTACAATCTACGAGGTCAGATGACCGCTTTAACCTCCCCTGTTTTCTCACAGACACTTAAATATGAGGATGGAGCGACACCCTGCTATGGCGGCAGCATCTCGGAGATGACGGTATCCTACGGTGAAAATACGGCCGTTACCCGCAAGTTCAGCTACGACCGACTCAACCGACTGACAGCGCAAACCTCAACCGACGGCTTCAATACCGCCTACAGCTACAATCTTAATTCGAGTCCGCTGACCGTCATGCGGCACGGACTGTCCTCCGACGGAACAGTCGGCACGGTCGATGACCTCACCATGACCTACAGCGGTAACCGACTCACTAAGACCGTCGACTCGGCCGACCCTGTGCTTCTTGAAAGCTCGATGGATTTCCCGTCGGTAGAAGCCCTGTATGGCTACGACAGTGACGGCCGCATGATCTCAGACACCTCGCGCGGGATAACCGACATTCGGTACAATCCGTCCGGACGACCTGCAGCAATAGAAATGCATAATGGCGATCGACTCAACTACTGCTACGATGCAACCAACCGGAAACTCTCCGAGAGCTATCAGAGCAGCAACGGCACGTCAACCCGTTACTACGTCGGGACGCTCGAATTTGTAAAAGAAGCGACCGACAGCGTCCCGCGCCTCGTCCGCTCCAACCTGCCGTGGGGCTACCTCGACGCCAACGGACGAGCTTACGCCTACATTCCCGACTACCAGGGCAACATCCGCGCCGTCATCGACCCCGACGGCACCGCCATACAGACCACCGACTACTACCCCTACGGCCTCCCCATGGCAACCACAACCGGCGCGGCCGTAAACCGCTGCAAATACGGAGGGAAAGAGCTCGATACCCACAACGGCCTCAACTTCCACAACTTCGAGGCCCGCATGCTCTTCAACGACCACACCCTCTTCAACCGCCCCGACGACCTCGCCGGCAAGTACCCCCACCTCAACCCCTACCTATACTGCGCCGCCAACCCCCTGCGCTACATCGACCCGACAGGAGAAGACATTTGGAAGATAAATACTTTAGGTGAAGTAGTCGCTCATGAAGTAACTGACGAATTTGACCGTTTCTTAATAGTTAATGACGATGGATCGACAAAAACTATAACAAACGAAAATGGTGAAACATCAGAATTAAAGATTACGTTTGAATATGGGACTGTTAAATCAGTTCATAACAAATTTATATTTCATTCTAATACTGCTGACGGTGATGAGGTATACACCTCTTTTCAAATTAAAGGAGATGAAAATGCGACCAAGTTATTTGAATTTATGTCAAAGTCTGGAATAACAACAAATGTAGAATGGACAAGGACAAAAGTTGGATTAGAAAATAGTGAAAATAATTTTGTAGGCACATCTCATTCACCAAATTATACAATTGATGGGGCTCGCCTACTTTTAGAAGGCTACACTATATTGTACCACGTTCATAATCATCCCAAAAATAATCCGCCAGCTCCAGCAGATGTATATATAAGAAATGAAATTAAGAAAAAGTTTCCAAATGCTATTGATCAATTATATAGAAATGGAACATATGAAGATATACCGTCAAGATTTGATTAAATTGCTAAATAAGTTCATATTACCGATTGTATTCATGACCTTTACAATCAATCCGTCTCAAGGCTATAGCACTACGCTTACGATGTCCAAGCCATGCGCTGTAGTCTCTGACTCTGAACTTGTCAATCTGATCAACCTTTATGCCGAATACGCAATCAATGAGCTCGACAATAATGACTGTGAAGTGAAATTTGATAACTTCGTGATATTCGTAAGTTTTTGTAAAATTGACGACTGCAAGAATTGCTACAGCATACAGATTGATGGGGTTGACAACTTTGATATGGGTTTTGATGAAATGATAACATGTGCGTTAAAGCCCATAAAATCAGTGAGAGTAATGATTTCTGATGCCACCGAAGTGGGCATAGATCGCTTTTACAGAGTTATTTCTAATAAATATATTACAACTCACAATTTGACTGAATTTCACATCGTTCACAGGGCAATGCCACAGATAGAGTTGAAGTATATCAACGGACGCCTCACATCAGTTGAAATTTATACAATATACAACAACGATAGTAATTACTTTAATGAAACTAATATACAGGCTATCACAAGCGATTCTGTTAATATTATAATACATTAACAGAATCCTATCAATAAATTATCTGAATGCATAATCCATTTCATATAACACTACATAACCATACCACCGACTACTACCCCTACGGCCTCCCCATGGCAACATCAACCGGTGCGACCGTAAACCGCTACAAATACAGAGCCAAAGAGCTGGAGACCCGCGAGATGGTATCGGGACTGCGCAAATACATGCGCTCCTACGGCAAACTCCACGACAGCGCCTTTTCAGGACAATAAGCAACGACACTGTGTATAATGTTTGATAGTGCGCCAACCCGTGAGGCCAAACCGCACTCCAAGGCAGGACCCCACTCCTGCCTTTCCCACATCATTTGGTTTTTGGCGTGGAATTCACTACCTTTGCATGGTATGGGACGATTACTATCGATTGACTATGGACGCCGACGCACGGGCATTGCCGTGACCGACCCCCTGCGCATCGTGGCGTCGGGGCTCACGACGGTGCCTACCCACACGCTGACGCAGTTTCTCAAAGACTACATGTCGCGCGAAACGGTCGATGCTATCATCGTGGGCCACCCCACCGATATGCACGGGCGCGAGTCGGAGTCGATGCGCTACATCAAGCCTGCCGTGGGACGGCTCAAGGCCGATTTCCCCGGCGTCGACATCATCTTCTACGACGAGCGGTTCACTTCGGTGCTGGCTCACCGTGCGATGATCGACGGCGGCATGAAAAAGAGCGAACGGCGCAACAACAAGGGTATAGTCGACGAAATATCGGCCACCATACTCCTCAATGACTACCTTCAAAGTAACCAATCAAGATGAAACTTCCCGTTTATCTATATGGCCACCCCGTATTGAGGGAGACGGCCGCCGATGTCGACCCCACAGCGCCTGAGCTGAAGAAGCTGGTCGACGATATGTTTGAAACGATGTACGCGTCGGAGGGTGTGGGCCTCGCCGCGCCTCAGATAGGCCGCAGCGAGCGCATCGTAGTTATCGACGCCGACCCGGTTGCCGAGAATTTTCCCGAGTGTGCCGGCCGTAAACTGGTGCTCATCAACCCCGATATCGAGGTGCTCGACGGCGACAAGGTTACCCGCGCCGAGGGTTGCCTGAGCCTGCCGGGACTGTCGGAGAATGTTTCGCGCGTGGAGCACATTCGCCTCACGTGGGACAATCTCAACGGCGAGGAGTGCACCGAAGAAATCAGCGGTTTCCTCGCCCGCATCGTACAGCACGAGTGTGACCACCTCGAGGGCAAGATGTATATCGACCACGTGTCGGCCATACGTCGCCAGTTGCTGCGCGGAAAGCTCAACAACATCGTTGAGGGACGCATACGCTGCGACTACCCGGTGAAATACGCACCCCGCAAACGCAAATAACTCAAAGCCGCCAACCGGCTACAACATAACCCACGCGGCACGCCGCGTCCCTACACTGATAATTCCTAATTCAAAATTCCTAATTCCTAATTACATAATAGTCCACGCGGCACGCCGCGTCCCTACACTAATAATTCCTAATTCAAAATTCCTAATTCCTAATTACATAGATGGCTGACGATAAGAAAGTAATATTCTCGATGGTGGGCGTAAGCAAGATTTACCCGCCTCAGAAACAAGTGCTCAAGAACATTTACCTGTCGTTTTTCTACGGCGCCAAGATAGGCATCATAGGTCTCAACGGCTCGGGTAAATCGTCGTTGTTGAAAATTATCGCCGGTATTGACAAGAGCTACCAGGGCGAAGTGGTCTGGGCTCCCGGCTACACAGTAGGCTACCTCGAGCAGGAGCCTAAACTCGACCCCGACAAAACGGTCATAGAGGTTGTGCGCGAGGGCGTTCAGCCCATCATGGACCTCCTGGCCGAGTTTGACAAAGTCAACGAGGCATTCGCCGACCCCGATGCCGACTTTGACGCTCTGCTTGCCCGCCAGGCCGAGCTGCAAGACAAGCTCGACGCTGCCGACGCCTGGAACATCGATTCCAAGCTCGAACGTGCCATGGACGCGCTCCAGTGCCCGCCCGACGACCAGAAAGTCGACACCCTCTCGGGTGGTGAACGTCGCCGTGTGGCACTCTGCCGCCTGTTGCTCCAGCAGCCCGACGTGCTGCTGCTTGACGAGCCCACCAACCACCTCGACGCCGAGTCGATCGACTGGCTCGAACAGCACCTGCAGCAGTACCCCGGCACCGTCATCGCCATCACCCACGACCGCTACTTCCTCGACCACGTGGCCGGCTGGATTCTCGAGCTCGACCGCGGTGAGGGAATTCCATGGAAAGGCAACTACTCGTCGTGGCTCGACCAGAAGACCAAACGCATGGCCCAGGAGGAAAAACAGGCCAGCAAACGCCGCAAGACCCTTGAGCGCGAGCTCGAGTGGGTGCGCATGGCTCCCAAAGCCCGTCAGGCTAAGGGTAAGGCCCGTCTGTCAAGCTACGACCGCCTCCTCAACGAGGACCAGAAGCAGAAGGAGGAACGCCTCGAGATATTCATACCCAATGGTCCCCGCCTCGGCAACAAGGTTATCGAAGCATCGGGTCTCGCCAAGGCATTCGGCAAGAAACAGCTCTTCAACGACCTCAGCTTCAGCCTGCCGCCAAACGGCATCGTAGGCGTCATAGGCCCCAACGGAGCCGGCAAGACCACCCTGTTCCGCCTCATAATGGGCCAGGAGACCCCCGATGCGGGAACATTCGACGTGGGCGAGACCGTCAAGATAGCCTATGTCGACCAGCGCCACCACGACCTCCTGCCCGAACGCACCGTCTACGAGGTCATCTCGCAGGGAGTAGAATCGTTCCGCATGGGCGGACGCGACGTGAACGCCCGCGCCTACCTGAGCAAATTCAACTTCTCGGGAGCTGACCAGGAAAAGAAGATCGGAGTCCTCTCGGGTGGCGAGCGCAACCGCCTGCACCTGGCCATGGCCCTTAAGGAAGAGGGAAATGTGCTGCTCCTCGACGAACCAACCAACGATATAGACGTTAATACATTACGAGCCCTCGAGGAGGGTCTCGATGACTTTGCGGGATGTGCCGTTGTCGTAAGTCACGACCGCTGGTTCCTCGACCGCATCTGCACCCACATCCTGTCGTTTGAAGGTGACGGCAACGTAGTGTTCTACGAGGGTTCATACAGCGACTACGAGGACTACAAGCGTGAGCACAACGGCGGCAAGGAGTTGCCGCGACGCCGCTACCGCAAACTCATGGAATGATTTAACCACCAATTAAACGTCTATGAAACACGTCGTTAAACAATCGCTCATCATGGCTGCCATTGGCGCCATGATGGCGTCGTGTACCGCCAACGGCAAGCTGCAGCAGTACATCGAAGACAACAACATACGTCTTGCCGGCAAGGAGATAGGCCCCGGAATACGCTGTGAGGGAATGACCATCGACCGCGACACGGTCATAGTGACCTACTCGCTCCCACGCGTCGAGGTCTCAGACTCTGAACTCGCCAACTGGGATTACATCACCCGCCAGCACAAGCAGCTGTTTCTCGACGGCCTGCGCAACGATAAGGACACCGACCCCGAGGGAGCCCGCATAATCACCGATGCCGACGTGTACATGAAAGGCGTTTTCAAATATGCCAACGCGTCGCTCGACGTGATGCTTTCGCCCGAAGAACTTGACGAAGCGTTAAAATAAGCAGCCACGCCATGAACACCACGCGCCTGCTCGTTGTCGACGACGAAGACACCCTGTGCGAAGCCTTGAGATTCAATCTCGAAGCCGAGGGATACAGTGTCGATGTAGCTCATAGCGCCGAAGAAGCCCTCACGATGGACCTTTCGCGCTATGACCTCATCCTGCTCGACATAATGATGGGTGAGATATCGGGCACACAGCTTGCCCGCATCATCAAATCGAAGCCCGACACCGCCTCGGTGCCTATCATCTTCTGCACCGCGCGCGACAGCGAGGACGACATGGTCGACGGCCTCAATCTCGGCGCCGACGACTACATCACCAAGCCCTACTCGATGCGCAACCTCATAGCGAGGGTACGCACCGTCCTGCGCCGCTCCAACCATGCCGAGCAGCCCGCCGAAGAAACCATTACCCACGGCGGCCTTGCCATCGTACCGTCGCGCAAGCTCGTCACCGTCGACGGCCATGAGGTAAAGATGCCACGCAAGGAATATGAGATACTGTTGCGGCTCGTGACAAATCCCGGGCGCATCTTCTCGCGCGAAGAACTGCTGAAACTCATCTGGCCCGACGAAGTCATCGTTGTTGACCGCGTTGTCGACGTCAACATCACGCGCATACGTCAGAAACTGGGCCCCTACGGCAAGAATATCGTCACACGCTCGGGCTACGGATATGGGTTCATCGAATAGACTCTCCTACTCGGCACGGCTGTTCCTGTGGCTGCTCGCCTACTCGCTGCTACTCGTGGTATGCTTCATAACATTCCAGTATCACCGCGAGAAAGAGTTCAAGGCCAAGGAACTGAACTCGCGCATGCAGTTCATCAACGGAGTCATCCTACGCGAGCTTAGCGAGGGCTACGACATCTCGGTAAACAATGGCATAAACGATCTTCTGCCCCTCGAGGGACTGCGCGTAAGCATCATCGACGACAGCGGACTGGTCGTCTACGACAACTCCCTCGACTCCGTGCCCGGCACAAACCACCTCAACCGCGAGGAAATACGCTCAGCCATAAGCAGCGGCAGCGGCTACACCCTGCGCCGCCACAGCGAGAGCACCGGCGACACATACTTCTCGGCCACGCGGGGCGACGACGGCACCATCGTGCGCACGGCCGTACCCTACACCCACTCGCTCGTCGAGATACTTCGGGCCGACCACGGCTTCCTCTGGGTAATGGGAGCCATCACCCTGGCCATGTGCATAATAGGCTACTTCGCCACGCATCGCGTGGGACAACACATCATACGCCTGCGCAAATTCGCCCGACAGGCCGAACGAGGCGAACGCATCTACGACACAGCCCCGTTCCCCCACGACGAACTCGGCGACATCTCCAACGACATCGTACGCCTCTATGCCCGCCTGCAGCAGGCCAACTCCGACCGCGACCGCGAGCACCGCGCCGCCCTGCACGAACAGCAGGAGAAAGAACGCATAAAAAAACAGCTCACCAACAATATCAATCACGAGCTCAAGACCCCCGTAGCATCCATCCAGGTGTGCCTCGAGACACTCATCGACCACCCCGACATGTCGGAAGAAAAGAAGCGGGAATTCCTGTCACGCTGCCTCGTCAACAGCGAGCGCCTCAAGAACCTCCTCGCCGACGTCTCTCTCATCACCCGCATGGACGACGGTGGCACGGCAATAACCAAAGAAGACCTCAACCTCACCGACATCATCCACGAAGTTGTGGCCGAGTGCACCCCCATCGCCGACAGCAAAGGAATACACATAATCGACAGCATCGACACCCCTATAATGCTCAACGGCAACCAGTCACTGCTGTCATCGGTATTCCGCAACCTCATCGACAACGCCATCGCCTACAGCAACGGCACTCGCATCGACATCACCCTCGATAACACCACGCCCGGGCGCACCACCATCACGCTTAGCGACAACGGCGTTGGCGTAGATCCCGAACACCTCAGCCGCCTCTTCGAGCGATTCTACCGGGTCGACAAAGGCCGCTCCCGCGCCATCGGAGGCACCGGCCTGGGCCTCTCGATAGTCAAGAACGCCATCCTCATGCACGGCGGCACCATCACCGTAGCCAACCGCCCCACCGGCGGCCTCCGCTTCACCCTCACCCTCCCCACCCCCTGATTCCCGCCACCGAACCACCATTAGAGCCGGTTCGACAAGCGCTCATAGCCGGAATAATGAAACTTCCAAAAATAGTCCTGACTCCCAACAAAATTCGTAATTTTGCAAAATGAAATCCGAGCTGAAGAAATACGATAATTTCAACGCTGATGACGCTCAATTTATCAGCGATATAAAGGCAATAGTATATACCGCCAAACAAAAGGCATATCAGGCCGCAGACCTATTTCAAGTTGCCGCGAACTGGCTTGTTGGAAAAAGGATCGTCGAACAGGAACAACATGGCAGTGAGCGCGCTGAATACGGCAAACGAATCATAGAACTTGCATCCGTGGCGTTAACAGCAGAATATGGCAAAGGTTACAGCCTTACTCAAATAAAGAATTTCAAGAAGTTTTACCTGCTGTTCAGAGATTTGGATATTCAACAAGCAGCCATTGCTGAATCAATTCGAATTAGTCAGACACCGTCTGACCAATTTTCTGTATTGATTTCGTCAAAAGGTCAGACAGTGTCTGACCAATTTGAAATCAAATATAATATCCCCAATTTATCGTGGTCGCACTACGAAAGATTGCTGCGAGTTAAAGACGATGACGAGCGCGATTGGTATATGAATGAGGCTGCTGGAGAGAACTGGAGCGTCCGTACTCTTGACCGCAACATTGGCTCCCAATATTATCATCGTCTGCTCCAGACTCCTGAATCAAAACGTGATGAAGTCATTGATGAAATGCAGCGATTGACAGCTGATTATCAGAAAGACCGACATAAATTCCTACGGAATCCCGTTGTAGCTGAATTTTTAGGATTTTCGCAAGAAGCTGCTTATTCGGAAACCAATCTTGAATCCGCTATAATAGACCACCTTCAAAAATTTATCCTTGAACTTGGCAAAGGCTATGCTTTTGTTGCCCGTCAGCAGAGGATAAAGACTGACATGGGTGAGTATTATATAGACCTCGTATTCTACAACTATATACTTAAATGTTTTCTGCTAATCGACTTAAAGACATCGAGAATCACACATGAGGACATCGGGCAGATGGATATGTATATACGAATGTATGATGAGCTGAAATGCACCGAAAGTGATAACCCGACTATCGGTTTACTCCTTTGCTCGGAAACAAGTAAGGATTTAGCACGGTATTCAATCCTAAAAGATAGCAAGCAACTATATGCAGCCAAATATCTGACATATCTTCCGACAAAAGAAGAATTAACCGCAGAAATTGAGCGTCAGAAAGAGATATTTGCCTTGCAAACGGGCAAATACCAAGATTAGCCCCTGCATTTTCCACTCTATCCGCATTTTATATCAAAGTTCAACAGCTATGAGCATTCGGAAAGTCGCTTTGGGGCTCATCGGCAACTACGCCCGTTGGGACTTTCACCAAGGTGTATGACATGCCCGTTATACACAAGAACCGCCACAGGCCGGGGGCTTGTGGCGGTTCTTGTGTATGGGGGTTGTTGGGGGATTACTCGGGGAGGATGACGGTGCACTTGGCTACGCGGTTCCAGTTGTTGGTGTCGAACAGGTGGCCGATGCCCTCGCCTGTTGCCTCGATGTCGCCGGCGTCGATTCCCTCTTTCACGAGAGCTTTCTTGACAGCCTGTGCGCGCTTGTTGGCAAGCACTTTGTTAAGGGCGAGGCTACCGTCCTGTGAGGCATAGCCGAGAACCTGTATCTTAGAGCCTTTGTTCTCCTTGGCGGTCTTGGCAAGCATCCAGATGTTGGGCTTCTGGTTGGCCTGGATAACCGACGAACCGATGTTGAAGAACACGTAGCGTATGTTGTTGAGATCGCGAACTACGGTCTGAACCTTAGGACGGCTCAGGCAGTCGTCAAGCTCACGCTGCTTGGCCTGAAGATTGGCCTGACAGGCGGCATTGTTGCTCTCGCAGTTGGCAAGTTCGGCACGCAGGCGGTTGATCTCGCTGTTGAGAGCGTCGACTTCGTCCTGGTCGTAGGGCTTGACAAGCAGGAACGAGTGAGTGCCGTTGCTGTTGCCGAAGTGGTATGTAACACCGGCGGTGAACTCAACAGCCGCATAGTTCGAGTCGTAGATCGACGACATGCCTATGTTGGTGGGCTCGGTGTGAGCACCCATGTTCCAGAGAACGCGGGGCATCAACGATACAGTCCACTGTTTCTGGCAGCCGAAGTTGAAGTTGAAGTTGATACCGGCCTTGGTACCCCATGTGTTGCCGTCTTTATCGACGCTCTCGGGGTAGAAGCTGTGAATCCAGCCCACACCGGCCACGCCCTCGAGTTCAAACAGGCGGGGAGTGCCTTTATAACCGGCAAAAGCGTTCATGAAGTTTACTGCGCCATATACGCCCAGGTACTGGCTGTCAAACACGTTGGGGCTCTTCTGTCCGAGCCAGCTCGATGTGTTGACACCCCATGTAGCCTCGACTCCGAGACCGAGAACGGGGGTAACCTGCTTGCGCAGATCCAAGCCTACCACGCCACGGGTACGGGGCCAGAACGGACCTCCATTGAAGGGCGATGCAAAACCTCCCTTAACACCTACCGACCAGTTGTCGGTAAACTTACTGCTCTGGATAGCAGTCTGTGCCTGTGCTGAAACGAAGCCCAGCGCCAATGCTGCGATTAAGAGTATTTTTTTCATTCTATATTTGAAGATTGGTTAATAATCAAACTTTACCGAATACAAAGTTATATCTTTTAACTTTAATAAACAAATTTTTTACACATTTTCACCACTTCCACATCATAATATGTTCGGCCCAATCGTCTATATAAATAGGCAGAGCCATAAACAGCCGCCTAACAAACAGTCTGTTATGTGTTAATATATCTTAATTTTACCACTCGGGCGTTTGAAAAAATAATTTATATTTCAATATTTGCACTAAACCAATTCTCGACCTTGACATAACATGAAAAGCTTAGAAGCATTATATCACTTAAGGCATGTCGTCACTTTCTCGGCGTTCTTCCTGATGTCACTCGGCAGTTTTGGCCAGAACAGCATCGACTCGTTACTACGGGTGCTCGACAATGCAATCAACAACCGCGAGCTCTACCTCAACGCTCGCGAGAAAGATATCGCGAACTCAAAAGACCAGCGATCATCACTACGGTCCGAGCGCGAAATATACTCCTGCAACTCCCGGATTGCCGACCGCTACGAGTCGTTCGTGAGCGACTCGGCCAAAAAGTATCTCAGCGAGAACGTCCTTATCGCCGAGCGCCTGCGCGACAGCTCTCTCATAAACGAGTCAAGAATACGCCTTGCCCAGATATACTCCATGAATGGACAATTCATGCAGGCACGCGATATTTTCGACACAATCGACTACAACAGTCTGCCCGGACACGTTAAAGCCCGATACTGCTGGGCCAAGATAAAGTATCTCGAAAACCTCAAGATAAGCACCGACGAGGTAGCCGACAACCGGTCATACCACAACGAGATTCTCTCCCTGCGCGACTCGCTGCTCAACATCTTTGACGTAAACAGCGACCTTTACCGCAAGGAGGTCTCGGCCCGCTGTCGCGAAACGGGCGACTACAAGACCGCGCTCACCATCTACCTTGACATCTACAACAAGGAGAAGCCCGACAGCCACGAGGCGGCCATGGTAGCCAAAGGCCTTGCCGACCTCTACGGCCTGCTCGGCGACCGTGAGCGCCAGAAACACTACCTGCTCATATCCTCGATAGCCGACATAAAGATGGCTGTAAAAGAGAACGAGTCGCTCCTGGCACTCGCCGAGATGCTTTACAGCACCGGCGAGGTTGACCGCGCCTACCAATACATGCACGTAGCCCTCGAGGATGCCAACTACTACAACTCCCGGTTCAAAAACTCGGTCATAGCCCAGGTCTACCCTATCGTCGAGCTATCATACCTCGAACGCCTCAATGCCCAGCAACGGCGCATACAAATGGCGATGTGGATCATGGCTTTGCTCGCTGTCGTAATGGTAATCGTGGCACTGATGCTATGGAAACAGCGCCGCGCCGTGACACGCTCCCGTGCCGACCTCGCCGTTGCCAACCGACGCCTCGAGAGAGCGTCGCGCAAGCTGGCCGAGGCCAACCTCATACGCGAACGCTACGTGGGCTACTTCATGCACCAGTGCTCGCTCAACGTCGACAAACTCGACAAATTCCGCATCAATGTAAACCGCAAGATCAAAGCCAACCAGATCGAGGACGTCTATGTCATGTCATCGCGCCCGCTCGAGAAAGAGCTTGACGAGCTCTACGAGAACTTCGACAAAGCCTTCCTCAACCTCTACCCCAACTTCATCGACGAGTTCAACCGCCTGCTGCAACCCGAGAGCCGCTTCTCGCTTCCCAAGGACAGGCTTAATACCCCCGTAAGAATATTCGCACTGATACGCCTCGGCATCACCGACATGACCCAGATCGCCGGCTTCCTGCACTACTCGGTACAGACGGTCTACAACTACAAGAGCAAAGTGCGCAAGACATCAGTACTCACCCCCGAGGAATTCGAAGAAAAAGTAAAAAAGATAGGCACCCTCGCCCAGCAGTAACCCGATAATACAGTATTGTGTTATCAAGCAAGTGTTTTTTGACAAACCATTGAAGCGATTCAATCACTTAATTTCGGCAATAATCTTGTTATATTGCCGAACTTAAGTTATATTTGCACCATATTTGCACTCTAAGAGCCGATTCAAAAAAAATGAGCACAGCCGATATGATACTGAAATTTGCCAATAAACACACCAACTTCACCCTTGGAGAATTGGCAGATTATATCCGTAAGCGGGAGGATATTTCTGATTCGGGTTTACTTTGGCATATCAAGAAACTTATAAATCAAAACCGTCTTTCCCGATTGTCTCGAGGACTGTACGGAATCTATCAAAAGAAGAAATTCGTTCCTCTTTTAACCCCTGAAATGAAAAAGTTGTACAATGAAGTGGCAAAAGAATTTCCTCTGATAAATATTGTGGTATATTCCGGCAAAGACATTACAAAGTTTCAACATCACCTATCAACTAACAACGCAGTTTATTTAGAAGTTACAAAAGAGGCTACCGAGGCCGTATTTCATTATCTTGTCGATAAAAAATATAAGGTCTACCATAAACCATCGGTAAACCTCATGACAGATTATGTTGACTTGAACGAGAATATTGTAATAGTAAAACCATTAACAACCGAAGCCCCTGCTATTACAATTGACGGTTGTCGTCTGGCCGTTTTAGAGAAGATACTTGTGGATGTAAATGCCGATCACGACTTTTATTATCTTCAAGGAATTGAATCTACATACATGATGGAAAATGCCGGTTCGCTTTACAATATAAACATACCTAAAATGCTGCGCTACGCCTCTCGTCGCGGCATGCGAAAGCAATTGCAGTCAATACTTAACGACATTGATTAAACATGATTAAACAGGAATGTTTCACACGCCAATGGTGTGAGCAGGTGGCACAAAAGCTAAAATATAATGACACTCAACTCATTGAAAAAGTTGTACGCGCACTTTCCTTGCTTGAAATGCTGGTTCAGTCGGGATGTCCGTTTCATTTCAAGGGTGGCACCGCTACCATGCTGCTGCTGGGCGGTATCACCAATCGCCTCAGTATCGACATTGACATTATCTGCCCGCCGGGAACTGATATAGAACAATATCTCTCCAAGTTCAAGGAGTTTGGCTTTACCAAGATTGATCTTGTCGAGCGTAAGTCTCCCGGTAAAAACATACCAAAAAGTCACTCAAAATTCTTTTATCAGCTTGCCTATACCGACCGTGCAACAAATGAAGGGTACATATTGCTTGATGTGCTGTATGAAGATTGCCACTATCTGAATACTATCGAGATTCCTGTAATCAGTCCGTTTATAGAACTTGAAGGCGAGCCATTGTATGTGCTTGTTCCATCAATTGATGATATACTCGGAGACAAACTCACGGCGTTTGCTCCAAACACGACAGGCATTCCTTATTATAAAAAGAATAGAGTATGCTCGGTCGAGATAATAAAGCAGCTTTATGATATAGCCCGTCTGTTCGATAGGATTGACAATCTTATAATTACATCAGCCTCATTCCACCGTATTGTACAAGTAGAAATGGCATACCGTGAAATAGATAATATAGAATCGGTATATGACGATATCTTACAAACCTCATTACTTATAGCAACACGTGGCAAAGAAGGAATAGGCAATTTCGATATTCTTCAGGAAGGAATAAAGAAGATTAAATCGTTCATCCACACGTCAAATTATTTTATTGACCATGCCATTGTTGATTCTGCAAAGGCAGCATATATATCGGCATGTCTAAGAAAAGGTATTACCAATATCGACAAGTATCCCGGCAATCCCGAGGTAGTTTTGAATATGTCTGTATCTCAATCGTTAACAAATAAACTTAACAAGCTAAAAAAGATATATCCCGAAGCATATTACTATTGGGTCAAGACAAGCGAGATCCTTGCCGACACAGCCCAATAATTTAAGAACCTGAGATATATGAAACAACCGCTTCTGAGTCGTGGGGGAATCAGAAGCGGTTGATTTGTTTTGTGGGATGAGACCGTGACGGTTAGAGCTTGCGGAGCTCGAAGTGGTGGGTCTGAGGTTTGTTGATATCGTAAATGGCATCGGTGAGGTAGTCGAGCTCGCCCATGATGGCATTGCGGACGGGCTCGTGCATCATCGACGAGTAGATGGGGCGACGGCCCTTCATCCAGGCGTTGCTGTCGATGTTCTTATCCATTACCTCTACGGCGTGGCGGTTGTTGGCGTTGAGCAGTCCGAGCTGCTGGAAGAAACCGTGCTGGCACCATACATACTCGCGCGTCATGCGCTCGAGGTCCCAGCGACGCTCGTTGAGGTGCATCACGGCAAGTGCCTGCTGGTACTGGGGAGTCCACTCGATCTCGGCGAGGTTGATTCCCTCGGCAAGCTGCTTGCCATTCCATGTTCCCATCACCTCACCGTCGATGATGAGCTGGTAGTCACCTTTAAGACCGGTAACGGTAAGAAGCTCCTGGTTCATTTCCTCTACAAAGGGCACGATGTCGAAAGCCTCGGCCTGGGGGTGTGACATGTTCCAGCCGCGGGCAATAGTGTCGGCGGGATAAGGGAGCGAGTTGGCAAGATAGTCAAACGACAGGTTGCCGTTTTTCTTCACTACATTTGTTACGGCACAGTTCTCTTCTTTTACTACCTTGGCCTTGCTGCCGTTGATCTCCATGTCGGCTACCTTGTTGCCGGCAAATCCCTGAGCCTTGAGGAAGAGATAGGCCATCACCATGTGACCGTGATTGTCGGGGTGGATGCGGTCGGTACCGCAAAGCGTAAACGATGAGTCGGCAGCCTGACCCTTGCGGTTAAGATCGACCATAGGACGGTTCCAGTCGATGTGCTCCCAGCCATACTTGTCGGCGGTTGCCATCTGGTAGTCGACGATGCGCTGGATGGTGAGGTTCTTGTCCTTGAAATTATCGTTGGGAATCTGTGCAAAGTTGTCGTAGGGCGATGTACCCACCATCACCATGCGGGTTTCGGGAAGACCCTTGAAACGGTCGACCATATTCTCGAAGTTCTTGATGCTCTCCTGGTACTTCTGCTCGCCGAATTCCTTGGCCTTGTCGCCGTTATACTCGAAGTAGCCCGAGTCGTTCATGCCGAATGTCACAACGAGCACCGAGGGATCCTTGCTGAAGATATCGTTGTCGAGACGCTTGTTCATATCGAATGCCGTGTCACCGCCTATACCGCCATTGAACACAGTGAGGTCCATGTTGGGGAAGCGGGTCATGTAATACAGCCAGATGTATGAGTGATAGTGACCGCCATCGGTGATAGAGTTACCGAGGAACACTACACGGTCGCCGTCTTTAAACGGCTTGATTTCCTGAGCCTGGACCGATGAGAATGCCATCGCGCCAAGCATTGCCGATAAGATTATTTTTTTCATTCTATAATGTATTTTGTTGGTTTATTGGATAGTCTTGGCTACACCCACACGCGAGTCGGCACAACCGTAGTACAGATACCAGGCGCCGTTGAAACGCACCAGTCCCTCGATGAATACAGTGCCGGCGGGATACTGGCCGCTCTTCTCATAGTCGGCCTCGGGTTTGAAGAAAGGCTCGTCGAGGCGCGTGATGAGGCGGGCGGGGTCGTTGGCATCGAAGAGAGCCTGGCCGCCACAGTAAGTATTGGCCGTGTAACGCTCGTCGCGATTGTCACCGCCGGCGTTCTTGCCATTGTAGAGCATCACGATGCCGGCGTCGGTGAGCAGGGCGGGAGGGCCACACTCGGTGAGCTCGCTGTCAAAGTATCCGTCACGGGGGTCCATGACATGAAGGAGTTCCCCGTCGGCGTCAAGCATCGGAGTCCAGTCGGTGAGATTGTCGGAAGTGGCGACGTTCACAAACTTCTCGCCCCAGTACATATAATATTTTCCATTGATTTTGGTAATGACCTGGCGGTCGCCGTCGAGACGTGTCACGATCGAAGCCGACTTTGAGAATTCATCGGCAAAACGGCCGTCATAGGCCTTTGCGAAAGCCGGGCCGTGCTTCTCCCAGTTGAGAAGATCGGTCGATGTAGCGATGGCGAGGCGAGGCATCTTGCGGTTCCACTGGGTGTAGAACATCACGTAAGTGCCGTCGTCGGTCATAGCCACGCGGGGATCTTCGCAGCCGCCGGGCCACTCAAGCTCCTTCTGGCTGTCCTCGGCAGGGAAAAGAACAGGATCGCTGAGATAGGTGAAATTCACACCGTCGGCCGACGAGGCATAGCCCACACGCGACGTGCGGCTTCCTATGCCGGTAGCCGAATTATCCTCGGAGCGGAACAGCACGATTATCGAATCGCCCTTTACCGCAGCGGCAGGATTGAACACATCGCTCTCCATCCAGGCTATCGAGTCGCCACGCATGGGGCAGAGAAAACGCACGGCCGAGTCGGGCGACAGAACGGGTGTATCACTCACGCGCTCAAAGCCGGTTATAGCCCATCCTTCGGGCACCTTGGCGGTGTTGTCGCAGGCTGCGAGCATGGCTCCGGCAGCGAGCATATATATTGCTGATTTTTTCATGTTGAAAAATGTGATTAGTCAAACGACGGGGGAAGTATTTCAGTGCCCCATTTCTTGTTGGGCGTAGACGAAGTGGCAAACTCGAGTGTGGCGCCATTCTCGAGGGCGCTCCAGTCTATCCAAGTGCTGTCATGCTTTTTGCCATTGAGTTTCAGGCCGGCAGTGTAGATGTTTTTCTCCGATCCACCCTTGATGTTGATATCGTTGCCGTTGCCAAGATGGATTGTGATATCCTCAAAGATAGGTGTATTGAGTGCGAAGCCACCTACACCGGGTATCTGGGGATACATGCCCATGCAGGCAAAAACATACCAGCCACCCATCGTGCCGAGGTCGTCGTTGCCGGGAAGGCCGTCGATAGCGCTGCTGTACTGCTCGTTGAGCACACGGTTAACAATTTTCTGTGTTTTCCAGGGCTTCCCTATCCAGTTGTAGGTCCATGGAATCTGGAAGCTGGGCTCGTTGCCACATGCAAACCACTCGTCGCCATAGCCTGCGTCAAGGCGGCGGAAGAGGTGGTCGAGGCGACGCTCGGCTTCCTCGGGGCCGCCGATTATCTCGACAAGGCCGCCGATGTTGTAAGGCACCATCCAGAAATAGTTGGGATAGGTCGATTCGCGCCAGTCGGCATCGAGCGGGCGCCACGAGCCATCGGCGTTGCGGCTCTGCAGCCAGCCGGTCTCGGGGTTGAACAGGTTTTTCCACGAACGGGCCATGCCGAAGTAACGCCAGCTCAGGAACTCGTCGCCACAGGCACGCAGCGCAAACTGTCCGATGGCAAAGTCGGCCGAAGTGTATTCAAGCTGTATCGATGAATCGTAATATCCCTTGGAAAGGTACTGGTCGAGGCCGGGACGGGTCTCTATATTCTGCGACTTTGCGCCCGGCTCCTCGGCTCCCTTACGCATGATTTTCAACAGCGCGTGAGGGTCGTAGTTGCGGGCTCCGAAAGCCCATGCATTCGACACGAGAGCAGCCGAGGGGTCGCCCTGCATCACGCCGGTCTCGATATTGGCCATCACCCAGCGGGGGAAAGAGCCGCCCGACTGTTCGGCAAACTTCTGGTGAGATATCACTACATCCGATGCCACCTCGGGCTCAAGCATCGACAACAGTTGAATCTGAGTGCGGTAGGTATCCCAGTTGCTGAACGAGGTGTACTGCTTGGCGTGGGTGGTGTGTACCTGATCGTCGGCGCCCATGTACTCGCCGTTGACATCGCTGCACACATTGGGGTGGATGAGCACGTGGTACAGGTGGGTGTAGAACTGCTCTATGCGGTCGGGGTTGGTACCCTTCACCTCGACACGGCCAAGACATTCGTCCCAGCGCTTCTCGGCGGCGGCACTCACGGCAGCGAAATCCCAGCCGGGATTCTCGGCCTTGAGATTCTGACGCGCGTTCTCAACCGATACATACGACACGCCTATCTTGTAGTCGATCGTGTGGCTCTTGTCGAGATTGAATGTGAAATATACGCCCGACACGGCACCCTCTGCAAAGGTTGTCGACGGATAGAGTCGGTCACCTTTCCATGTTCCGGTCTCCATGGCGTCGGTATTGAACTCGGCCACGAAATAGACGCGATAGGGAGTCTCGATACCACAGAAGTTGCCACCCATGGCATAACCCTCACACGAGTTGGGACCGGTCACCACAACAGCAGCCGTCTCGATAGGGGTAGCCGAGATGCCGGCACCTATTATCACTGTTCCATACTTGTCGTCGGCCGGGAAATTGTACTGTGCCATGCCGGTGCGCTCGGTCACGGTGAGCGCGGCGTCGATATCATCCTGCACCTTGGCCTGATACAAGCCGGCATGACCGCGCTCGTCGTTCACATTGACACGGTGGTCGATGATATTGCCGGGCGAGACGGTGAGTTTTCCCTTTAGAGGGAACGTGGGGAAGTTGCCCATGTGGGCACATCCGCCGCCACTGAGCTGGTTGATTACGAAGCCTCCGCGCTTGGCAAAGTAGGTGGGAGTGAACTGAACCATACCGAAGGGATAGGTGGCACCGGGATAGAGGTAACCCGACGTGAGACCCACGCCCTTGTTGCCGATGAGGGTATTTACCTTGCGGGCATACTCGCCGTTGGCGCCGGCCGTCAGCGTAGCCAGGAGGATAAACAGGGAAAGCAACTTTTTCATATTATCGATTTTTTTAATTCTTTGACAGTGAGAATGGAACAGATGACTTGGCAGTGCCACGGCCATAGCAGGGCTCGGCCGACATCTCGAGCGTGAGCGTGCCGCCACGCGCTATGTCATCATAAGTGATATAATTGAGGTCGTAGGGCTTGCCATTGAGCTGCACCGACTTGACGTAGACATTCTCGGGACCGTTGCCGGGAGCCTCGATGGTGAAGCGGTTGCCGTTCTCGAGCGTGATTGTAGCTTTACGGAACACGGGGCTGCCAAGGACATACTGGTCGGTGCCGGGACACACGGCATAGATGCCGAGCGCGCTGAGGATGTACCACGACGACATGCCCCCCTGGTCTTCATCGCCGGGGAAACCCTTGGGCGACGAGTTGTACAGGCGGTTCATGATCCGGCGCACCCAATACTGTGTCTTCCAGGGCTGGCCCGCATAGCTGTACAGGTAGGGCATGTGCTGGATGGGCTGGTTGCCGTGGGCATACTGGCCCATGTCGGCGAGCTGCATCTCCACCATCTCGTGGATCATGCCGCCGTAGGTGCCGGGGATGACTGTGTTGGGGAGAGCGAACACCGAGTCGAGCTTGGCTGTGAAAGCCTCGTCGCTGCCGTACAGGTCGATGAGTCCCTGCACGTCGTGGAATACCGACCAGTTGTAGTGCCAGGCGTTGCCCTCACAGTAGGGTCCGCCCCACTCTATGGGGTTGAAGGGCTCGGTCCAGCTGCCATCCTCACCACGGCCGCGCATGAAGCCTGTCGCGGGGTCGAAGACGTTACGGTAGTTGTACATCTGGCGTGCGAAAATATCTTCATAGTATTTGTTTCCCGTCATGCGTGCAAGCTGCCAGGCACAGAAATCATCGTAGGCATACTCGAGAGTCTGGGCCGTAGACCCCATCGACAGGGGGTAAGGCACATAGCCCAGGGTGAAATACTCCTTCCAGCCGGCACGGCCGTTGGCTCCGCCCCAGGGACCCTTGTTCATCACCTCGTGGGCGTAGGCCTTGAGAGCCCGCTCGGGGTCAAACGTGCGTATTCCCTTGACCCATGCATCGGCCAGTAGCGATATTGAGTGGTTGCCGAGCATGCCGCCGGTCTCGCCGGGACATGACCACGACGGGAGCCAGCCACACTGCTGCTGGGCGTCGAGCAAGGCGTTCATATAGCGGCCCTGCATTGACGGGTGCAGGATGTTGGTCAGCGGGAACTGCGAGCGGAAAGTGTCCCAGAAACCGTTGTCGGTGTACATGTAGCCGTCATATATCTTGCCGTCGTAGGGGCTGTAGTAGTAGGGGGTGCCGTCGGGACGCACCTCGTAGAACATGCGCGAGAAAAGATTGGCACGGAAAAGGCACGAGTAGAACGTGCGCAGTTCCTCGTCGGTGCCACCCTCTACCTCGATGCGGCCCAGGAGGTTGTTCCACACCTTGCGGCCACGCTCCTTTGTGTCCTCGAGACGGCGGTCGGTGCCGAGCTCGCTGTCGAGATTCACGCGGGCCTGCTCGGCCGAGATGTATGACGATGCCGCCTTGGCCTGCACCTTGCTGCCGGGCTTGAACTTGAGATAGGCGCCGTAGCCTTTGCCTACACCGGTAGTGCTGCGGGGCATGATGCTGTCGTTGACATTCTCCCACAGGCCCCAGTCCTCAAACGGGCGGTCAAACTCTACCACGAAGTAGTT
Source organism: uncultured Muribaculaceae bacterium (assembly GCA_947386115.1). GTDB lineage: Bacteria > Bacteroidota > Bacteroidia > Bacteroidales > Muribaculaceae > JAAVFS01. The sequence goes on from CANDNO010000011.1 coordinate 21,414, forward strand.
GCGGTAGCTCTTGGAGTCGTTGAAGAAACGCTGGTTGTTGACCCAGCCGCTCACCGTGCGGCGGGCGGGGTCGATATGAATCGAGCTCATGTCGGTATAGCCGTCGATCACGAGCCACGCGTCATCCTTGCCGGCGGGATAGCTGAAACGCAGGTGTACGCCGCGCTCGGTGGGAGCCATCTCGGTGGTCACCCCATTGTCGAGCGTGACGCTGTAATAGTGTGGACGGCCGGTCTCGTTGTCATGGCTGAACTTTGTAGCGCGGGCATCCTCGTCGACAACGAGATCGCCCACAACGGGCATGAACGAATACACGGCATAGTCGCTCACCCAGGGGCTGCACTGGTGGGCCTGGGCAAATCCGCGTATGGCATCGGAGCTGTAACAATACTTGAAGCCGTCGCCGTTCTTGCCCGTCTGTGCCGACCAGAAATGCACGCCAAAGGGCATGCCGGCCGTGGGGTACGTGTTGCCGTGGCTCAGCCCGAAGTGTGAGTCGGTGCCTTGCAACGTGTTGACATATTGTGTATAATCCTTCTCGGCATGAGAAAGAAAAGTAGCAAATATAGCTGTTGAGACAGTTAATAAAGCTCTTTTTATCATGGTTATAATGTGATGAGGTCTGCTTTTATGACGACCAAATGTACAAAATCTTTAACCATCAATGCACAAATGTATCACAAAACAACCTTGCGCACGGCTGTGCCCCGGCGCTCTATGTAGAGGCTTCCCGGCTTGGGGTCGAGGACCCTCACACCCATCATGTTGTAGTAGACTGGTGCCTCACTGTCCGCGTCGGACTCCACAGCATCGATCGAGGCATTGTCGCCAATGGTGAACGCCACCTCGATACGGGCGTTGGAGCGCCCGCCGCTGAAGCCGCTCGTCTCGAATTTCTCATCGCCGAACACTTGTGGCTCGCACACCAGACGGTATTTGCCGGGGGCGGTTATCACACTGCCGTCGGCGGGGACGAACTCGATATGGTCGGTGGCGCCGCGCATCGTGCCGCTGAACATGTTTTCCCAACCATAGACACGGTAGAAGAAGGGTCGATACCAGTCGGCCGAACCGGGATTGTTGAAGTTGCGCCAGAATGCATCGCCGGCGCCGTCGCTGGTGTCAAGGGGATCGGTATTGGTCGAGATTACAAGCTCGCCGTCGCGCGACAGCGCGGGGTGGAGATTGAGCATATACAGGAAGCGGTACCGGTTGCCGTAGGGGTCGTGTTGCAGCTCGTCGAGCGGATTGGGGAATTTTATAAGAATCTTGCGGTCGCGGAAAGGTCCCCAGGGATTATCGGCCGTCATTATGACCATTTCCTGTCCGAACGGGAATGTCTGGGCGCACATGAAGTAGCGGTTGCCTTTTTTGAAAATCCAGGGCAGCGTCAACGAGCCTTGACCCGGAGCTATGCCCGAGCGTTTCACCTGCTCCTCGGTAGGATAGCCTCGCTGCCACGCGAACTTGCCGTTGCTCCCGGCCACATAGTATTCCCACTCACCGCCAAGGTCGCCGGTGACGGTACGGGCTACGATGGGATCGTTGCCGAGCCACTGGCCGTTGCCGGCCGATGAGTACAGGTAAATGTGCCCGTCCTCATCCTCCCACAATGTCGAGCCGTAGGCATAGGGATTACTGGGTATGAAATCGTGTTCGACCGACTCGATTTTAAGATAGCCGTCATCGCCGGGCTCGCCGTCGAGGCTGTATGTCACCAATGCCGTCCCCACCTGCAGCAGGCCCAGGCCGGTATTGACCCCCTGCCACAGCATCTTGAGCTTGCCGTCATCGATAACGCCGTCGCCGCTCCAGTAAACCCAGTCCTGGGCAATGCCGTCCTCGTTGTAGTTCACGGCATTGGGATGGTCAAGATGGGTAAGGGCCTTGTAGTAGCCTGGCTTGCCGGGGTCGGTCGTCTGAACGAATTGTGCCATCCACAGTAGGCCATCCTCGGTGGTGACGGGGTAGCCGTCCTCGTCGGCCCGCTGCGCCATTATGGTGTTGCGGGGGAAGCTGCAATTGCCGCGGGCGCGGGTCTCGCTGTCGACGACTCCATAGAAACTGTCGTTGAATGTCCAGTAGACATGCCCGCCGGGCAAGCCCACGGTGAGGACTCCGTCACCGCCGTTCCAGCCGTGAGTGCGCGTAAACAGGTCATTATAAAGCTTGTCCTTATAGGTATGGACGTCGCTGCGCGACGCTCCGGCATACTCGTCGAGATTCCAGCCCTCGTCGACCAGCGGAGCCGCATTGACGAGCATGATGCGCTTGCCGGCTTCATCCTCGAGATACACCTTGACGCCATCGGCCGAGGGGTCATATCCCACGGGGCCGAATCCTCGGCCAAGCGAGATTTTCACACGGCTCAGCTCTTCGAGTGCGTCACCCTGAGCCGGAAATGTCATTACCGGCTCCACATCACTGCCCGCTGCATCGCGAGCGACCATCACGACCGACGACATAGCTGCCGCAATCGATACAATAACATTAATATACTTCATACGCTTATGAGACGAATGACAACCCTTTTACTTTAAATTTGATGTAAAAAAAGCGACTGCCCGGGGTGGACAATCGCTCTTTACGATTTGAAAAAAATTTGATCTTAGTATTCAAATGCTCTTTCCCACTTGTAGATGCGGTAGAAGAAGGGACGATACCAGTCGGCCGAACCGGGGCTGTTGAAGTTGCGCCAGAAGTCGTCGATATCGGTATTGGTCGAGATTACAAGCTCGCCGTCGCGCGACAGTGCGGGATGAGAGTTGAGCATGTAAAGGTTCTGATACTGATTGCCCTTGGGATCCTTCTGGAGGTCGTCGAGCGGATTGGGGAACGAGAGCAGTTTCTTGTGATCCTTGAAGGGTCCCCAGGGATTCTCGGCACGCATAATGTAAAGTTCGCGACCAAAGGGGAACGACTGCACCGTCATGTAGTAATAATCGCCTTTTTTAAACACCCAGGGGAGTGTGTAGGTGCCCTCGCCGGGAGCAATGCCGGCATTCTGCACCTGCAGCTTTGAGGGATATCCATCCTGCCAGGCCATCTCGCCATCCTCGTTGGGGACATAGTATTCAACGCCCGAGGTGAGGTCAGAACCCTTGGTACGGGCTACGATAGGAACATTTTCAAGGAAATTGCCTGTGCCCACCGATGAGTAAAGATACAGGTGACCATCCTCGTCCTCGAGCAGTGTCGAACCATAACCGTAGGGATTCTCGGGAATCCAGTTATGATCGATCGACTCGAGCTTGAGATAGCCGGGATCGCCGGGCTCACCCTCGAGGCTATAGATAGCGAGCGCTGCATTCTGGTTAAGCATGTCGCCGTTGCCGGGAGTGTAGACACCCTGCCATATCTGCTGCAACTTGCCGTTGACGATCGTGCCGTCACCGCTCCAGTACAGGTAGTCCTGTGCGATGCCGTCGTCGTTGTAGCTCACGGCCTTGGGATGGTCGACGTGTGTGAGCGCCTTGTAATATCCCTCGGCATTAGGATCGGTGGTCTGCCGGAACTCGGCAAGCCATATCAGATTCTCATCTTTGCCGCCGGGCACACCGTTCTCGGCACTCTGTACCATGATGGTGTTACGGGGGAAGCTGCAATTGCCGCGGGCGCGGGTCTCGCTGTCAACGACGCCATAGAAGCTGTCGTTGAATGTCCAGAGCACGTGGCCGCCGGGAAGGCCTACGGTGAGGACACCGTCACCGCCGTTCCAGCCAAGCGTGCGGGTAAAGAGATCATTATAGAGTTTATCCTTGTAGGCATAAACACCGTCGCCAACAAGGCCGTCGCCTATCTCCTCGAGATTCCACTCGGCCTGGATGTGTGGAGGAGCGAAGTTGGGGTCCTCCTTGTATTTAAGGGGCTGAGGCTCGAGAGCGTCGGTACACGAAGTGAAGCCTATCAACGATGTGGCGCCGAGCGCCAACATCGTGTATATTTTATTATTGAGTTTCATCATTCTTTATTCTTTAAACTTCATACTTTGCACGCAGTGCATCAGAAAGTAATCTGCAATCCCATGTTGACAACGCGCTGGTTCATGTAGCTGTCGCCGGCCGAGTTGGTAGAGATCTCGGGGTCCTGCTGGTACTTGTTGTAGTTGGTCCAGGTGAACAGGTTGTAGGCGTTGACATACAGGCGAAGGTCCTGGATGGCCTTGGGAAGGATAGTCTTGGGGAACTGGTAGCTAAGATCGATGGTCTTCAAGCGGATGTACCAGGCGTCGACAAGCCAGAAGTCGCTCATGTAGCCGGCAGCCGAGTTGACCGACGAGGGGTTGGATGTGAGGCGGGGGAACTCGATCTGCTCGCCTGCAGCCCAGCGCTCCTCGGTCCAACGGTAGGTGTGGATGGGCTGGAACTGGCTCTTGAAGGGCTCGATGGCAGTGCCGGTGAGAGCGAAGCTGTAGTCGAACGAACCCTGGAAGAGGACGTTGAACGAGAAGCCTTTCCATGTGCCGCCTACCGACCATCCGAGGGTCGTTGTGGGCAGGTTGGGCTTGCCTATGGCACACTTGTCGTAGTCGTCAATGATGCCGTCGCCGTTGAGGTCCATGTACTTGAGGTCACCGGCCTGAACCGTGGTGCTCGAGTTGGGGATGGCGGGAGCTCCGGGCTCGCCGGCCTTGATGGCTGCGATGTCATCGGGGGTATAGTAGCCTATCCACTTGTAGCCGAAGGGCTGGTTGATGGGGTGGCCGGTCGACATGAGCCACGGGTAGCTCTTCTGGGCCTCGTCCATGAACAGCACCTTGTTCTTGGCGATAGAGAATACAAACGATGAGTTGAGCTCGAAGTCGTGGCTGATGCGCTCGTTGTAGTTGATCACGCCGTCGAAACCGGTGTTGCGTGTGCGGGCCACGTTGCTGGGAGCAAGGCCTACACCGAGGGTGAGGGGCGCGCTGCTGCGCGATACGAGCTGGTCGTAACGGGTGTCATAGAACCAGTCGGCAGTGATACCGATGCGGTTGAAGAGTCGCATCTCGATACCTACGTCCCACTTGCGCGACTTCTCCCAGGTGATGTTGCTGGTGCCGAGGTCGCCCTCATAGTAGTTGGCGGGCGGGTTGCCGTTGTTGATACGTACGCCGAAGTAGCGTCCGCTGCCCTGGTAGTAGAACTGCTTGTAGAGGTAACGGTTACCGGGAGCCACGTCAGAGCCTACGATACCGAACGATCCACGTATCTTCAAGAGGTTCATCCAGTTGCTGATACCGCCGTTGCGGAAGAAGTCTTCCTCAGAGATGATATAGCCCAAAGATGCCGAGGGGAAGAAACCGAAGCGGTTGTCGCTGCCGAAGCGGTCGGTACCGTTGTAGGCGGCGTTGAAGTCGAAGAGGTAGCGGCTCTTGAGGCGATAGCCTACCGAGAAGGTGTAGCCCTCGAAGTTGGCGGGAACGCCGGCGGCGCTCACGTGGGTGTCACTCTGGCGGTTATACAGAAGCATGGCGTTGACATCATGAATCTCGTTGAATGTGCGGGCATACTTCAGGAAGAGCTGCAGGTTGAAGTTTTTCTTGTCGTTGCCGTTCCAGCCGGTCACGTCGTATGAACCGTTGGTGTAGACCTGGTCGGGGTTGATCGAGTAGATGTCGGTCTCGGGGTCGTAGTGATAGGTGGGATACTTCTCACGGCGCACTTGACGGTTGTTCTCGTCGATCGAAGCGTAGGCGATACGTCCGGTAGCCGAGAGACCGGGTGTGATCCAGTCGAGACCCCAGTCGATGCCGAAGAGCACGTTGTTGTCGTTGCGGCGGTTGCGAATGTAACCCTCGTTGGCCAGACGTGCGGGAAGCACGGCGGCTTTCTTGTCGGTATCATAGAGATAGGGGGTAGAACCGTCGGGGTTGACAACGGGTGCCGAATAGGGGTGCATCTGCGACCAGTCGTAAATCTGGCCTGTGGCGTTGATGCCTCGGGGCTCGTTGATGTTCATGAAACGTGATGTCACGTCGAGTCGCATCTTGAGGTTGTCGGTTACCTTGAAGTCAAGGTTGGTACGGAAGTTGAAACGGTGGTAGAAGTAGCTCGAGTTGACATCGTCGGCGCTCGAACCGAAGTTCTTTACAAGACCGTCCTGGTTGAGATAGCCCATCGACACGAAGTAGGTGAGACGGTTGGAACCGCCCGAGATGTCGATGTTGGCGTTCTCCTGCCATGCCGAGCTCTTGAACACCTCGTCATACCAGTTCACGTCGGGGTGGCCGTAGGGGTCGGCGCCTGATGCAAACAGGTTGATGTCGTTCTCGGTCCACTGGGGGGCGATATGATCGTTGGCATAGGCCTCGTTGACAAGGATAGCTGTGTCGTGAGAGTTAAGGAACTTGGGAGTGCGCACGGGCATCTGGACGCCACCCTCGAGACGCACTGTCACGCGGGGCGCACCCTCCGAGCCACGGCGGGTTTTCACTACAAGCACACCGTTGGCACCCTTGATACCGTAGATGGCGGTAGTGGCGGCGTCCTTAAGGATGGTGATGCTCTCGATCTCGTTGACGTTGATCTGAGAAAGCTGGTCGTAGCTGTACTCTACATCGTCGACGATGATAAGAGGTTTGTTGCCGTCGCCGTTGAGCGAGCTCACACCGCGGATGAAGAAGTCGGAGGCGTCCTTACCGGGCTGGCCCGAACGCTGCTGGCTGAAGAAGCCGGGGAGCTTACCCGACAGGGCGTTCTGCACGCTTGAGGTGGGGACGCGGCGTATCTGCTCGGCGTCGATGTTACTTGCAGCACCGGTGAGGGTGATTTTCTTCACCGTGCCGTAACCTACCACCACTACCTCGTCGAGCTCGGTCTGGTCCTCCTCCATCTCGATGACGAGGGGCGACTGGTCGGTTATTTTCACTTGTTTTTTAACATAACCTATGTAGGTGAAATCGAGTTCGTCGCCTACAGCGGCCTGGATTGCAAAGTTACCCGAAATATCGGTAGCCGTTGCTTTGCTTGTGCCTTTCACCCTCACGGTCACACCCACGAGCGGCTCCTCGTCGGCCTTGGATGAGACAGTACCTGTCACGGTAAACTGCTGGGCAAAAGCTGATAATGCGATAAAGATGCTTAGCGCAATGGTTATTAGTCTGTTCATGATGATTACCAATTCGGGTTTTGAACCATGTTAGAATTCTTGAGCACTTCGCTGTAAGGAATGGGATAGAAGTAGCGGCGGTTGTTCCAGCTGGTGGTGATGACATCGACCGTCTGGTAGCTGAGCTGTCCGTCGCGGTTCATGATCTCGAGACCACGCACGGGGTTGGCGAAGACGGTCTCGGCCAGGCGCCAGCGACGCAGGTCGTTGAAACGCTGCTCCTCGAATGCCATCTCCACGCGGCGCTCGTTGTAGATGAGCTCGCGCATCTCCTCTTTGGTGAGGTTGGCGGGAATACCATAGCTGTTGTCGTCGCCGGGCTCGATGCCTGCACGCTTGCGAAGCATGATGAGGTATTCGCGAACACCATCGGCATTAGGGCCGGCAAACTCGTTCATTGCCTCGGCGTAGTTGAGGAGAATCTCGGCATAACGCAGAACCACCCAGTTGTGGATGCTGTTCTGGTACTCGGGGCTGCCGGGATTGCTGTAGTCCATCATGAACTTGCACATGTAGTAGCTCGTGCGGTTGTAGACCGATGTAGAGTTGGGGTTGTTGATACCGCCGAGATAGGTAGCCAGCTGGCGGCCCATCCAGGGCGAGGCGTTGTGCAGGACAGTCATGCCCAGGCGGGGGTCACGGTTGGCATACTGGGTGCCGTCGGGCGCATAGCTGTACTTGCTGCTCTCGCCTATCTTCTTGCCATCCTTCATGGGGAAAGCATCGACGAGATTCTGGCTGGGGAGTGTGCGTCCCTGGCCGAGAGCGTTGCCGGTGAAACCGAGAGGACCGTTGAGGGTCTCGAGGGTCTTGCCCGAGTGCTCCTTGACGATGCTCCAGATTACCTCGGGGTTGTTGCTGCCATAGTAGTTAAGGAATACCTGGCGATAGTCGGGGGTAAGGTTGATGGCACCCGAGCCTTCATGACCGTAGGTGGTGATGAACGCCTTGGCGGCATCGGCTGCGAGTTTCCAGCGGTTGGCGTCGTAGCTTGCATAGCCTATGAGCTCATTGCCGGTCTCGAGGGGCTGCTCGTTGTAGAGCTTCGAAGCTGCATAAAGGAGTACACGGCTCTTGAGGGCATCACAAGCCTCGCGGGTGGGAACCATAGCATAGTTACCGGCATCGCCGCCTACCATGGGAAGGCCGCGCAGGTCGTCCTTGGCCAGATCAAGTTCCGAGACGATGTAGTCGACACACTCGGCAAAGGTGTTGCGGGGAATCTCCATATCGTCGCCGAGATCGAATACACGCTCACCCAGCAGGGGCACACCGCCATATCTCTTGACAAGGTCAAAGTAGGCAAGAGCACGCAGGAAACGGGCCTCGGCCTTCATGGTGACGTTGAGTGGAGTCATTTTGTACTTGCCGTCGGCATCGGGCTGCTCGCCACCCTTCACGTATGTGAGGTTGAAGGGAACGCGGTCGATGTAGGCAATGAGGGTTGTAGCCTCGCGTATGGTCTGGTAGTATGTGTTCCAGTCCATGTCGTCGCCCACACGGTTGCTTGCAGTGTACTGACCCATGGCGAGCTTGTAGACCTGGCTCTCGTCATAGTAAAGCGAGATGGCATCGTCGGTAGCCGCGTCGAGATAATCGAGACCTATGCGGTTGTGGCCCGGCTTGAGATGGGTGTAGATATAGTTCAGATAGTTCACTGCCTGTTTGCCTACCGAGTCGGTGGTAGAGAAAACATAGTCGATAGTGAAGTTCTCGACCGGCGTGGGCTCGTAGCCGTCGGTACAGGAAACCATGCCTGTGAATCCGATAGCCAGCATGCCGGCAAATAAGCTTTTATATAGTTTCATGTTCATCATGATGTTAGAATTTAATATTCACACCTACGCTCCATGTGCGCTGCAGGGGATAGCTTGTGAAGCTGATCTCGGGATCGTCCCAGCTGTAGCCCGAAATAGTGCAGAGGTTCTGTACATTCACGAAAATCTTGGGGCGAACACCACCTAAGTAGTTGCGGCAGAAGGTCTGGGGCAACGAGTAGCCGAGGTAGAGGTTGCGGCAGCGTATGAAGTTGCCGTTCTTGACCCAGAACGATGAGTTGTAGTCACCGCCCATGTTGTACTTGTTGCCGCCGGCCGAGAGGCGGGGCAGGATGGCGGTGTCGGCAGTCTCGGGAGTCCAGCGGCCCAGCAGGAGCTGGTAGCCCTGGCCGTAAGTCTGGCCGTAGGTCTGGAAGCCCTGGCGCAGGTTGTCGTCGCTTATATAGATGTCGCGGTTGTAGACACCCTGCCAGTTGGTCGAGAACTCGAAGCCTTTGTACTCGAAACCGAGGTCGAGGCCGAAGTACTGCATGGGCTTGTTGTTGCCGATGACTGTCACGTCAAACTCGTCGATGACCTTATCGCCGTTAAGATCGCGGTACTTGATGTCGCCGGGCTGGATATCCTCGTAGCCGGCTATAACGGCGCTGTTTTCGATTTCCTCCATCGAGCTGAAGAAGCCGTCGGCCACCAGGCCGTAGAATGCGCCGGGAGCGTTGCCTGTGTGCCACAGGTAATCATAGGGCTGGTTCTGCTCGTCCATGAACAGCACCTTCGACTTCTCGAGGTTCCAGTTACCGGTGATGAAGTAGTTGAACGCGCCTATGTTGTCCTGCCATGTGAGGCTGAGCTCTACGCCCGAGCGGCGCTGCTTGCCTATGTTTTCATTGGGATAGGTGATACCGATGAGGCCGATGCTCTTACCACGCTGCTGGAGCAGGTCGAAGTACTTGTCGTTGTAGTAGTCGGCCTGCAGTTTCAGGCGATTCTTGAAGAATGAAGCGTCGACACCGATGTCCCACTTGTCGGCCTTCTCCCAGCTTATGTAGGGGTTGGCCAGGGGTGTGTTGGGTTTAGTGAAGCCTATCTGGCTCGACTGGTTGCCCCAGAGGTAACCGTTGGCTCCCGACTCCGAGTAGGTGGGATAGTAAGCGTAGTAACCCGAGTTGTTGACACCGTTGCCGGTGCGGCCGTAAACCACGCGCAGCTTGAACTGGTCGAGCCAGCTGTCGGAGAAGTCCATGAAGTCCTCACGGGCAAGGTCCCAGCCGAGGCCTGCGGCGTAGAATGTTCCCCAGCGGCGGCCGGGAGCATAGCGGTTGTAATAGCTCTCGGCTATCGAAGCCTGGGCGAAATACTTGTTGTCGTAGTCATACTGCACTGCTTCCATGATGTTGGAGGGAAGCGAGGGGAGGTCGTAGTTGTTGATATTCTGACGGGTGTCACCGCTCAGACTTGCCTTGAAGTGGTGAAGGCCCCACTGGCGCTCGTAGTCGACACCGATCTTGCCCCAGAGCTGCTGGAAGTTACCTACTGCACGGTAGCTGTTTGACTGTGTCGAGATATCGCCGTAACGACGGTAAACCTCGTCGCCCTCGACGCTGATAGCGTACTCGTAGACGGGCTGACGCATTGTACGGAACGTAGCCGAACGGCTCTGGACGGTTATGCTACCCATGGCGTAGGCCGACAGACCCTTGACATAGCGGTCGAAGTCATATTTGAGCTTGAGCATACCCAGGAGGTCGCGGGTGGCATCGCTGATGTAACCCGACTCTGAAGCCTGAGCGTAGAGGTTGTTGGTGAACGATGCGTCACCGCCCCAGGTGCCGTTGGGGTTCTTGATGGGATAAGCGTTGCTCGGTGTGCGGTAGATGTCGAGCAGCAGGTCGCTGTAACCCGAACCGCTGCCGCCGGGCTGGTTACCCTCTTCGAGACGTGCCAGCAACGAGATCGAGGCCGAGAAGTCGCGTGTCACCTGCAGGTCGACCTTCGAGTCGATCGAGTAGCGCTTGGCGGTGAGCTGGGTGCTGTAGCCCTCGTTGTTGTCGGCAAAGAGGCCGTTCTCATAGTAGTAGCCGGCGCTTACAAAGTATTGTACGAAGCTGTTGCCGCCCGATACGTTCACATTATAATACTGTGATGTAGAGTGGTCGCGCATTGCGGTATCAAACCAGTCGACATTGGGATAGAGGAAACCGTTGCTGCCGTTGAGGATGGCATAGTAGTCGTCCTTGTCGTAGCGGGGCGAGCGGCCGTCGTTCTGCAATGCCTCGTTGAGGAGGTAGGCATAGTCGCCGGTTGAGAGTGCCTTGGGCTTCGAGATGGGCTTGGCATAACCGAAGCGGCCGGTGAACGATACGCGTGTGCCCTGGCTCTTGGGATTCTTGGTGGTGATGAGGAGCACGGGGCGCGAAGAGCGCATGCCGTTGAACATCGTCGACAGAGCGTCCTTCTGGAGCGACACGGTCTCGATAGCGTCGGGGTCGATCGAATAGTAGTCACGCTCGATACCGTCGACATAGACGATGGGAGCCATACCACGCGACGAGATGTTGTACTCCGAGTTATCGCTGAAGATACCGTTGCCCATGATAGGTACCGAGCCTATGAGCTCCGAGTTGGTATTCGACGCGGTCTGGCGCAGACGTGCACCGCGATACTGGGTGATGTTGAGACCCGCCATCTTGCCCACGAGACCGGGGATGATGGTTGAGCCTATCGTACGGTTGATCTCGTCGGTAGTAACCGTCGAGGCCGAGCCTATATAGCTGTTGCCGTTTACGGGACCATATACACCGGGAACAGTCGAGAGTGTCTGTACATACTGCTCGTTGAGCACGATGCGCACGTTGTCCTTGTCTTTCTGGCGACGCAGGCCGTCGACATTGAACTCAGTTGCCATATAGCCGGGAGCCACAACAAGAAGAGTGGTCTTGTCGGTAACATCGACATCAAACTTGCCGTCGGCGTCGGTGAGCACTCGAGTGTCGGTACCCTTTACCTGTACCTGGGCCGATGGAACCGGTTGTCCATACTCGTCCACAATAACTCCACTCACGGCACCTGCCGACAGAGCCAGCAGTGCTGCTGTGGCCATCACGAGTGTGCGTCGGCCCGAATGGTTTCTTATATAATTGTTGATATTCATAATTGGTTTACTGTTGATGGATTAGCTTTAACGACCTGTTATACGCCACACTTCATGTAGTAGGTGAACGGTATATCGTTACTCTCGGGAGTGTCGCCGTTGATTGTCATGTCATACGATTTGTTCACAACAACATCGCCTGCACGGTTGGTAAAGTAGTAATCTATCTTGGTGATAGTCTCTCCCTCGGGGATGCCGAAGAAGCCAACGGGCCAGATTGTGACGCTGTAGTTGCGGGTGATGGTGTTGGGTCGGGTCATCAACGTCTCGCTGTCGCGCTTGTTGACGGTGTACACTCCGCCCTCGGCTGTATGAGCTGTCGCTGCCAGGAAAATCTCATCTTCTTTCACCAGGTCGTTGACATTCGACTCGCCTGCAAAGGTGAAAGTGATCAAGTCATCCTGAAGCGCACGTGTGGGATCCATCATGTTGAAACGTGTCTTGGTATAGTCGATAGTCTCGTCGGGACCGCCATAGACAGTGAATGTCTCGTGGGTGAATGACTGGTCATAGTGCTTGTTGTTGTTGACGTCATCGGCAAAGCCGCGTGCCGAGTGGCTCACGAAGAAACCGAGATAGGCTATAAGGTTCTCCTCGCTCACGGGCACCTTGATGGTAACCGTATAGTCGGTCTTGAGACCATTGCTGTAAGGAACAGCGGTATCGGCCCACCATGCTACCCACTCCATGTCGTTGAACTTGTTGGCTCCGATGCCGTAACGCTCCATGAGAGCCTCCGACCATGTGTAGCCGGGCTTCGAGCTCGGAGGCGTGGCCTCGGGGATGGGCGACATCGTCTGGTCCTCGAACGGGTCGAAAGCGACACCGGCGCGGAATGTCAATGTTGCATTGTTACGCACGTTCCAGCTGCGGGGTGCAAGCATTGCGATCACAAGACGGCTGTCGGCCTCTGAGTCCTGCACGCTGGCAACGTTGCCGTAGAGTGTGAAAGTGGCCACTTCGCCGGCCTTGATGCGGGGAGCCATCGTGCCGTCTTCCTGAGGCTGATTGATGTCGTAGCGGTTGATATAGATACAGGCAGCCAACACGGCAAAAATCGATAATGCGCCCAAATATAGATATTTCTTTATTTTCATTGTCCTACCGTGTTTAGTTTACCTTTACAAATACATATTCATAACTGTTTATCTCACAGCCGGGACTATGTGTAATGGAGAGCTGGCGCTCACCCTCTACGATGGGATACTGGATATCCACTTCGACACTCTCGCCGGCCACATTGTCCTCAGCAAATGAGAGGCTGAACGGGTGAGCGGGATCATCGACCGTCCACGTGCCGTCCCCGGTCACGGGGAAGGGGAGTCGGTTCTCGAGCTCGTAGCGGCCGGTCTCCTCAAGATGAAGCTTGAACTTCGAGAAATCCATAGCCGTGCTGATGTCGATACCGTTACGTTTTACAATCTTGAGTTGCCACGTACCCGAGAGGTTCTTGTCGGCCTCGACAATCGTGTCGGGGTTTTCGGGGTCCTTGTATGAGTCGCACGACACTGCCATCAAGGCGGCTACCGCGGCGAGCGCATACGTTTTCAGCTTATATTTCATATTGTGTGATATGATTTAAGGTTGATTAATCGTAGTAGGGGTTCTGCAGGAGGTCGGCCGAACGCATTACCTCGTTGTAGGGTATGGGCCAGAAGTACATAGCCTTGCGGAACACATGCTGGCGTACATTCACCACGCGCGACGAGAACGAGCCGTCGGTCTTGTGGGTGATCTCGAAGCCGTGGGACATCGCGTTCTCGGTAACGTCGGCAATCTTCCAGCGACGCACGTCGAAGAAACGGAAGCCCTCGCAGGCGAGCTCGATGCGGCGCTCAAGGCGTATGGCCTCGCGCATGGCTGCCTGGTCCATATTGGCGGCAAGACCGTAGTTGCCGTCGGCACCGGCCTCGATGCCGGCACGCTCGCGCAGCATTCTGAGCACTGCCATGGGGCTAAGCTCCTTGTCGCCGATAGTCTCGCTGTAGTTGGGACCGTAATACTCGTTGACAGCCTCGGCATAGTTGAGAAGAATCTCCTCGTAGCGCATCACCTGGAATGTCTGTGACACAGTCACCCAGAAACCGCCGCGGGTGTCGCGGTGAGTCATCTTGCGCCAGTAGTAACCGGTGCTGGTTGCCTGGTTGATGGCGTCGACGGTAGCGCCGATACCCTTATAGGTGTAAACGGTAATGTTCTGAGTGTTGGTAAAGTGCAGCATACCGTTGTAGATGATCGTATTGGCAAGACGCGGGTCGCGGTTCTGCGCGGGGTTCATGCGGTCGTAGGCATACTTGCCCTCGCCCGGTTTGGCACCATCCTTCATGGGGAAGCACTCCACGAGGTCGTGGGTGGGATAGCCGCCGCAGCCTACCTTGCCATCGTTGTTACACGACGGCGGGTCAAACAGCGACTCCTTCTCGGTGCCCATAGCGTGAATTTCCGACAAGATGCAGCCGTCAAGAGCGGCGAAGGGATACTGTGTACCGTTCCAGCTTGTAAGATTCTGGAAGTCGTCACCCTCAAACTGGGCGTAGAATCCCCAGCCCGGCTCGGGGTTGCCATCTTTGTCGGCATGGTGGATGAACACCTGCCACATGCCGGTGGCGATAAGGCTGCGGGCTGCGTCAGCGGCGGCTTTCCAGCGCTCCTGGTCGGCCTCGGGATAGCCCATCACCGCCTTGAGCTTGGGATCGTCGGTGTGGGTGGTTCCGTTGTACAGGGGACTTGCTGCATAGAGCAGTGTGCGCGAGATGAGGCCAAGACAGGCACCACCCGACGCACGGCCGAAGTTTGAACCGGAAACACGCACGCGAAGGTCGGCCTGAGCCGCCTTACACTCGCTCACGATATAGTCGACACAATCGGCAAACGTTGCACGGGTCATGTTGATCGTCTCGTAGTTTTCATTGTCATATACCTCATCGCCAAGCAGGGGCACACCGCCATAGTGACGGAGCAGGATGAAGTAATACCATGCACGCAGGAAACGGGCCTCGGCCTTGTACTGCTTGATGGCGCTTGCTGCCATGGGGCTTTTGTCGACATTGGCAAGGAACACGTTGACGGCACGTATGTGCTGGTAACATGTGCGCCACGTTTTCTCCGAGATGGTCACAGGGTTTACGGTACCGTTGACAAACTGCACGCCATCGGTGTTGTGGGCCGTAACCTTGTACTCGCCCTCGTCGCAGGCAGTCTGAAGACCACCCTCTCCCGGGTCGAAGATACCGCCGTCGAAACGGTTGGGATAGACATCAAAGCCTATATCGCTGTAAATGTGGTTTAAGAAACCGACAGTATAGGTACTGTCACTGAAGATAACCTCTTTTGAAAGGTCGGTGGTCTGGGTCTCGTCGAGGAACGAACTGTCGACACACGAGGAGGCGCCAAACATAGCGGCGCCAAGGACCAGGCCTAACAATATACGGGACTGTCTCATGTATATAGATTTAATAATTACTTTAATGTGATTATTTTTGATTGATTTCAAGTTGTTATTGCTCTCTCACCATATATGACGACCGAGCACACGGGTACCATTAATCTTTTTTAAAGATTTTGTGCACTTTTTTAGTTGATTATTTTTCAAACGTGAGTGTATGGTTTCCGGCCTCAAGTTCAATCTTGCCGTCGTGTGACTTAGAGCCGGCGGCTTTCATGCCTCGGGGAACGACAACGGTAGCGCTGCTGCCGGCCGGAACCTCAACGGCATACGTCAGTCCCGAGGGGTTGCGGTCCCAGCGCACTTTCACCGTTCCGCGCGGAGTCTCCTTTGAAACTTCTGCCCAGTCTACACCCGTAACGGGTTGCGGGTCGACGACAAAATGCTCGTAACCGGCCTTGTCGGGAACCAGTCCGCCCAGCGCCTGGTAGAACCATAGACCCACTCCGTTGTAGCAGTTGTGAACGCGGCTGCGCTCTCCGCTCCAGTACTCCCAGGTAGCTGTAGCACCGTTGTCGATCATGTGGAGATAGCCGGGATAGTCACGATGCCGCAGCATCGAGGCCATGAAATCGCTCTTGTGCTCGTCGATGGCCCACTGCGTTACGATAGGCACGCCCACGAGACCGGCACCGATGTGTCCGCGGTCCTTATCGGCGGCCAGCTCGAGAAGACGGTCGGCGACCTTGTCGCGCAGATAGTCGGGGGTGGCGCCTACGAGCATCGGGTAGCTCATGTCGAGCTGCGAGCCGGTGGCATAGTTGCCTGTGGTATAATCATAAAAATTATAGTGTATGGCGGCGTTGAGAGCCTCGCGTCGGCTGTTCCACTCGCGGGCTTCGGCATCGTGACTGAGCTCGCGTGCAATGCGCTCCATCTTGTCGAGGCAGTCGCTTATGAAACAGTTGTTTACAAGATTGACCGACGCTTCGTTACCGGTATCTACGCCCCATGGTGCAAGCCAGTCGCCGAGGTACCACATGCGGTTGTGGGTATCGGGCCAGCGCTGCAACAGGCCGTTGCGGCTGTGGGCCTCGACATAGCCCATCCAGCGCTTCATGAGCGGGTAGTAGGTCTCGAGCACGCGGCGGTCGCCGTAGTTGAGCCATGTGCGGTAAGGCGCCTGTACGATGAAACCACACCAGTAGGGTCCGCCACCACCGCCGCCGGCAGGAGCAACGTGAGGCAGGCTGCCATCCTCGTCCATGACATCGCCCCAGGCCTGCAGCCAGTTGGCATAGGTGGGAGCCACGTCATACATCGTCTGCAGTGTCATGGTCGACGAGTTGCCGTCGCCACCGTAGCCGGTACGCTCCAGGTGGGGGCAGTCGACCATGTAGCCGCTGAATGTCAAGCACTTCATCGTGTATTTTATCATGTCGTGGATGGCATTGAGATCAGCGTCGGAGCAGGCGAATGTCGACGCGTCGGGCATGTCGCCGTGAATCTGCAGCGCGTGCATGCTCTCGGGCGAGGGGGCATAGTTGAGACCGCTTATGCGCACATAACGGTAGGCATGATGGTTGAACTTGTTGCAGAAGCTCTCGCCCTGACGGCCGGCGGCGACATAGATATCGCTCTCCTGAGTCTCAAACTTGCCGTCGGCACCGATGTTGTCGGTGTACTCCATCACTACCTCCGAGCCGGCGGGGAGCATGCCCAGGTCGATGCTGAACCAGCCGGTGAGAACGCGGCCCATGTCGGCCAGGTAGCTGCCGTCGGGCATCAGCTTGACTGTCTGCGCGTTGCTCCGTTTCACTATCTTGTTGAATCCCGACATCTCGGGGGTGACGGCATGCGCCGTGATCGTCGGCGTGGCTACAGCCACCCACTCGAGGCGATCGAGCGATGCTGCTGTGAGGTCGACCGGACTCTTGCTGCCGTCGACCTTCTCGCCGCCAAACTGCAATGGGTACCATGTGCCTGTATCGTGGCGGCCGCTCTCGGCTGCCTTCCATGACTCGTCGCTGGCGAGCAGCACGTCAACCTTGTCGCCCTTGACGGCGTCAATCTCCACGCGCGCTGCGGGGCCGGCATATTCAGCCTTGTAGGTAGTAGGTTTATACCATCCCTGGCCCAGCCACAGAGCCACGTCGTTATCACCCTCTTTGACAAGGGGTGTTATATCGTAGGTCACAATGAGCGAGCGTGTTCCGAGCTGCGACACTCCGGGCGACAGGACATTGTCCGAAGCCTTCACGCCGTTTACATACAGCTCGTGATAGCCCAGCGAGTTGACATGGGCCATTATACGCCCTGTCTTGCTGTCGACCTTCATGTTCTTGCGCAGTATGGGGGCGCGGGGATCACCGGCATCGGCCGGCATCGCTATATATTTACCCTGCAGCGGCTTGTCGGCGTCGGCAACGATTCCTATACCCAGGCGGGCTACATCGCTCCAAGGCGACGGCGTGCCCTTCTCGTTCCACACTCTCACCTTCCACCAGACCTGCTGGCGGGGAGCAAGAGTCTTGCCGGCATAAATGGCGTTTCCTGTCGAAGGCGACGATATTTTGCCCGAATTCCACAGGTCACCCTTGCCGGTATCGGCAACAAGCATCGAGTCGGTGCCGGCTACGATCTCGTAGGCGCTCTGGCCGCTGAGCCATTTGCCCGAGTTCTTCCAGCCCAGCAGCGGCCGGGTTGTGTTCACTCCGAGCGGGTCGGTAAGATGCTCGGCGGTGAGCCTCACGGGAGCCTCAGGCGTCGAAGCATGCAGCAGCGCACACCCTCCGGCACACATCAATGCTGTAAAAAGTAATATTCGTTTCATTGCTTTAGATAATAGTAGATTCAAAGTTTTCGGGCCTCAAATCCATTCTTCATTTTTTACAGTATATTGGCGGCTTTACGCTCGGGATAGCCATACTGCTTCACCATCACATCGACGGGACGGCCGGCAAAGTCGCGGTAGTCGACTGCAATCTCGCGCTCGGCTCCCGGGAGCAGGGTCACGTAGTTGTCGTCCATGATTACGGGCAGGATGCGCTCGCCGGTCTCGGTGTCGAGCAGTCGCACGCGGTTGGCAAACGCAACCGTCGAGCTCTCGTTTTTGAGCTTTATCACACCCTTGCCGTCACCCGTCGGGGTAGCGGTAACGCTCACTTTTGCCTCGGGCAACATGTTGATATCGGTGTAATCGAGCTCTTTCTCGCCATTGCGCCAGTAGAAGTTTTCGCTCAGCTTGTTGCCGGCATTGTCGAGAAGCTCGAGCTCTATGAAGTGAACTCCCTTGGGCTCGCGGGCAAAGTCCAGTCGGAAAGTCTCGACATTCGACGTAGCCGGCAGGTTGAATGTCGACTTTGCGGCATACTCTTTAAGTTCCTTGCCCTCAAGATTATACACACGTGCCTTAGCGGTGAGGCCCGAGAGGTCGCTGCCCGTGGTGTTGATAGCCTTGATGCTGTTGTCCAGGGCATTCCACTGTATGTGGATATGTTCGCAGCCTTTCTTGGCTCCCCAGTAGGCTCCGGTGGGATCGTAGTAGTAATCGTAGGTCTGCCATACGAACGACGGGTAGGCGGGATGGCTCATCCATATTAGCAGGCCGGCTGCATCGTTCCACATCTTGTCGTTCCACGCCTCATACATGCCCTTCATGTCCTCGATATTGATGAGCTGCGCTTTCTCGCAGAACTCTTCGATCGACTCGGGACGGCCCCAGCGCTCATTCACGGCCTGGGTATAGTTGGTGGGCTTGGCGTTCCACGCCTCGTTGCCGAAGAAGTGCTTGTTCCACACGTTGTCTTTCTGGTTCTCAAGCTGCTCGTCGGTAGGCAGAGGCCACAGATCTTTCTCGGGTATGAATAGTTTCACGCTCTCGTAGGCGGGGAATGTAGCCATACCTATTTCCGAGCGCATTCCGTAGCCGTAGTCGATACCGTAGGGATAGCCGGGCTTGTTGAATGCCAGATTGCTGCCCGAGGTCGAGAAATGATGACGGGGAGGCATGTTGGCCCACCATCCGCTGCCCGACAGGCCATCCTGGTTGGAGCAAGACTTGTACATGCGGTCATAGTTGTCCTCGCGGTTCACGATCATGGCGAGCGCGGCGTCGAGATAGGGCGAGGGGTGAGTCTCGTTGGCACCACACCACAGCGCTATGCAGGGGTGATTGCGCAGGCGCCGCACCTTGTCCTCGGCGTTGGCAATGAATGCCTCGGGCTCGGCCACATCGTTATAGGCCACGTAGAGCCAGAAATCATTCCACACCATGATGCCGTAGCGGTCACACCAGTCATAGAACTCGTCGTCGGTGACGCATCCGGTCCACAAGCGTATCATGTTGTAGTTCATATCGTGGTGCAGGCGTATCTTTTTCTCATACTCGTCGCCGTGGCAGCGCAGCAGGTATTCGCTCATGCCCCAGTTACCACCCTTGACATAGACGCGCTGCCCGTTGACATAGAAGTTCATCACAGGCATACCCACCTTGTTCTTGTCCCAGGTGTATTCATATTTCTTGATGCCGAAGTCGATTTTCTTCTCGTCGAGCACCTTCTTGCCGTCGGTCACCTTGAGGTCAAGAGTATAGAGGTTGGGATCGCCGTAGCCGTTGGGCCACCACAGCTTGGGATCGGCTATCGCGAGCTGCGGGAAACGGTCGCTGTCGAGAGTCACCTTAGGCTCCGAACCTGCAGGCACGACATAGGTCTGCGAGACCTTGATATTGCCGGGATTGACCGTAGCCTCGAGCGTCACGCGGCGCTCACGGTCGGTAGTGTTTTTTAGGCGGGTGCTTATCGACAGCTCGGCCAGATCATTGGTGGGCAAGTCGTTGCGAACCCACGGGTCGACCATCACCACGTCGCCCGTGACGGCTACTCTCACGTGGCCTGTTACGCCGTTAAGACGACCCGGCACGTAGGGCATCCAGTCCCATCCCGCACCGGCAAGATAGCTCGGACTGCAAGCCACCCCATATGGGCCGTCGGCATTGCGGGTCTTCTTCTGGTCGGCATCGGTTATGAGCACAGCCACGGCGTTTTTGCCATCGCGTGCCAGATAGGGAGTCACATCGTAGCGCGAACGCATCATGTGACCGCTCACGTCGCGGGTCGACTCGGGAGTACCCGACAGTTTGACACCATTGAAAAAGAAATCGGCATAGCGGTTGGTGTTGTCAAACTCCAGCCACACACGTTTGCCCGCGGCATATTCAGCCGGAGTGTCAAACTCGGCACGGTACCAGAACGGACGGCTGTAGAACCGCTCGTCGACGCGCCATATATTATCACCATACTCGGGATTATCCTCCCGGCCGGCATTTACGTAAGCAGTAAATACGATGCCCGGTACAACACCCTCAACGGCATCGGCGGGCATCACAAACCCCGCCGTCGAGATAGTCGCACCTGATATTCCTGCAAGACTGTCCTGCGGACACAATTCCCATTTAGTACCTTCAGCGCTGTCGAGGCTTGCGTGCCAGGCTCTTGCCACGAGCGACACCACGAGTGCCGTTGACAGCAAAATCAGCTTCTTCATATCGGCTCCAAAATTAATAGTTTCACTTTAAATTTTTATTCACACCCCTGCATACCATACTTAGCGCGCAGCGCTATATCCTTTGCACGAAGTGCAATATCCCAAGCACGCAGTGCTTTATACTTAGCGCGCAGCGCTAAATTCCCCACGCCTTGTTAGGCTCAGGGCTCATGAAGAGCTCGAGAGTGCTACCGGCAGCTATGTCGCTGAAATCGAGATAACACTTTGAGTACTCCTCGCCATTGAGCAGCGCGTGGTCGATATACACGTTTTCGGGCGAATTGTTATGGGCAATCACAGTGAATTTATCGCCGCTGTGATATTTGGGATCGAGCTTGAACTCCACACGGTCAAACACCGGCGCCGTTATCTCCATGCGGGTCTCGCCGGGGCACGACGGGTGGATGCCCGAAGCCGTGAGAACATACCATGCCGACATCTGGCCCACATCCTCGTTGCCGATAAGGCCCTCTACACGATTGGTATAGGCGTTACGGCAGATATGGCGGCTACGCTCCTGGGTGAGCCACGGCGCGCCAAGACGGTTGTACAGGAACGGCACAAAATGCACCGGCTCGTTGGCATGGTTGTAATAAGCGTTCCACTTCATATCGTCGGGAGTCATGGCAAACATGCTGTCGAGATTGGCGATCACCTTCTCGCGACCACCCATTAGCTCGGTCATTCCCTCCACATCGTGGGGCACGAACCAGCCCTGCTGGTAGAGATTCGACTCGATACAGCCAAACCACTCCTCGGTGAGCGAGGTCTCGGGATTCCACTCGGCCCAGCGGCCGTCGGCAAAACGGGGACAGAACCACCCCACCTCGGGATTGAATACATTGCGATAAGCCTGGCCGCGACGCTCAAACTCGGCTGCCAGCTCTTCGTTGCCAAGGGCACGGGCAAGCTGGCCGGCACACCAGTCGGCGTATGCATACTCCAGCGTGTTCGACACGCTCAGCGACTCGGGGGCGTAGCCTTTCTCGACCGTTCCAAACTTGTTGGAGCTGTTAAGAGCATATTTAAGAGCGCGCTCGGCATCGAACGTCTTGATACCCTTGACATAGGCATCGGCTATCACGGGCAGCGCGGGGTTGCCTATCATGCAGCCCGAGTAGGCGTTCAGAAGCTCCCAGCGCTCGAAATACTCGCGGCCGGTCTCGTCGGCAAGTTCAACGAGACTGTTTATCTGGTCGCTCACGAGCTGCGGATTGATGATTGTCTGCAACGGGAACTGGCTGCGGTAAACATCCCAGCCGCTGAACACGGTGCGGCGGCTGTAACGGCCGTCTGAGTTTTTGATGCTCTTGTCGCCGGCAACGTAGCGGCCGTCGGCGTCGCTACACTCGCGGGGGTCGATCATCGTGTGATATAATGATGTATAGAACACTGTCTTCTCGTCATCGCTGCCGCCGGCAATCTTTACGCAGCCGAGCGCGTCGTTCCACTTGTCGTAGGCTGCCTGTGCTATTTCATCAAAATGCTTCCCCTCGATCTCGGTGCGATAGTTGTTACGGGCACCCTCGGCATCGACATACGAAATACCTACCTTCATCTCGACCTGCTCGCCGGCCTCGGTGGGGAACTCGGTATAGAAACCTATGTGCTTGCCGGTGAGGCTGTCAGCTCCGGTTATAATCTCCGACTTTGCAATATTTTCGAGGTAAGGCAGCGAGTCAACATCGTTTTTGTGGCGCGATGTGCCGTCGGGGATATCGGCGCTCCAGAAAGCGCGGCTCGCCATCGGGCGGCTGAGCTGTCCGTAGAAATAGAGTGTGTATTCCACGTTGCCGTCGCCGTCGCCCCAGCCTCCGCCATCGGGATTACAGTGCATCCAGCCCTCGAAGGTGCTGTCGTTCAATATCTTGATATTCTGCAGCGACGATGTGCCGCCTACACGGCGTGCCAGGTCGACCTGGATGCGCGAGCACTCGTTCTCGGGGAAGGTGAAACGCAGTATGCCGCAGCGGTGTGTGGCCGATGTCTCCACCTTTATATTATAGTCCGAGAGGTTCACGCTGTAGTAGCCGGCGCGGGCCGTCTCACTCTCCTTGTCGTAGGCCGAGCGGTAACCGGCTATGCGGCCATCCTCTTTACCGGCTATGGCCTTGAACTCGCCGGTGGTAGGCATCACAAGAAAATTACCCATCTCGCCAAACCAGCCCACACCGCTCATCTGGGTCATCGCAAAACCCTCTATCGTGTTGTGCTCGTAGCTGTAACCGGGCGAGTTGTCTCCGCCGGTGATAGTGTTGGGGCTCACCTGAACCATGCCGAAGGGCACCGTAGCGCCGGGGAAGGTCTTGCCCAGGCCGTGATAGGCTCCGGCATCCTCGACGTTCGTGCTCGCGCCTATGAATGTGTTCACATAGTCGGCCGGATTAAGGTTCTCGACCTCGGCCGTGGTGCCACACGACACTGCCCACAAGGCTACGCTCGCCGGTAACAGTGAGACTATCAATTTTTTATTAATGCTATTCATGGGAAATGTGATAATTTATCTATTGGTTTTATTTTGCTGAGATTTTATAAGTTCTGAATCCATTGCGGGGCATCGACACGTTCATCGTCGAGCCGTTGAGAGCTACGTCGGCGAGCTTGTTGTCGAGAAGGTCGGTCTCGGCTACGCTGCCGCAAGGCATGTCGAGCCTCACGGTTGCCTGACGGTCGGCACACACGTTATGCAGTCTGAGCACCCGGTTGCCGGCGCGGTCGGTCATGGCGCAGCTCAGTCGGTACCCCTCGGTGTCGACACTTGCCAGTGAGCGTTTCTGGGGCTCGCCCGAGCCGCCGCACACTACCGCCTGCAGTGGCTCGTTGTAGCGGTCGGCCTCGGCCCACATTGCCTCGGCGCCGCCGTTACCGACATGAGGCAGCATCGCAAACTCGACCTCCGTACTGCCGGTGATGGCATAGTTGGGCCCCCAGAGTCCCTGACCCGAATACTGTATCGTAAGCGCCGTGGGATGTCCGGGGCCATGCACATAGCTCGTGGTGTGGTCGCTGAGCAGGCCCAGGCCCATCGTCTTGTCGTTGTCGGTAAAATCTATCCAGTTGAGAATCACGTTGTGCTTTATCGTGCTCCAACGGTCAAAGAATGTCGACTCCTGCGTGCTCTCGCACACATCAAACGGAGCGTCTTTCCACAGCCGCTCGGCATTGAACGATGTAGGCAGCAGCAGGCACAGCTTGTAGCGGTCGTCACAGAACGCGCGGCGGTCATGATTCCAGTGCCGCTCGCGGTATTCACCTATGCCGGGATTTCCTTTCCAGTCTATCTTGAGGTTGCAGTCGACACGCGGGCTTCCGGAAGCAAGGATGTAGGTCAGCTCGAAGGGGTGTCCGGCTATCTCGCCCGCTACCGTCAGGCTGCTTGCAAGATTGTTCCGCTCAGCGGCCACCACTCGGGCAGCACTCTCGGCCGACGAGCGAAAACGCTCCTCGTCGTAGAAAAATCCTCTCAGCTCACACAGTCGGCGGACGCTTGTATCTGCCGGGGCATACTCGAGTCCGCTATCCTTCAGTATCATGCTCTTGACCGTTCCGCCATTGGCGAGATCGATCACAAGCTTCACTTTGTCGTTTTCAAGAACGGTATCGTCACCGCGGTTGTCGCTCTTGGCACTCTTGGCCACGCGCTGTATGCGGTAGGTTGCATAGCCCAACGACGGCACCGCTGCCCTGAACACGAGCCGGCACTCGCCGTCGTTTTTCATCACCGACGGCACAGTCTTGCCATCCTCGCCCACGAGCTGTACCGCGTTGCCGTCGCCGGCCACCGAGCCGGGCAGCTTCAAGCTCACCACCTCGTCACGGTCAAGCAGAGTGGTATTGAAAACCTTTACCATCAGCACATTGCCGGCATCTATGCTCGCCGCCAGGCGCTCGATTTCGCTCCGGGCCGCTTCGTCGGCATTACCGGTCCACAGTTTAATGGCATCGGCCCAGTTGCCGAAGTGCCACAGGCCGTTATATGGTACTATCCACGAGTCGTGGTGTTGTGCAAGCATCAGTTGACGCCAGGCTTCGTCCATCACCGGCTGGTCGATGACGCCGCTGCCGGTCGCGGCGGCCATAAAGCCGAGCTTCTCGGCCATGAGCATTGAGTTCTCGGCGTGGCGCACCTGCCGTGCTATGCGCTGCATCACCTGGCTGCCCCACATGAGGTTAACCCGCACATCGTCCTGCGACATCACATAGCGGTCGGCACTTACGCCGGGCGTATGATTCTCGATATACTCGGTCCAGAGCACATACTTGGTCTTCCCTTTGTGTTTGCCCAGCCAGGGACCGTTGCGCCATCCTGCATCCTGGTAGCACATTGCCACCGGATTGTCGATGCCCGCCGCACGGCAAGCTCCGAGATAGCTCTCGGAGTTGGTCCAGCCGGTCGTCTGCCACACCGAGCCGGGCTCGAGACCCTCACACGCATATCGGGGCACCGTGAGCAGCGATGTGCCGTCGGGGCCCACCCAGTCAACCAACTGTCCGCCGTAAGGAGCCATATATCCGCCCCAGCATGTGTTGGGACACTTGAGCGTTGCATATTTGAATCCGAATCCCTTGAGAATAGCCGGCAGGCACGAGGTAAAGCACGGTTCCTCAACCGCATAGGTCGTGAAAGGTATGTCGCCGAAATGATTGCGAAGCTTCTCGATACCGTAGCTGAACTGCCGTATGATACTCTCGCCCGAGATATTGTAGCAGTAAGGCTGGGCATACGTCGGGTTGGTGTACTCCATGCGCCCCTGCGACAGAAGGTCCTTGAACTGCACGTAAGCCTCAGGGGTCCTCACCTGCACCGTGTCCCACGTCTCGGGTTCGATTTCAAGTCCTATGCGCCAGTCGCTGTTGGCCTTGAGCTTATTGGCGATGAACTGCGTTTTCCACTTCACGGGATAGTGGCCGTAGATACCGCCATGATAGCCGTCGACAAAGAAATCCTCACCGTTAACGCTCAGAATCGAGCATAACAGCCCCACCAGCAACATACTGTATCGTGATTGGTTACGCATTTTCTTCTGAAACGAATTGGTCAAAATTAGGAACGGACTCTTTGGCCTGCTGTGTACCCACGCTGAAATCGGTTACTGCCAGAGCGGCAAGCGACAACTGATAGTCACGACGAAAAGTCTCGTCGGTAGCGAGCAATCGGTCAAACTGCTCCTTCTGATCCTCGCTGAGCTTGTCGGTCAAGTATATTTCAATTAATTCGTGCATAAATAGGCAATATGTTCAATTATTGTCATGTACCAAGAAAGAGATATCAGAGAGAGAACTCATTTCCTCCTCTCTATCACAAAGAACGATTGACACATTTGAATCCATTAAATATACATAAATATTTTTAAGACCCCGTACCCCAATATTTGTTAACACTGGGGTCGCATATCTCTGAGCGATTTTTGTCTTGTGATGAAGGAGCGTAGCCGTAGCTACGTGACTGAAGAACAAGGCAAAAAGCGCCAGAGATATGCGGTGTTCCGGTAATTTTATGCGCGACATACAATTAATCACACCCAGATTCGGTTTTATGATTTTAACCATTTATAACTGATAGGAGTAGATTGAGATATTCAACAGATTTGACACTCAGACAACGTAGTTTTATTTTTGAAAAATTACCATCGCCCCGGCGTTAACAAATATTGGGGTACGGGGTCTTAGTTAAAAAAAGGACACGCACCCACGTGCATGTCCTTTCCAACCTAACATAATTCTTACCCTAAAAATTTAAAAACTTAAAACTTATATCACATGAATTCACTTATTTTCTCATATATACATCGGTCACGGCACGCAGGCGGCGCAACGCTATGCCCAGCTGCACGCTCACCGTGTTCTCCGACAGAGCCAGATGCTCCGCGATCTCGGCATGCGTCATGCCATCAACGCGGCTGAGCATGAAAATCTCGCGGCAACGGTTGGGCAGCTTCTCCACCTCCCGCTTAACCAGAGTCATCAGTTCGCCGGCAAGCAGCTCGGTATCGCTCATCAACTCCAGTGCACCCTCGCGAGCCTTATACTCCACGATAGCGTGAGCCTCGTAAGCCTTCTCGTGCACCATGTGCTTGATGAAGTCAAGACAACGGTTGCGCACCAGGCGGAACATATAGGCATTGATATTTTTAATCTCGCAGATATGCTCGTTGTTCTTCCACAATTCTATGAAAGCATCATGCACAAGATTCTCAGCATCCTCACGGCTCGGCAAGAAATCACAGGCGAACCGCACAAGCTTCGAATGATACATTTTGTAGATTTCAGAAAAGTTTTCCATCTTGATTTTTGTTGTCACGCGACACCCTGAGGCGAAGCGATGAAGAATTGTGAAACGAGGATTTGATTTAAGATTTGCGACATTAAATTTGTCGATTGCAAAGTTATTGTGCGATTGATACGATTTCGACACCGATTAGACGCAAAAGTAGATACAATTAAACCCCCTCCAACCCCCACCACCCTATCCCCCAAATATTTACCCACACATCACACCCCGCTCCAAAGTAGGTGTAATATTAACACTTTTAACCCCACTTCCACCCCCAAAATAGCATTAATTTTTGTCTCCGGCAGCGCGATTCATCGCGCCCAGCCACCCCATAGGCCGCAGCGCAGTGCCAGGCCGGAGGCCTGCACATCCCGTTAACCACAAAGTCCACCTCGCGAGCCCCCTGCCCCACCGGCAGCGCCCACGCAGCGCCAGGCCGGAGGCCTGCACATCTCGTTAACCACGGGCGCTCGCCGCCCGTGGCCCGGCCCCCATCCACCACCACGACCCCGGAGGGGTCGAACACCCCCTAAAGACCCTAAACACCCTAAAGCCCTTAAAGACCCTAAGGCCCGCTCCGTCCAGCCCCCCCGCAAAAAGAGGCGCCGCTCATTGACAGAGCGACGCCTCCAAAACAAAGATATGTATGAGAATACTATTACTTCACGATAACCTTCTGGACGGTAGACTGGGCGCCATTCACTACGCGAACGATGCACATGCCCTTGCGAGCCTCGAGTGTAGCAGCACCGTTTACAACCTTAGTGTCGATGATCGAACCGGTCATATCATAAACGGTAGCGATACCACCTTCAGCCTCAACCTCAATACGACCGTCAACAGCCACAACATTTACCTTGCCGCCATCAACAACAGTCTCAATACCACCGGTATTGGTATTCTCGATTACTTCTACTTCATTATTGATTGTAGGCATCTCTTTCTCTTTTTCGCCAGGAACTTTACCCTGATAGTGAGCGACATCCATAGGACTGATCGGGAGGCCATTAACCATTATATTGGCAAGTGAAAGTTTACGGGCTTCTATTTCAGTGGACTTAAGCGTTGAAACCATTGCCAGATATTCCTGAAAGCACATATAAAGCTGTCCTTTGATTGTATTATTATCATTTTTATTGTTAAATGCTAAATTATAGTCCAAATCGCCATTAGCTAAAAGCATTTTTGAAGGCTCAGTTGATGAGCTGCCGCCCATAACATCAATTTCATATTTACCCAAGGCCTGACCAACTTTCAAAACAAGCTCGGCATTTGTTGGCTCACCGGCAATTGTTTGTTTCTCTTTTGTTTGGAAAGCAACCCATTTATAACCCTCTCTGGGATACGATACTTCCATCAACTTAGAATAGAATTTTGAATCCTCAAACTCAAATTTCTTTGGATCAGCCATAAGCTGATTATCAATCACTTTTAAACTTATGACCTCCCAATCATTAGGAACACGAACGCCGTAATATAGATAAATATCCGCATTGTTCTGGAATTCTGCACCATCACGCTCAATCTTGGCTGTAACAGTAATATTCTCTCCTTGCATGGGAGTGTGATTGTCAATGGTAAACTCTGTAATGATGAGTCCGCAAGATACTGCAATGAACGCAACTACGAGCGAAGCTACGATTGCCGATTTTTTAAGGTAAAATTTTTTCATTGATAATTTATTTATAGATGTGATTAAAAAGAATGTTCATGGCATTTACGCAAAAGTACACCACAATCAAGCCCTTCCCGCCGCTATGTAGACCTCTAATTAGATTAAAACGCACTCTAATAAATCATATCATTCTGTATATCTGCGCTTTGCGACACGCCATCGCGAGGTGCAGCGTAAAGGTTTTGGTAAACGCAAAACAGCCCTAATCGACCCCTCGAAGCGGATTAAACCCGCTAAACTTCAGCGTTAGAATAAAATTATAGCAGGGACACACCCGGAAGGTATGTCCCTGCTGAAGTATTGTATCCGTTAATTTTGTCGGGTTACCCCCGCGTCCCGGGTTACTCGTCTTTGCTCAGGTCGAGAACCACGTTGTCCTTGCTCTTGTCGAAATACTGGCGGCGCAGCGGGTTGCGGTGGGCCTCGCTGTGGCGTCCGCGGTTACGGTAAATGTCGATGGCTGCATAGATGGCCTGACGCATCGACTCGGCATCGGCCTCCCCCTTGCCGGCAATGTCATAGCCGGTACCATGGTCGGGCGACGTGCGCACAAACGGCAGTCCGGCCGTAAAGTTCACTCCGCCGGCCATCGCGATTGTCTTGAACGGGGCGAGTCCCTGGTCGTGGTACATTGCAAGCACACCGTCAAAATGACGGTACTGCTCGGCGCCGAAGAATCCGTCGGCCGCGTAAGGGCCGTAGCAGTTAATGCCCTCCTTTTTAGCCTGTTCGATAGCCGGAATGATTACATTCTCCTCCTCGTGGCCTATAACACCACCGTCGCCGGCATGGGGATTCAGAGCAAGCACGGCTACGCGGGGATGGCTCAGGCCGAAGTCCTTTACAAGCGACTCGGAGAACTGCACGAGCTTGTCATGCACCCGCTCGGTAGTAATCTCGGCGGCAATCTGTGCAATGGGGCAGTGGGTGGTTACGAGAGCAACCCTCAGGCGGTCGTTGAACAGCACCATAAGAGCCTGCTTACCCTCGCCGGCACAGCTGGCAAGATACTCCGTGTGGCCGGGGAAATGGAAATCCTCGCTTTGAATATTGTTCTTATTGATAGGGGCTGTGACAAGCACATCAATGTCGCCGTTCTTAAGGTCGGCTACAGCACGCTCCAGTGCGGCAAAAGCGGCGCGGCCCGACTCGGGGGTCGACACTCCCGGCTCGATCTTCACATCCTCGCCCACCACATTAATTATATTATTGGCATCGGGCTGAGCGTCGGCGGCATTCTCGATTGTATTGAACGGGACGTTGGGCATATCCATTCCCTTGCGGTAATAGTTGGCTATGCGGGCCGAGCCGTAGACCACCGGTGTACAGAGCTCGAGCATGCGGTTGTCCTCAAGGGTCTTGAGTATAACCTCATAGCCTATGCCGTTTATATCGCCGTGGGTGATTCCCACCTTTATTTTATTACTCATTACTTATATATTTACAGTATGTATTATCGACGAAGCGTCGGAAAGAGCCGATCCTCATCAGTACGAATTCAAACAATGCTATTCCCACCAGGGCGGTAGCTATTCCGAGCAACACATCGATGAGATAGTGGTGGCCCGAATACACAGCCGTGAACCATATACCCATCGTGATGATGGCAAACAGGACTCTCACCCATGTGGCACAGCGTGCACGGAGCGAATAGATGAAGGCGATGAGCATGTAGGCCGAGTGGAGCGACGGCACGGCGGCAAAGACATTGGAGTTGCGGGCATAAAGGCCGTCAAACACCATCCAGCCGGTCATCTGGTCAAAGCGTCCCAGGCCGGCCACATCGCCGGGCGTGCCCGCGATGAACTCTGTACCATACTTGGCCACATACCATGGCGGGGCTGCCGGGTGGATATAGTAGACACAGAACCCCAACAGGTTGACAAACAGGAACACGAGCGAAAAATGCAGGTACACGCGGTCCTGGCGCTTGAAATACAGCCACAGGCCGAAGAGGATAGGCACCGGCACCCAGCAGAGATAGAAAAATCCGGCCAGCGCGTCGACCCACGGCGCGTGGTGTATGGCGAAGAACTCGTTGGGGGTCTTAACGACACCGTCGGCCACAGTGATGCCGAACAATGATTTCTCGCTGTTGTACAGCCCCTCGATGTCAACGGTATTGACCTCGTAGTTGGGGACAATGTTCATCCAGTCGTAGGAAATGCCGAACACGATAAAGGGCAACAGCGCCACAACCATGCGGCGCGTGGCGCCCGTAGCGAAGAACAATGCCGCGATGAGCAGCGCCAGATACACATGCTCGGGCCTGAAACCCACACACACCGCGGTGACACCGAGCCACACGGCCAGTGCCACAACCATTATGACTCCCTCGCGCGTGGAGGGGAGATGTCGTGAACGCTCGGCGGGGCTCATTTCTTAAGGCGCGAAAGCTCGCGGCGACAGTGATTTATGCGTGCGAATGCGGTAATATTGGCAAACACGGCGATAATGGCCATTCCGCCTATCAGGATATACAGGGCATTGAATGTCTCCATGTCGACCGTCTTGCCCACGATGCCTGTAGCCAGAGCGGCAAGGCTCGTGATGACAACGCGCTCGGGACGCTGCATGAGGCCCACCTTGCACTCGATGCCCAAGCCCTCGGCACGGGCGCGCACATAGCTCACCATGATCGAACCCACAAGAGCGATGAACGTGATCAACGCACCGATCTCGCCGAGAGCGTCGGTCTGCAGCTCGAGGAAGTAAAACGTGAGTCCTCCAAGGGTCACGAGCTCGCTGTAACGGTCGAGCACCGAGTCATACATGGCACCGAAGGTCGACTGCATCTTGCCCAGGCGAGCCACCTGGCCGTCGAGCATGTCGAATACCGAGAACAGGATGAGGATACCGCCGCCCCAGCCTATCCAGCCAAACTGGTACTGGTCGTCGATATCGAGCGAGAGTTCACGGCGATGGATCACACCGGCATACACAAACATGGCGGCAGCCAGCAGGTTGCCTAAGAATCCGATCGTGGTGACCATATTGGGGGTCACGCCCATTTTTATCAAGAACCTGACAAAGGGATTGATCACAACATAGATACCCTGTTGCAACCCGTCACGTTTTTTCTTGAATACACTGTTTCCCATTTCTATAGATAGTATGTATTATTTTTCGGTTGATTTATTTCCTTTGAAAACCCACAGCAGACCGTCGACAAATTTCACGGCATAGGGGTCGAACTTTTCCCTGCGACGGTACACGAAGTGTTTCTGCATCAAGAAGTTCCACGCAAGCGAAACCACGAGCGAGACAAACAGACGCGCGGCCGCGAAGCTACCCACATTGGTGAATCCTATCGTCTCGAGTATGTGCCAGCTGTCGAGCACGTTGGCCAGCAGTTTGGTACCCACGGTGTTGAACAGCACGCTGCCCAGCCATATAAGTAGATACTTGACCGCCACAGCCTTTACAGGACAGTCGCCGGCACGGAATGTGAACTTGTAATTTATACAGCAGTTGACGATACCGCCCAGGACGGCACCTATAGGCGTGGCAAACCACTCGCTCACACCCATGGCAACCAGTCCGATACTGCTGCCCATGTCGATCCACGAGGCTACCTGTGACGACATCGACGAGCGTATGAACGTGAAAATGCCACCTCCATACATCACCTTGTCAGCTATCTTTCCGAATAAACTCATATCGACACATTCATTTTGAAGAGGTTTCACGACCGGGAGCAACGGCCGGCTTGGCCCCGCGGCGCGGCTTCACAAGAGCCATCACCGCCTTGGCTATCGCGGTGGCGGCGGCGGCGCGGCAGGGTGCGAAACTTGGCCAGTCATTAAAATCAATCAGTGTAATATTGCCCGCCGAGTCGATCACGGCATCACCACCGTAGACCATCACGTTGAGCTCGCGCGCGGCATTGCTGCACAGCTGCTTGAGCGACGTCTCGATCGACTTGGTATCCTCCGGGTCGGCCGACGCGAAATGGTCGGGATCATAAGGGAAATACCAGTAAAAGAACGAGCTGCCAAGCACGCCGTAGAACTTCACGATGTCGCCCTTGACATGCCGCGTGATGACAGCGCGGGAGATTCCGCGCAGGAAATATTCCTGCAGCACCTCCTGAGCCTCGTCGGGGGTGCGCACATACGACACATCCTCCTTGTGCATAGCGTAGTTGTCGCCACGCTTCACCCAGCACTTGTCGATGCCGCGGCGAACAAGCTCGTCCTTGATAACGACATCGGTGCTCGTAATCACGCTCTCGGGGAACGGGATATTGCTGACGATGAGAATGCGCGTTTGGCGCTCGCGGATGCAGTCGGCGATACCGGCCGGCGCGTTGACCACCGTCACGCCCTGCTGCTGCATCTCCTCGAGCACACGCAGTGACCGCTGCTCGCGACACATATTTATAACTACCGGCTCGGTGACAGCCCCTGCATTGAGCTGCTCCTCACTGTAGACATTAACCTCACAGCCACGGCGACGCAGTTGCTCGGCAACAGTGCTCAGTATGCTTGCATCGTTGCCAATGTGGTTGGGCGAGAACGCCCCGGCGCGCATTATAGCTGCTATCTTTATCTGTGCCATGTCGATTGGTTTATCTTTAAGCCCACAAAGTTAATAAAAAAATGCATACACCCTCCCCCTCACCCCCCTCAAATTCACCCCACCCCCCTTTTTTCTCCACCAACCCAGGCAATATTGTACCGACAACACCCCGCGCGTCGCGCCTCGGACCTCGCGGCTCCCCGGGGTCCACGCGGCACGCCGCGTCCCTACAATTGGCTGATCTCGAACCTTGTACCTTGAACCTCGGACCTAAAAAGGGCCTTGCACCTGCCCTGGGTCCACGCGGCACGCCGCGTCCCTTCTATGTTGTGGTACAATAGGGGATGGTAACTTTAACACCACT
>CANDNO010000012.1 GCA_947386115.1 uncultured Muribaculaceae bacterium
AGGAGAATGAGTTATTCCTATCTCAAAGTTTTGCACTTCGATTTGGAATCTTCAGACATAATCATCAGTTATAATGAACTTTACATTCGATAAATATCAAAAAAGCAGATTAAAAAGTTTGTGGATCGTTTCCACGACAAAGAACGTGAGGCCCGCCCTGCCGGTAACACTTATTATTAAACGAGCTCTAATATTTATTGTCGAACCGGCTCTATTGTAACACAAAAGTTATGACATAGCTACCGAGTGTGTTGAAAAATTTCGTATCTTCGCGACATATTTCAATTCACTTGGCTTTAAATGGTATCAAGGACTCGAGAAAAACTCATCGAAGTTGCGCGGCAACTTTTTGCTTACAAGGGCGTGGAAAACACGACCATGAGCGATATTGCCACAGCTTCGGACAAAGGACGGCGTACTATTTATACATATTTTAAAAGCAAGCGTGAAATATACGAGGCAACGATCGAGAGCGACAGTGACCGCCTTGTAGGGCAATTGAAGGCCGAGGTGGCAAAAGCTGAGTCGGCTCCGGCAAAGCTTGAGCGTTTTCTTCATTACCGTCTTGATCTGTTCGACTCCCCTACTCCGCGCCCACAGCGAGGTGTGAGTTTTGACTCATTGTTGAATCTCGATTTCAACCGCATCGACAAGGTGCGCCGCATGGCAATCTCGAAGGAAAAGGAATTGCTTCACGAGATTCTGAACCAGGGTGTTGCCGACGGTAGTTTTGATGCCAGCCAGACGCGGCGCTTCATGCCTGTGTTGCAGTTCATACTGCAGGGTGTTGACCTGTCGATTGCCAATCATAACTTCAACCAGATCGACATAAATGCCGAGACTTATAAGAATGATATTATTGAATTTATAATAAACTCATTAGTAACAAATAAAAATACTGAACAATGAAATTACTTGAAGGAAAAACAGCCTTGATCACCGGTGCCGCCCGTGGTATTGGTAAAGCTCTTGCTCTGCGTTTTGCTCAAGAGGGTGCAAACATCGCTTTTACCGATCTTGTTATCGACGAGAACGGTAAGGAGACCGAGAAAGAAATTGCCGCTTACGGTGTTAAGGTAAAAGGTTACGCTTCAAACGCAGCCGATTTCAACCAGACAAAAGAAGTTGTTGCTGAGGTACATAAGGATTTCGGCTCAATTGATATCCTCGTTAACAATGCCGGTATCACCAAGGACGGTCTCATGATGAGAATGACCGAGGCCCAGTGGGACGCAGTAATCGCAGTCAACCTCAAGAGCGCGTTCAACTTCATTAACGCTGTGCTCCCCATCATGCTGCGTCAGCGTTCAGGCTCTATCATCAACATGGCATCGGTAGTAGGTGTTCACGGCAACGCAGGCCAGAGCAACTATGCAGCTTCCAAGGCAGGTCTTATCGCTCTTGCAAAGAGCATCGCCCAGGAGGTTGGTTCACGTGGCATCCGTGCCAACGCCATCGCTCCCGGTTTCATCGAGACTGCAATGACAGCAGCTCTCCCCGAGGATGTACGTGCCGAGTGGTGCAAGAAAATACCCCTGCGTCGCGGTGGTAAAGTTGAGGATATCGCCAACGTGGCTACCTTCCTTGCCAGCGACATGTCGAGCTATGTTACAGGCCAGGTTATCCAGGTCGACGGCGGCATGAACATGTAATCGCATTAAAGATAAAATTCAAGCCGGGAGTGTGTTTTTGTGAAACATACTCCCGGTTATTTGTTTTGATGAGCTAATTTAAGTAATTTTGTGCTGATTAATCACGAATAGAACGATACTGTATGTTGACATATAATACACAACTCAAAAAACTCGTACTGCCCGAGTATGGCCGCAATATCCAGCGAATGGTCGATCACTGCCTCACGATCGAGGACCGCGACGAGCGCTCGCATTGCGCCCGTTCCATTATTCAGGCTATGGGTAATCTCTTCCCCGAACTGCGTGATCCCGAGAACAATAACAACAAGCTGTGGGATCATCTTGTAATAATGTCGGATTTCAAGCTCGATGTCGATTTCCCCTGTGAAGTCATCAAGGCCGAGAGCCTCGCGTCTACCCCCGATGCTGTGAAACGCGACGATTCGTATATACGCTATCGTCATTATGGCCGTATGCTCCCCGAGATGGTTGCCAAGGCCGCCGATATGGAGGATGGCGATGAGCGACAGGCGCTGGTGCTGTATCTTGCCAACCACATGAAGAAGCTCATGCTTGCCGTCAACAAGGATGGTGTCGATGATGCCAAGATATTCAAGGATCTGTATGAAATGTCGGATGGCCGCATTAACCTTGACCCGTCGACCGTTCACCTGCACCAGTTCATGGAGGCGCCGTCGCCCGCAGGTAAAAAGAAAAAGAAAAAATGATTACCGCGCAGGAAATTTCACCGATAGGTTTTCTCGGTAAGACGCATGGCGTAAACGGTGAGATCAACCTCATAACCGACGTCGATGTCGACATCGAGGAATTGTCGTGTATTGTTCTCGACATTGACGGGATAAACGTGCCGTTTTTCTTTGATTCGATACGCCCCCGCGGTACAGAGTCGTATCTCGTTATGATCGATGGCGTTGACAGTGAGGCGAAAGCTGCCATGCTGGTAAACAAGAAGGTATATGCGCTCAATGATGAGGTCGCGATTGATGAAGCCGGCGACGACGACGGGTTCTATGCCGAAGATCTCGTAGGTTTCCGTATCTCCGACCCTGCCGTTGGCCTCGACGGAGAGATAACCGGTATCGATGATTCGACCGATAATGTACTCTTTATTGTTGAAGCAGCTTCGGGTAAAGAGTTGCTTATACCGGTTGCCGACGAATTTATTGCCGGAATCGATGTAGACCGCAAAGTAGTCAATATGGATTTGCCTGTTGGTTTACTTGAACTTTAGATAATTCAAACACAATTATAAGTCGAACGATTTTAACTAAACGTGTGTTTATATTTCATAGCTGTTGATTTATAAACACACACTAATGAAGACACACTTTTTCGTTTCAACTTTACTCTCTGTGACAGCCCTGTTGGGATGTGGGGTTGTCGCAAACGCCGGCAACGACAATTCTGTTCTAAACGATTCGCTGCCGGAACGCTGGCTGTATCAAAGCGAACTCGAGTCGGTGCAATTGCCCGAAAATGAAACATGGTGGAAAATGTTTGACGATGCCTTGCTTGACTCTTTGATCGAAGCGGGTATCGACAACAACTATAACCTGAGCCTGGCTGCACGCCGTATCGAGATTGCCGGCAATACGGTAAAGACAGCTGCGGCAGCCTATTATCCATCGCTCGGCTTGAACGCATCATGGACAAAGAACCGCACGTCGGGCATGACAGGCAACGAGCCCGGCCCGGCTGTCAAAGGATCATACTGGGATGTAGGTCTAAGCATGAGTTGGGAAATAGATCTTTTCGGGAAGATAACTTCAAGGGTAAAGCAGGAAAAATCGTTATATAAAGCTTCGAAAGCCGAGTATGCAGGCGCTATGCTCGCCCTCGCATCTAATATCGCATCCACTTATTTTCAACTGAGAGTATGGCAAGCCGAGCGGCAGGTCGCTCTGGAGCATACCGAGCGGCAGTTGCGCGTGGTGAAAATTACTGTTGACCGTCTCGACTGCGGTCTCGGTAACATGCTGGAAGTCACTCAGGCGCGAGAGGTGTATTACTCGACGATGGCTTCAATTCCGATGCTTGAAAACTCGATAAACACGGCTATAAATTCACTTGCAATTCTCATCGGGTCATATCCCGAGGAGCTGTACGAACGGCTCTCGGTCGACAGTCCGTTGCCCGATTATCACGCATTGGTGCCCGTAGGGATGCCGGCCGACCTGTTGAGCCGTCGCCCCGATATCGTTCAGGCAAGGCTGGAGCTGGCATCATACGCTCAGGCACTGGGAATAGCTCGCAAAGATTTCTTGCCTACGCTTACCATTAACGGCTCCATCGGAGCGGCTTCGCACGATATATCAGACCTGTTTGATAAAGCGTCGGTGACATACAGCATTTCCCCTACCCTGTCATGGACATTGTTTGACGGCCTGTCGCGTAAATATAATGCAGCCATAGCCCGAGAGCAACTGCAGACGGGCATCGACAACTATAATCTTACAGTAATGACCGCCGTGCAGGATGTCGAAAACGCGATGTCGTCGTATAAGGCGTCACTGCTATATATCGCTGCTATTGAAAGGCTTCTCGAGCAGTCAAACAAAGCCCTTGATCTGGCCCTTGATTTATACAAAAGCAGTCTTACGCAGTTTTCGAATGTGGTTGACGCACAGATGAATGTGCTCGAAAACCAAAATACGCTCATCGTGGCTCGTGGCCGCGCGCTGAGTGAGATTGTAAAACTCCACGAGGCTATAGGCGGAGGTTGGAACTGTAATCTATAATACATAAACGATATGAAAAGCACATATAACATATTGAGCTGCGGGTTGGTAGCTATAGCCTCAGCGTGTCTCGCGTCATGTTCAGGTCATAAAGGACATGGAGGAGATAGGGAAGATGAAATAATGACCGTTGATGTAGCCGAGCCTGTAATTGACTCGGTGGTAATCCATAAGTCATATCCCGGATATCTTGGCGCCGACAAGAGTGTCGATATCGTAGCGCGTGTCAACGGCTACCTTGTCGACAAGACATTTGCCGACGGTGCCATGGTCGAAAAAGGAGAGGTCCTGTTTCGTATCGAGGACACACAATACCGTGACCAGTTGCAACAGGCTAAGGCTCAGCTTGCAACTGCCATAGCTACAAATGAGTATGCTACGAAACACTACACTGCCATGAAACGGGCACTCGAGAGCGATGCCGTATCACAGATGGATGTAATACAGTCGGAGAGCGCCATGAATGAGAGCAAGGCATCGATAGAGAGTGCTCGGGCTGCGGTGCAGACGGCAACAACGATGCTTAGCTATTGTACCGTACGCTCTCCATTAAAAGGGCGTGTGGCAGCGCCTAACTTTACGGTGGGCGACTATCTGAGCGGAGCCGGTTCTCCGGTAACTCTAACTACAGTGTACGACGACAGTAAGGTCAAGGCCAACATCTCGATAGAAGACGCTCAGTATCTTGAGATTCTGGATAATATGAAAAACAATGGCATCGATTATAACCATATCCCGGTAAGCTTCAATGACACGTTGGCTGTCACCTACTCGGGCAGGTTGTGTTATGTGGCCCCAAACATCGTTACCAATACGGGAACGATAGGGATACAGGTTCAAATTGACAATCCCGACGGATTGTTGAAGGATGGCATGTATGCGGTGGTAAATATGCCCGTTTCAACCGATCCCGAAGCTGTCCTTGTCAAGGACGCATCGATAGGTACCGACCAGTTGGGTAAATACCTGTATCTTGTAAACGATTCCAACAAAGTGGTTTACCGCACAATCGAGACCGGCGAGCTTGTAAACGACTCTATGAGAATCGTGACCTCGGGCCTCGAGCGTGGCGACAAGTATGTGACCAAGGCATTGCTGAAGGTGCGCACCGGCATGGAGGTAAATCCGCGGCTGGTAAAGTAATTATCCTCACGAGTATTAATTTCATCGCTTAGAGTATGTTTTCCCGATTTTTTATAGACAGGCCTATATTTGCCACCGTGCTGGCAATATTGATGATACTTGTGGGACTGATAACTGTCAAGACACTACCGGTAGCGCAGTATCCCGACATAACGCCCCCTACGGTGAGAGTATCGGCCATGTATCCCGGCGCCGACGCTGCCACGGTTGCCGAGACCGTGGGCGTTCCCATCGAGGAGCAGGTGAACGGCGTCGAAGGTATGATGTATATGAGCTCAAACTCGGGTTCTGATGGATCATACGGGCTTACAATCACGTTTGAGAACGGTACCGACCTTGACATGGCTACGGTAAAGGTACAGAACCGTATAGCGCTTGCCGAGTCGAGCCTCCCTACATCGGTCAAGCAGCAGGGAGTATCGGTTACGAGCGAGTCGACCAATATCATATTGTTTGTAGCCATCGAGGGTGACAGTCAGCACCGTTATGACGCTCTATATCTTACCAACTACGCCAAACTAAACATTGTTGATGAATTGGCACGACTTGATGGCGTGGGTGGTGTAAATGCTTTTGGCGCGGGCGACTACAGTATGCGTGTGTGGCTTGACCCCGAGATGATGCGCGTGCGCGGCGTGACGCCCGACGATGTTATGGCCGCCATAAGATCACAGAACATGGAGGTATCGGCCGGCAGTGTGGGCGCTCCACCTGTGAATGGTGACGAAGCATTCCAGTTTACGCTTGTGTCAAAAGGACGTCTTATCACGGCCGATGAGTTTGCTAACATTGTAATCAGAAGTGACGGCAACAAAATGCTGAGGCTCAGAGATGTGGCGAAAGTTGACCTTGGAAGTGAAAGCTATAGCGCTACGTCTAAAGTTTCGGGACAGGAAGCCGGACTTCTTGCCGTATATCAGACTCCGGGAGCCAATGCCCTCGAAGTGGCATCGAGAGTGAAAGCCAAACTGGCCGACCTCGAGCCATATTTCCCTGAAGGCGTGGATTATAGGGTGATCATGAACACGACCGAGTTTGTTACCGAGTCTATTGATGAGGTATTGATAACATTTGTCGAGACAACACTGATTGTAATGCTGATAATACTGCTTTTTCTGCAGAACTGGCGCACGGTGATAATACCTATGATTACGATTCCGGTGTCGCTTATCGCCACTTTCGCGGTGATGAAGCTCCTTGGGTTCACAATAAACACACTCACGCTGTTCGGACTCGTGCTTGCGATCGCTATCGTGGTCGATGATGCTATCGTTGTGGTGGAGGACTGTGCGAGAATTGTCGACGAGGGGAAGATGACTCCCCGTCAGGCTGCCGAGCGGGCTATGGTTGAGCTTCAGGGACCGGTCGTAGGCGAGGTGCTTGTTTTGCTATCGGTATTTATTCCTACGGCATTCATAAGCGGCATTACAGGCGAGCTATACAAACAATTCGCGTTGACCATTGCCGTATCCACAGCGTTCTCGGGATTCAATGCTCTTACATTCACTCCGGCTATGTGTGCCCTGTTCCTGAAACCGCGCACGGAGCCTAAGTTCTTCCTGTATCGTTGGTTCAACAAGGGATGGGCCAAGACAGTCGACGTATATACTGCTCTCATAGGTAAGTTCCTCAAACGTCCGGTTGTCGCTCTGGCTGTTTATTTTCTGCTGTGTGTGGCTGCATTCTGGGGATTCTTGAAATGGCCTACCTCCTATGTTCCTCAGGAGGATATGGGCTACTTCATGACATCGGTGCAGCTCCCCACGGGAGCGTCGCTTGAACGCACCGACAAGATCATGACGCAGGTCTCGGAGCGACTTTTGGCTCAGCCCGAGGTTGAGGATGTGATTTCAATCACGGGCATGTCGTTTCTTGCCGGCGGCAGCGGCAGCAATTACGGCTCGTTTTTTGTGGTCATGAAACCGTGGAATGAGCGCCGGGGCTCCGGCGAGTCGGCTACCGACGTGGTTGAGCGCATGAACGGCGAGCTTGCCGATATACAGGAGGCTATAATATTCTCAATAAACCCGCCGGCCATTCCTGGCCTCGGACTGTCATCGGGATTGCAGATGCAGTTGCTCGATATCAACAACCTTGGTCCCAAGGAAATGAAACAGGCGCTCGAGGAGATCAAGCAGCGGGCATCGGAAGACCGTCGTCTGGCACAGGTAACCTCATTATATGAGGGAGAAGTGCCGCAATACACTCTCAACATCGACCGAGATAAAGTTAAACTGCAGGGCCTTACACTGAGTTCGGTATTCTCTACCCTATCAAGTTTTATGGGTGGAAGCTATGTAAATGACTTTGTTGAGTTCGGTCGAGTATATCAGGTCAACGTAGGCGCTGAGGCTCTTGCGCGAGGCCGGGTGAACGATGTCTTGAAATTGAGTGTACGTAATGGTGACGGCGCGATGGTTCCCTTTGCATCTTTTACGACTATCGAGCCTACGATGGGACAGGCCTCGGTGAACCGTTATAATATGTATCAGACAGCATCGCTCACGGCTACGCCGGCACGTAACGTAAGTTCGTCGGACGGCATAAAGGCCATGGAAGAGATTGTCCAGGATGCCGTTGGCAACACATTCTCTTATGCCTGGACAGGCGAGGCATACCAGGAAACACAGGCCGGGACCACAATCACGATGGTTCTGTTGTTTGCCGTGATAATTACAATTCTTGTCATGGCAGCTCAATATGAAAGCTGGACCGATCCTATCGCTGTGGTGATATCAATGCCAACAGCTATACTCGGAACAGTAATAGGATGCTGGATCATGTCGCAGAGTATAAGCATATATACTCAGATAGGTATAATATTGCTTTTAGGACTGTCGGCAAAGAATGCCATCCTTATTGTTGAATATGCCGTGGATTTCCGCAAGAGTGGCCAGCCTATAAGACAATCGGCCATCAATGCCGGCAATATACGTTTCCGTCCCATAATGATGACAGCGTTGGCCTTTGTGTTCGGCGTGATGCCGATGCTGTTTGCTACAGGCGCCGGTGCTGAGAGCCGAATATCATTAGGTACGGCCGTCGTATTCGGAATGGCTGTAAATGCAGTGGTAGGTACGCTATTTGTACCAAACTTCTGGGAACTGCTGCAACGTTTCCAGGAAAAGTACCTCAGCCGTGTTTTCGGCGGTAAACTTACTCCGAAGATACCGGACTCAAATAAAAAAGAATAAATATAGCCACCCGGCGTCGCGTCGGGTGGCTACTACATTTATAAGAAAGCTGTTCGTGATTATCGAGTGATTACATGCTCTCTCCGCCCGATGATGGTTTGTCGTTGGAGAGGTCGTCGTTGGAAGCCGCTCTGGATGCTTTTTTGACATAGGCGTTGAGCGAACCGAAACGGTACGATACCGTGATTGATGCCGACGCTGCATTGTAGCGGTAGCTGGTGCTCTTGCCGGTAACTCCCGAGTTGACAGAGTGAGTGTCTGATTTGGTGCTGTAAGGACCGAACGGATTCTGTATCCCGAGGCGCAGTTGTAGTCGTTCATCTTTGAGGAATGAGCGGTTGACCGAGATTCCGTATCTCATGAAGGAGTTGCTGAAGCCTTGGTATGAATAAACGCTGTAGGCGCCTCCAAGATAGGCCGAGTTCCAGAGCTGTACATCCCATTTGTGGGGCAGTTGCTGGCGAAGCTGTGTAAAGTAGTATCCACCCCATCGTGACAATTGCAAGTCGGGACCGGGATAGATGTACTTGTTGCGGTTAATGCCTACATTGACCATCCACGATGTGGTGTTTGTAATCATCCATCTCATGTAGCCGTTAAGGCTCAGCGAGCGGCTTTTGCCTATGTTGCCGTAGGTGGAATATGTCACGTCGAGACCGTCGACATTCTCTACCCACTGCATGGCATTGACACCGTCGTTGCTGAAGCGGTATGAGAGTGATACATCGGCGTTAATGCGGCGCTTGATGATATTGTAGTTGAGAGAGAATGTGTGGCTCATCGAGCTACCGAGGTCGGGGTTACCGTAGCTTATGAATGTCGGGGTTACGGTGCGTGTGGGATTGAGTGTAGAAATTCCCGGGCGGCTTATGCGGGTGTTGTATGAAAGCTTTATCGTGTTGGCGTCGTTGATATTGTAATTGAGGGCGGCCATGGGTACCCAGTCGCTGAGGTTTGAGGCGAAGTTGTTCTTTTCGTCAAGTTTGTCCTTTGACGTGAGTCGCGAGAACTCATAGCGCAGACCGCCTCTCACAGTGAATTTACCAAACTTTGAACGCCAGTCGAAGTAGGCCGCGCCTATCGATGTGAGGTGTGAATAGTTGGTGGGCGTGTTACGCTCGTTATCGCCGAGATAATAGCGGTCTCCATCGGAGTGGTTGTCGCGGAAAATGAATTTGGCTCCGAGATCAAACTTGTGGTTGTCGTTGATAGGGCGTGTCCAGTCGAGCTGCCCTGTGTGTTCCATGAAATCCTCGGTGTTGTCGCTGTTGATGCCGGTGTAATCGAAGAACGGGTTTACGACGTTGTAGTATTCGAGTTGCGAATCGGACGTTGAATGATTGTTTGAAATCATGTAGGACAATGTGATTGTCTCGCCGGGTCGCCGGGTCGAGTGCTGATAGTTGAC
Organism: uncultured Muribaculaceae bacterium; assembly: GCA_947386115.1. Taxonomy (GTDB): domain Bacteria; phylum Bacteroidota; class Bacteroidia; order Bacteroidales; family Muribaculaceae; genus JAAVFS01. The sequence continues at coordinate 10,139 of CANDNO010000012.1, forward strand.
CGAGCCGTCGAGGCTTAGGTAGGTTGACTTGCTGCGAGAGGTATAGGTGTCGAAGCTATAGAGAGTGTTGCCGTTGGCATCCTCCATGCGTGTGGTGCTGAACGATGGGTTCTTGCCGTTGTAGAGCCATGTCGAGAGTTCGACAGTGAGAAGATTAAGCGTGTCGATATCATAGCTGCCCTCGATAGAGAACCAGCCATGGGTGGCCGACGAGCGCTTGCGGTCGTTGTAGCTTGAAGAGTACATTGTGTTGCGGGAATCCTCGTAGAACGATGTGCTCTCGGAGCGGCCCTTATAGTTACGGCTCGATGAGTGATACAGACCGCCGTTGAGCGAAAGGGTGACTTTGTCGATCTGAGTCATTATCATCGCGTAAGGATTGGGAATGTAGTTCTGCGTGTTGGTACTGAATCCTACCGAACCCATAACGCCTTTGATAGAGGTGCCCTGCAATGTGACGATGTTGAGGATGGCGCCAGAGCCCTCGGCGTCCTCGCGTGCTCCGGGATCGGTGATTACCTCGATTTTCTTGATTGTGGAAGCCGGGATGGCCTTGAAAATATCCTTGGCATTTTTGGTGAAGTTGTTGTTGGGGCGTCAGTTTTTATAAATCTTGAAATCGGAAGAGCCGTTTACTTTGATTGTGCCGTCGGGGTCGACCGAGACCATGGGCACCTTGCGCAGAATCTCCTGTATGGTCGATGTCTTGGCCTCATCATCGGCTTGAACGTCGTAGCCAATGCGGTCAATCTCCTTTGAAACCAACGGGCGCTGGGCGACAACTTCTACGGCTCCAAGTTCCATTGCCATGTCGGCCATGGTCATGTCGTCGAGCGAAACGCTTTTATTCTCGCTGTTCAACTCTACTTGTGTATCGATGCTTTTCTTGCCGGTGGCGCTGATAACGAGACGGTAACGGCCCGAGGCAGGAACATTGAGTGAGAACGAGCCGTTCTCGGTCGAGGTGCCGAGCGTAACGGGCTTGATGGTATCATTGGCGTTGAAAATGCGAATTGTCGCAAAAGCTTCAGGCTCGCCGTCGCTATTCTTTATTGAGCCTTTGACGGTGTACTCGGCAGCGATGGCCGCAACTGCAAGGACAAAGAAAAAAATTACCCAGAAAGAGCGTTTTGAAAACATTGTTTATTTAAAAATGTGTGTGATGAATGATTGTTTACATAGTTTGACGCAATAACAGCAAAAGCGTTGCACAGTGTACAACGCTTTAACTTAATTTAACCGTTCCTCAATGCTCTTATTTGTGAGCTTCGGAGATGTGTTCTATCGTTTTTACCTCGATTTTGCGTTCACGCGGTGTCGTGCCGTCACGACGGTTGATAACATACTGTTCATAGTAAGATATGAGCAACGCGGTGAGTGGCAGGGCGATAATCATGCCGAGGAATCCTAACAGCGTTCCCCATACCGATAGCGATAGCAATATGATAGCAGGGTTCATACCCATAGCTTTGCCCATGATTTTGGGCGTGAGGATGAGGTCGGCTATGACCTGTGCCACTACATATACCGCAGCACATTCGAACCATATAGTCCAGAAATCGACACTCTGGTCGACCGAGTAGACCAGACAGAGCACCGATACAGGTATAATGGAAACATACACGAGATATGGAACCATAAACAGGACACCGTTCATCAATCCTATGACGATGCCGAGTGGTAAACCTACAATTGAGAATCCTACGGCATATATAATGGCTACGATGAGTGCTATGAGAGCCTGTCCGCGGAAATAATGGTTCATACTCGTTTTGATATCACGCCCTATCTTATATGATATGCGGCGATACTTGGGCGGAACCATGAGCCGGAAGCTGAGCATGAGCCTTTCGTAATCGAGCATTATGAAAATGACATACAGGAATACTACAAACCATCCCAGCAGGCTTATGATAATGTTCAGGCCATCGGTGAGTATAGATGATCCCTTGGAAAGTACAGTGTCGAAATCGCCATTGGAAATCTTATGGGCAATGGTCTGGAAATCGATATGTGTGCGGAGCAAATCATGTATGGTGTCGGGAAGGAACGGAACGTGCATGCTCGAGGTCTCGGAATACTTCATGAGGAGTTCGCCCATCTGGTGCATTTCCTTGATGATTGACGGTATGAAGAGATATCCTAAGAAGCCCAGCACGGCAGTTACTTCGAGCAGTGTCAGCACGATGGCAAGGAAGCGCCCCTTGAGATGCAATATCCTGCGATTATGCTGCACAAACGGTTCAAGGATATATGCTATCAGGCACGATATGCAGAATGGCAGCAGGACACCTTTCAGGATATTAAGCAGGTAGAGCACTCCGGCTACGATAGCGAGAGTGAACAGGATGCGTATCACACGGTCAAACGTGTAAGGGCGGTTGTCGAGCAGTGCCATGGTGTGGGAATGTCTATTGATTATAAACTATAGTGTGCAGATGGATTACAAACTCATTGGGGTCGGCGAGCGGCCGGGTGGTCATGAGCATTAGCTGCACGTCGGGCAATCCGGGCGCGTAAGGGGGCTGGAAATAGGTATAATCTTCCATCGCCTCAAAGCCGTGGCGTTTGTAGAAAGCGATGCGTCGTGGTGCGTCGGGCCCGGTCTCGGGAAGTTCCACTTCGAGGACAAGGGGTAAATCTCCGGCACGTTTAATGGCTTCGTCAATTATGATGCCACCTGATCCCGATCCGCGCAACGAGGGCTCGACAGCGAGGTGCTCGACATAAAGAGCTGTGGGCAAGTTCCACAGTGTTATGAAACCGACAAAATTATCGGTTTCGTCGTGAGCCACATAAAGTTTGAAATAAGGGAATTGGGTTGCAATGAGGTCGACAAGTAATTCCCATGGGCGGCGTTCCTCTTTCGGGAACGAGTTATGGTACAGTGTATGGACCCTGGCGAGTGCAGGATCATCGGCATTGGTTATCTGTGTAATCTTGATCGTTGACATAGTGATGAATTATGATAATTATACAAAATTAAAGAAAATAGGGCTTATAAGCGAATTTAATAGAGGTTTTTCGGCTCTTAAACTGATATTTTCAGTAATTTTGCAATTAAACAGCTTTCAGTGATGAAATATTAACAATCATATAAACTAATAACACATTATGACAAAACAAGTTCAACTTTATCTCAACGACAAAGCATGGGCTCGCTGGACGGCGCTGATACTTATAGCGCTGATGATGTTTTTCGCCTACATGTTTGTCGACGTCATGGCTCCGCTCAAGAGCTTGCTGGAACCTCAGCTCGACTGGAACTCGGCTGCTTACGGTACATACCGCTCATCGGAGTACATCCTCAACGTGTGTGGATTCCTCATCATCGCCGGTTTTATTCTTGACAAGACCGGTATCCGTTTCACCGGTGTTCTGTCGGCATCCCTGATGGTTATAGGCGCGTTGATAAAGCTATACGGCATCAGTGACTGGATGGTAGGCACCGGCCTTGAGTCGTGGCTTAACTCCTGGTGGACCTCTATGCCTGCAAGCGCCAAGATGGCTTCACTCGGTTTCATGATTTTCGGCTGCGGATGTGAGATGGCCGGAACTACAGTGTCAAAGTCGATAGCCAAATGGTTTAAAGGCAAGGAAATGGCTCTTGCAATGGGTCTTGAGATGGCAATCGCTCGCATAGGTGTGTTTGCGATCTTCTCAATCTCGCCCTGGATTGCTGCGAGCATGGGTTCGGTTGTCGCTCCCGTTGCTTTTTGTACAGTGCTGGTGTGCATAGGTCTCATTTCCTACTGCATATTCTGTGTCATGGATACAAAGCTCGACCGTCAGCTTGGCAAGAATGCCGCTGCCGACGAGGCTTCGGACGAGGAGTTCAAGGCATCTGATATCAAAAAGATTTTCTCAAGCCATATTTTCTGGGTTGTCGCCCTGCTGTGTGTGCTGTATTATTCGGCAATTTTCCCGTTCCAGGCCTATGGTGCCGAGATGCTGCAATGTAATATAGGTGATATATCGGCTCAGGAAGCCTCGAATATCTTCCGCTGGTTCCCGATTGGAGCTGCAGTGATCACGGTGTTCCTGGGCAACTTCCTCGACCGTCGCGGTAAAGGTGCTACGATGCTCATTTACGGCGCGTTGCTGCTTATTGCCTGTCACCTTGTCTTTGCATTCCTCTTGCCCGCAACTCACAGCAAGGTTCTTGCCTATGTCACGATTGTTGTGCTTGGCGTTTCTTTTGCTCTCGTGCCCGCAGCGTTGTGGCCTTCGGTGCCCAAGATTATCGAGGAAAAGGTGCTCGGAAGTGCCTATTGCCTTATCTTCTGGGTTCAGAACATAGGCCTTTGCCTTGTTCCGCTTCTCATTGGTTATGTTCTCGATGGTGTTAACGCCGAGAATCCTGTCGTACAGCAGGATCTTGCCCAGTTGCAGCAATACAAGGAACTGGGTCAGGATGCTCCGGCCGACTTCTTTGTTCATTACGACTATACGATTCCCATGATTATATTTGCTTGTTTCGGTGTGCTCGCATTGTTGCTTGCAATATATCTCAAGGGACTTGACAAGAAAAAGCATTATGGTCTTGAGCAGCCCAACATCAAGCCTGTAACCGTTGCCGAGGAGGCACAGGTGGAGGCCGCCGAGGAATAGTCCCCACCCTCTCTTAAACATAAAAATCTCCCGGGAATCATTACCGATGCCCGGGAGATTTTTTTATGCAGAGTGGTTAACGCCCAAGGGGCGTAGCCATGTAGTTACTGCTTATACGAGTGAAACGAGAAGTTCCTTGCCGTCTTCGCTCTCCTCGACGTTGATTTTGTCTTCGCGTGCGAGCCAGCCGATAGCAGCATAAACTTCTTTATCTTTAAGCTTAGTCATTTTTTTAATCTGTTTGGTGCCCAAAACATCAGCCTCATTGAGTGCGTTCCATACGAGGCCGGCATAACATCCGATTTTTTCAGCGTTCATAATGTAATTGTAATTTAATTGTTAAACTTCTTATACTATAAGTGAAATTATACTTGTTTGGTTCTCTTAGGGCACAAAATTAGACTAATTTTTAAACAAAACAAATGAATTTTTAATAAATTTCACATCTTTGGGCCTAAAAATGAATAAAAATGCAAGATTTGCATCAATTCATCCAAATATGTATCTTTGTGGCCATATGGAATATCCTATGTTAGTAGTCAAGAATACCGGCAGCTGGTATGTGGTCAAGACACCCCAGGGTGATCTTGTGAACTGTAAGATTAAAGGCAATTTCAGACTGAAAGGTTTGAGAACGACCAATCCTGTGGCCGTAGGCGATCATGTGGCAATCACGCCAAACAGTGACGGCACGGCATTCATAACCGCAATCGAGCCGCGACGCAATTACATAATACGTCGTGCGAGCAATCTGTCCAAAGAATCGCACATCCTGGCAGCCAATATTGACATGGCCGCACTCGTTGTCACCCTCTCCCACCCTGCAACTTCGACTACTTTCATCGATCGTTTTCTTGCAACGGCCGAGGCATATCGTGTAAAGGCCCTGCTGGTTTTCAACAAAATCGACCTTCTCGAGAGCGAGGAAGACAAGGAATTGCTTGATGCTGTCACGTATCTGTACAGCTCCATAGGTTACGACACCGTTCATGTAAGTGCCAAGCGTGGCGATGGTATCGAGCAACTCCGCGAGATGCTTCTCGGTAAGGTTACTCTCATTTCGGGCAACTCGGGCGTGGGCAAGAGCACAATAATCAATGATCTGATTCCCGGTCTCAATCAACGTACAGCCTCGATATCTGATGCACACGACCAGGGAATGCACACAACTACGTTCTCTGAAATGTTTGAACTCCCCGGCGATAGCGGATATATTATAGATACTCCCGGAATACGAGGCTTTGGTACAATCGAGATGGACGAGCATGAAGTGTCACATTACTTCCCTGAGATATTCGAGATAGGTCACGACTGTCGTTTCGGTAACTGTACCCATACCCACGAGCCGCATTGTGCTGTTCTCAAAGCTGTCGAGGAAAGCCGTATTGCACAATCGCGCTACAACTCATATCTGAGCATTCTTGATGATGTAGCTCCCGACAAGTACAGAAAGCCCTTCTGACCGTGTGAGGCAAGAAGGGCTTGAATATATCAAAGAAAAGGCTGTTGCTTACATGAATAGGCTTATGCCTATCGATAATGGTTTGAATTTGGGAACCGAGGCGCCCGAAAGAACCGATTGTGGAGAGTATCGTGCATAAATACCAATACCGTCGAACAATTGAATAGAACCGTATATATCAAAGCTGCAACGGCGGCGGCTGATTCCCTCTGAGTATTCTTCTATTTTGTTGCCGGCCTCGTTCTTGTAGGTGGTTTTAAGCGATGCGTGAGTGTTGAGATTGAAAATGGCGCCGGCGGTGAGAGATAATGAGGTTCCGGGAATTTCCTGTGTGTAGAGCAACGGGAATCCGAGGCTGAAAATTTTGATACGCGAGTTGCCGGGTGTAACACCTTCGGGATATGGCACTGTCGCTACCCCGGTATTGATGTCGGGAACCATATAGTGGCGGCGGGTGGTTGTGTTGTAGTTGCGCCAGTCGAGGCCTATACCGAGTGATACCGCCATTGATTTGTGGCTGTATCTTACACCTAACGTGTTGAGCCAGCTTATCTCGAACGACTTTGCCCATTGCAGATTCATGCCTTCGGGCTGGTCGAGCGAGTTGACGAGGCCTATATTAAGACCGCCCGAAATTACATCCCACCCCGATTTGGCTTTGACACCGATAGCACATCCCTTGGATGTAAATGCCTGGAAGCGATGTGTCCACTGGTTTACGGATACTGTGGCATTGTCGTTGTAATCGGCTATCAGTATGGTTGATGACGAGTTATCATCGGTGCTTTTGATATCAAGAGTAATACCCTGAGGTGTCTCGGTGATGAGCAGTGATGACGGTTCCGTGACGTTCACGAGGGTATCGGCTGATACGGTATTGTCGGCGTTTATCGATGCTGCAGAACCTGCAAGTGTGAGGGCTGCGAGAAATATATATCGTTTCATATTGCTTGATCTGTTATATGATGAAAGGAATTAGAAATTGAGATTGACACCAATTGAGAAATTTCGGAATGAGGGCCCATATTGCTGTTGCATTGCAGTCATGGGACTCCATTTTACGTAAGCACCTATGCCGTTGACGATACCCACGGTAGCCATAAAGTCGACGGTAACCAAGCGCTGGTTGAGGCCCTTGATGGTTTCGGTATATCGTGTGCGGTCAATCTTATAGCGGTTGGTGGCGGTTGAATATGTATTGAAGTTTACTATCGTGGCAAGGCCGAAACCGAAGTCTCCTGCGAGTCTCTGGCTGAACATCAATGGTATCTGGAAGCGCCATGTGTCCCAACGAGCAAAGTCGACTTCTGCCTCCTCGGGCGCAGGAGCTACTGCGAGGGCATCCATGTCTTTTACAAACAGCATCTTGTCGGCGGTTGTAACGCGGTTGAATCCGAATCCGAGGCCTACACCGAGTGTGGTTTTACGCGATGTAAACCAGTCGATACCTATGAGGTCGGCCGCAGCTATTTCAAAACTGTTTTTGATGCCGGCCTTATTGTCGTAGTTGAAGTTCCATCCCCAGTACACATATTTCATGCCGGTGAAGTATCGACGCGTTTTGAACGGCTTGTTGTCGCATTCATCTGATGCGGGCTCGTTGTTTTTCATAAACGGGAACTTCAGAATAAAGTCGTCGGCATCCATACGCTTGTTTTTGTCTACTGTCACTTCGTATGTGTATTTATAAAAGGAGCCGGTGCCGTCGTCGGTGGGCATTAAAGCAGTCACAACGGTCTTATTATCTTGCTTTGTGACAGAAATTCTTTCGGCGTTAGGAATTACTTTTACTGTATCGGCCGGTGCGGTCTGTGCCATTGCGAATATAGGCGTCAGAGCCGCGATGATGCATGATAATGTGATAAGTTTCATTATATTGAATGTATTAATTTGCGGTTTGTATATTGGTTATTTAGAAGTCTTTACCGAGCGTATCATTTTGCTTAGCTCGTCGGTCGAGACTTTGCCTTCGATGTAGAACAGGTCGGCGCGAGTGGCGGCTGAACTTTCAGGAGACTTGTTGCTGTCATTCCTTATAAAAATGATATACCGGTTTACCCCGTTGACAGGCGACAAGGTGTAGAAGCCGAATGCAACGTGCCCGTTGTTCATGGAAACCGTGCGAGATACCGCCTGAACACCATCTTTTTTGACTGCACGCTCCATAAGGTCGGCGTCGGCCGAGTCGTTTTCTATGGTTACGCTACGGTAAAGGGATATGTCTTTGTTCCAATCCTTTAGCTGTGAGCCGGCGATGCTCACCGATGTAATGCCTAATTTAGACAGGTATTCATCGTCGAAGTAGCGCCCTATGTTCAGTCCGGCCTGTGCCGATGCTGCCAGCGACATGAACATAATGAAGATTGCTATTGATATTCGTTTATACATATATATAGTAATTAGATTAGTTTAAAACGAGTCGATCTGTTCCATGGCCAATACGAGGTTTTCGAATGAGTCGAGGGCTTGCTCCTGAGACTCTTCGGCTGCATCGGCCACGTTCGACAGTCCTTCAAACATCATGTTCAGTACAGTGCTTTTGTCGGTAATTCGTTCTCCGTCGACGTAGGCGAAACACTCGGCGGTGGTGTTGCTGTTGAGCGATGCGCGATATCCGGTCACTGCCACTGTGGCCAAAACTGCTACCGAAGCGGCGGCGCGTAGCCAGGGCCGGCGTTTTGCCACCGGTTTATGAACTGAACGGTGAGCGAGGCTGAATCCCATGACAGCGCGGGCTTCATTTATAACCGGCGAGTCCAGATGGGTCGTGGCGAGCTCAGTGTGCAGAACACGTTCCTCGTCGACGGTAGTGTCGGCGTTGAAGTAGCGTTCTATCAGCCTGTGGAGTTGTTCTTGATTGAGTGACATATCTTGTTGTTATTTTGTTGCGGTTTGGTTATAAATTTCTCTGACGGTTCGGCGGGCGCGGGCAACGATCATCCTCACATTAGCTGCCGTAAGGCTATACTCTTCGGCGAGCTCTTCAAATTCCCAGCCGTCGCGATCGCGTCGAAGCAGAATCTCTTTGTCGCGTGGCGACAGATGTCGTGAAATAATATCGTTCACCTGTTCCAATACTTCTTCGCGGTCGTTTGACTCTGAGTCATCGTCACGGTCGTAGCCGTAGTCGAGCGAAGTCGTGGGATGATCTTGCGAGCGTCGGTAGCAGTCGATCGACAGGTTGCGGACGGTGACGTTGAGCAGTCCCTCGGCGTGGTCAGTCCGGTTGATGTCGACCCTTGAACTCCACAGCCTCACGAAAGCATCCTGTAGAATATCCTGCGCGTCATCCCTGTTCTGCACCACGCTGCTGGCTCGCGAGAACAATTGTCCTCTAAGTCGTTCGAAAACCGATGTCAGCAATTCTTTCTTCATTACAACTAAGATACGTGAAATGGTCCGTTTTGCAACAGAGATGGCATAAAAAAATTAAAAAAAATTATTTTGTTTCATTATAGGTTGATTATCACATAATAATGCCTATCTTAGCGGGGTCAATTCATCACTAAAGAATATGAAATATTTTATGTATGCCGCCCTGAGTGCGACAATGTTTGTTCCGGTCTTTGTCGGCTGCTCTGAAAAGGCATCCGACAACAAGTTGAAAACAATTTTTGTCGAACAGTCCTTTGAGAAGCCCGATTTTGATGAGTTATCATCGAAGATTGAGGTACTCGAGGTGTTCCGCCCTGAGTTTACCGACAGCACGATGTTTTCCAACCCATCCTTGTTGGCTATACGGGATGGGAAGGCCTACCTGCATGAGAAAAATTGGATGGCTGTCTATGAATATCCGTCGGGTAAACTTCTTGATGCGTTTAATCATTACGGTCCAGGCCCCGAAGAATATCAGTACTCGTATCATACATATTATGCTGACAACGAGTGGACTGTGCTTGATATGAATTTCGGTCGTCACAACATACGCCAGTATGCTACCGACGGTAAATATATCGGAACGGTCGTTAACGATTCAATACAGAGCCTTTCTCCTATTGCCGGCGGATGGCTTGCGTATAATCGCAATATCACGGAGAAGAACGGCTTCAGTAAAGTTCGCGAAAAGAAAATCTATCAATACACCACCGACTGGCAGCTCGTTCACACCTATGATATAAAGGAGCGTAGATGGGGGGCCATCGCCTCGGATCGTATGGACTTTGTCTCAAACTTCAATGGCATATCCTATGTCTCTGACACCGATACAATCTACAGCATAGATACAGACAATTACACCTTGACGCCCCGAATAGCGATTAATCTTGGTAAGTATGCCTATGACTGGGGAAGCCTTGAACAATGGGAAGAGGTACGGGAGGCTGAAAAGTCCCATTTCAGTATTCTCGGCCCCGTGTTTAATTCACGCTACTTTTTCGCACGCTATTCTATCTATTTTGACCGGCCGTGGGTACTGCATTACGATGTATATGATTTAGATAACGGTGAACTCGTTTATCGCCATAATTTATCTCTGGAGGGAGAATACGGAATGTGCCAGTTCTTTGAGGGCATTCCCGTGGAACTCGACGGCGAAACAGTTTACGGCTGGCCGGTAGAATATGTCGAGGATGACGCTTTCTATGTCATGATAGCTTCGGATGAGTTGACGCGTATCTATGATACGGATGCTATAAATCCTGTCTTTGTGAAAATCCGCATTAAGGATTGACGTTGCACCAACAGTGTATAATAAAGGCACGCTTGATACGGCGTGCCTTTATTAATTCTTAGAGTGTTACGTTTTGTGAACCTAAGAGAGGGCTTTCAAATCTTACTTCACAATTGCCTCCCGGCTTGGTCTCAATATAGGCTTTTAGCCGGCCGTTGTGTACGCGCCGCTCGTGGGCTGAGTAGTCGGACATGTCGCGGTTGTCTCCGTTTTCGAGTCCGAGCAGGCTGCCACCTTTTACATGGCATCGTATCAGATTGTCGGCGAGAGTGCACAGATTGCCGTTGTTATCAAACACTTCGACAAGAATTGTGGCTACATTGCCGTCAACGTCGATTACTGTTGCTTTCATCTCCCGGGGCATTGTGACGGTGTGGATGTCGCTCGTTGCTGTGACGTTGCCCTCATTGTCGGTAGCTTTTACCGTAAGAGTGCCGGCTGAATAAGGTATATCCCAGTAGATTACGCCGTTGTCGGGATTCCAAGGCTTGGTATCACCTACTTTATTACCGTTGAGGTATAGCGTCGCCGAAGGCTGGTTGGTATAGCATGCGACCCTCACGGTATCTCCGGGCTCGTAGTTCCAGATGGCAGGTGCATCAATTGATACCCAATCCTGTTTACGGCCACGCCAATACGGCTTGTAGGTACCGATATAAGCCATGGGCTCGTCGCTCCAGAGCGACTGTCGGAAATAGCCGCGCGGTTTCTTGAAGTTGGCAAAGTCAAGAAGTCCGGTGCCGAGTCCACGCGAAGGCCAACGGCCCGATTCTCCAAGATAGTCGGCTCCGGTCCAGATGAATTGTCCGGAAATGAACTCGTTGTCGCGTACTGCAGTCCAGGCCTCATAATCCGAACGGTTTTCGCTGCCGTATATAATGCGGTCGGGGTATTGACGGTGGTCTGCTTCATAACGTCCCTCGGTATAGTTGTAGCCTACAACATCGATCGCCTCGGGGTACTCGGTGCAGTTAGACATTACAACGCCGGCGAGTGCTCCGGTGACGGGGCGCGATGAGTCGGCCGCTCGTATGCACTTTGCAAGTCGCTTGGCTATGTGCCCTATACGCTCGGCATTGGGCGCTTCGGGGTTATAGCCGCCAAACATGGGTTGGGTGAATCCCGAACCGTTATCTATGCCGTCAAGCACGGGATGTGAGTATGGGTCGTTGGGATAGTCAACTTCATTGCCTACGCTCCATAGTATGATCGAAGGATGTACGCGGTCGCGGCGTACCATGTCGGTAACATCGCGTTCGATCCACTCCTCAAAGAAATCGTATGTGCCATCAAAACTCGGGGTGCCTACATTCCAGCCTTCGACCCACTTGCGCTTGGGAAACTCCCATTCGTCAGAGCCCTCGTCCATAACCACGAGGCCGAGGGTGTCACAGAGTGAGTAAAAAACGGGTGCCTGAGGATTATGTGAGCAACGTATGGCGTTGACGCCAATCTCTTTAAGTGCTTTTAATCGTTGCTTTACGATGGCCGGTGGAACTGCCGCACCGAGCACTCCGGCATCGTGATGCAGACACACTCCCTTGAGTTTCATTGACTTGCCGTTGAGCGCGAATCCATGGTCGGGGTCAAAGGATATTGAGCGGATACCGATAGGGATTATTTCGCTGTCAACAGCATTACTGCCATCATATAAAGTTACTTTTGCCGAATAAAGGTAAGGATTGTCAAGTGACCATAGCTCGGGGTTTGAAACCGTCTGAGAGAAAACAATCGTGTCTTTATCGGCTTTTTTCGCCTGTCGGGCAACGAGTTGTCCCGCCATGTCATACAAGGCGACTTCCACCCGCGACTTCTTGGCGGCAGGTCCATCGAGATGAACCTGAGTATTTACAATGGCTTTTTTGCTGTTTTTGATATCGGTTGAATATGTGACACCCCATAGTGCGATATGCCTTTCCGGCTTGTTGTAGAGCCACACGTCACGGTATATTCCCGAGCCCGTGTACCAGCGGGAATCGGCATAGCGCGAGTGGTCAACTCTAACGGCAATGACATTGTCACCTTCCTTAAGCCATGGAGTGAGATCATACTCGGTTGAAACGTATCCGTTAGGACGTCCGCCAATGTGATGACCGTTGAGGTATATGTCGCTACGGTTATAGATTCCCTCGAAATATATTCGGGTTAACGGTCGGTCGCTGTCGGGTTTGTAGTCAAAATGTTTGCGATACCACCCTATCCCACCGGGCAGATAGCCGGTGCAACTCGCAAGGTAGGGCGATGCATGTGCTTCGCGCGACCAGTCGTGTGGCAGTGTGAGCTGTCGCCAGGTTGAGTCGACAAATTCTTTTTGTGAGAAAGCGGTACTGTCGCCATGGCTGAAAAGCCATCCGTCATTCCATTTTACAGCGTTTTCAACTCGGGCCGATGTTCCGAGTGTTGACGCAAGTATGATTAGTGTGAATAATAAATGTTTCATGGTAGGCAGAATATAACAAGGGTGAACATGTGCACCACGAGGTGGAAAACCATGTTCACCCTTATATTATAATAGGTATATTACTTGATTGCAGCTTTAAGCGCTTCGGCTGCCATAGCTATACCGTCGGCATTCTTACCGCCGGCCTGGGCAAATCCGGGCTGACCGCCGCCACCACCCTTGATGCACTTGGCGGCTTCGCGAACGATGGTAGAAGCGTTTAGACCGGCCTTGACAAGGTCGTCGGTGAGCATGACCGTAAGCAATGGTTTGTTCGACGGGTCGACAGTAGCGGCGATGAATGCTGTGTGCTCGGGCGAAATGGCACGTAGATTGAATGCTACGCCTTTGACTACGTCGGCGATTCTGATGCCTCTCATCGAAACAACGGTGATACCATTAACTATAGTAGCGCTTGCCAGCAATTCTTTAGCTATATTGTTGACACGCTCATTGAAATAGTCTTCGGCCTGACGACGTAGGTCGGCATTCTCATCCACGGCACGGCGTAATGCCTGAATAACATTGGGCGCGTTGTTGAGCATTCCCGAAATCTGTTTGAGTGTATCGGTCATTTCATCGATGGCTTTTTCAACACGTTCACCGGTGATGGCTTCGATACGTCTTATACCGGCAGCAATGCTGCTCTCCGATACAATCTTAATCATGCCTATATTGCCGGTGTTGGCAACGTGTGTGCCACCGCACAATTCGATAGAGTCGCCATACTTGATCACGCGAACTTCCTCACCGTATTTCTCTCCGAACAGAGCCATGGCTCCCATTTCCATTGCGCTGGCGATGGGGACATTACGGTGCTCGTCGAGCTGGATTGCCTGACGTACACGACGGTTGGCGATACGCTCTACCTCCGAGAGTTCTTCGGGAGTAACCTTTTGGAAGTGAGAGAAGTCGAAACGGAGAACTTCGGGCGAAACAAATGAACCCTTCTGCTCTACGTGTGTGCCGAGAACTTCGCGCAATGCCTGATGCAACAGGTGGGTTGCGGTGTGGTTGCATGAAGTGGCAAGACGAGCTGTGGTGTCGATCTTAGCCTCGAAAGTGGCGCTTACATCGGCAGGGAGTTTCTTTGAAAGGTGTACACCGATGCCGTTTTCACGCTTGGTGTCGTAAATTTCGATGACCTCGTCGCCGTTGGTCAGCGTGCCGCGGTCACCTGTCTGTCCGCCCATCTCGGCATAGAAAGGTGTAACCGACAGTATGATCTGGTAATACTCGCGGTCTTTCTGCTTCACACGGCGGTAACGCAGAATCTGTGTGGGAGTTTCGGTCACGTCATAGCCTACAAACTGTTGCTCTCCGTCGCGAACTACAACCCAGTCGGTTGCCTCGACGGTGGCAGCGTTGCGTGCACGGGCTTTCTGAGCGTCCATCTCTTTGTCAAACTCGGCCTGGTCGAGGGTCATGTTGTTCTCTTTCAGTATGAGCTGGGTGAGGTCGAGAGGGAATCCGTAGGTGTCGTAAAGCACAAAAGCTTCTTTGCCCGAAATCTGAGTCTTGCCCTCGGCCTGAGCTGCCTTGATAGCGTTGTCGAGCATGCGTATGCCGTTCTCGAGTGTGCGCAGAAAAGAGTCTTCCTCCTCTTTGATTACTTTCATAATCAAGTCGCGCTGTTTGGCTATCTCGGGATAAGCGGCGCCCATGCTGTCGATGAGTGTGTCGACGAGGCGATACATGAATGCCTGTTTCTGGTCAAGGAATGTGTAGGCATAGCGCACTGCGCGGCGAAGAATACGGCGAATCACATATCCGGCCTTGGCGTTGGAAGGCAGCTGTGAGTCGGCAATCGAGAATGCTATTGTGCGCACGTGGTCGGCAATAACTCGCATTGCGATATCCACTTTGGGGTCAACACCATACTGCTTGCCCGAGAGCATGGCGATACGGTTGATGAGGGGTGTGAATACGTCGGTATCGTAGTTAGAGGTCTTGCCCTGGAGTGCCATACAGAGGCGTTCGAATCCCATGCCGGTGTCGATAACCTTTGCAGGAAGAGGTTCGAGCGAGCCGTCGGCTTTGCGGTTGTACTGCATGAACACGAGGTTCCATATCTCAATAACCTGAGGGTGGTCGTGGTTGACCAGCTCGGCGCCGGGGATTGCCTCGCGTTCGCTGTCTGAACGTAGGTCGATATGGATTTCCGAGCAGGGTCCGCAGGGTCCGGTATCGCCCATTTCCCAGAAGTTATCGTGCTTGTTGCCATTGATTATATGGCTTTTGGGCAGGTGCTTTTCCCAGATTGCAGCTGCCTCGTCGTCGCGCGACAGCCCTTCTTCGGCTGCGCCTTCGAACACGGTGGCATAAAGACGCTCGGGATCGAGTTTGAGAACATCCACAAGATATTCCCATGCCCAGTCGATAGCTTCCTGCTTGAAGTAATCGCCAAACGACCAGTTGCCGAGCATCTCGAACATTGTGTGGTGGTATGTATCCATTCCAACCTCTTCGAGGTCATTGTGCTTGCCGCTTACGCGAAGACATTTTTGCGAGTCGGCCACACGTTTGTATTTGGCCGGAGCGTTGCCGAGAATGATATCTTTGAACTGATTCATGCCGGCATTGGTGAACATGAGCGTGGGGTCATCCTTGATGACCATAGGTGCTGAGGGCACGATCTGGTGCCCTTTTGATTGGAAGAAGTCCTTAAATGACTCTCTTATTTCTTTGGCAGTGAGCATATTATTGTTGTGAATTTATTGTGCTTGTTGAATATGTGAAAGTGTTTGATTATATTTGCGTGTTTAATTGTGCAAATTTACTGCTTTTTTTATTAAAGTGCAATCACGTGAGCCGTAAAGTATACTATAGATATAATCCTTTGACCGAGACCTACGAGCGGGTGTACCGCTCGCCGCGGCAGCGTCTGTGGGGACTGGTGCTTCGCGTGGGTGAGATAGCGGCTATTGCTGCTCTCGTGGGACTGGGAATATACTCCATGATGGAGCTTCCTCGTGAGAAAATGCTCCGTGACGACAATGAGCAGCTCCGAGCCCAGGTGGCCGAGCTCGACCAGCGGCTCACTGCTGCACTTGATGTGATGGATAACCTTGCCGAGCGTGACAATAATTTTTATCGCGTTATGATGCAGGCCGATCCTATAAGCGACGCGCAGCGTTATGCCGGACTGGATGCCGACGAGCCCGATATCAAGATGAATTCTCTTAATGACGCGGCGCTTGTGGGCAATGTCTCCCGTAAGATGAATGCTCTCGAGCAGTCGATATATACTCAGATAGGTTCTTTTGAGCAGTTGCGCGACATGGCAATGCAACGGCAGGACCGCTTGGTCCACGTACCTTCGATACAGCCGGTAGCCGACAAGGATTTACGCCACATGGCTTCGGGTTACGGCCGGCGTGTCGACCCAGTCTATGGCACGGTGCGTTTTCACGAGGGTATGGATTTTTCGGCTCCGATAGGGACTCCGGTATATGCGACCGGCGACGGCGTCGTCAAGACTGCCGGACGTAGTATGAGCGGATACGGAAACATGATTGATATAGACCATGGATTCAATTATTTAACTCGATATGCTCATCTTAGCGAAGTGCTTGTCAAGCCGGGTCAGCAAGTAAAGCGTGGCGACCTTATTGGCAAGGTGGGAAATACCGGTAAATCAACCGGTCCGCATCTTCACTATGAGGTGCGTCTCAAAGGTGTGGCTCAGAATCCCGTGAATTATTATTTCCAGGATCTGACCCCCGAGGAGTATGCCGCCATGGTAGAGGCTGCCGAGAATGCCGGACATGTAATGGATTGATATTATGGATAGTCTTGATAAAAAGTATTATAAGATAAGTGAGGTGGCCGAGATTATAAATGTGGCACCCTCTACCCTGCGCTTCTGGGAAAACCAGTTTACGATAATCAAGCCCAAGCGCAATGACAAGGGAACGCGCTTCTATACTCCTCGCGATATCGAGGTGATAAGAATGATCCATTTTCTTGTCAAGGAAAAGGGTCTGAAACTCGAGGCTGCACAGGAGCAGATACGTCGCAACCACTCGGGTGTATCTCGCCGCTTCGAGGCTATAGAACGGTTGAGGGGCGTCAGGGATACGCTGCAAATGATGCTCGACGCTCTCAATCGCAAGCGTTATTGATTTTACTGATACTCTTTTGGGTAAAAAGAAAAAGGAGGCACATGATTGTGTCTCCTTAATTCTTTGAGGTTAAGGCTACGGGTTGCGTAGCTTGAGCCGGACTGCTGATTATTCAGCTGCTGCCTCTTCGGCTGCAGGTGCTGCTTCTTCAGCAGCTGCCTCAGCCTCGGCTGCTGCTTTGGCTGCTGCGATTTCGGCCAGCTTCTTGGCTACGGCCTCGGCCTTTGCCTTGTTCTTAGCCTGCTCGTCCTCGAGGCGCTGCTTGGCGGCCTGCTCTTTCTTTGAAGCCATTGATGACTTCAGAGCGTCGATAGCTGCCAGCTTTTTGGCTTTCCAGTCGGCGAAACGACGTTCAGCCTCAGCCTCGTCAAATGCACCTTTCTTAACGCCACCCTGAAGGTGTTTCATCAGGAGAACGCCCTCTTGTGAGAGGATAGTGCGTACGGTGTCGGTGGGTTCAGCACCAACATTAACCCAATACAAAGCCCTTTCGAAATTCAATGTTATTGTAGCAGGATTAGTGTTCGGGTTGTAGGAACCTATCCTTTCAATAAACTTACCATCTCGTGGTGCCCTGCTATCGGCGATTACAATAGGATAAAACGCATAGTTCTTGCGACCATGACGCTGTAATCTGATTTTTGTTGCCATTGTTAATTAATTAGTTAATTGGTTTTGTATCGATTAGCGGGTGCAAAGTTACTAATAATTCATAATATACACAAACTTTGGGCATTAATTTTCAAGTTAATTTACCGGGTGTCTAACAATATCGGTGATTGCTTGTTATATTGGTATAATTTATGAGTTAATCAACTTTTATTAATTATCTAATAATTACTACTATGAAAGGTTTAAACATTGCACTCGCAGTTGTTGCCGGAGCAGTTGCCGGAGCAGCCGTCGGTTTGTTATTCGCGCCGAAGAAGGGATCTGACACCCGTGCCGAAATCAAGAAGTATTTGCGCAGCAAAGGTATCAAATTAAGTAAGAGCGATCTTGACGATATCGTTGACGAGATTGCCGACGAAATAAGAGGTTAGAATCTATAAGTCAAACTATTAAACATCAGGATTATGTGCAATAAGAATTTACTGTTTGCGTTCCTCGGCGGTGCCATTGTCGGTGCCGGAGCCGCATTGCTCTTTGCCCCCGAGAAAGGTGAGGATCTGAGAGACCAGATCAAATCGTTGTGCCGCAAGTATGGTATCGGCAAAAACAAGGCTGAAGCCGAGGTTGACCGCCTGGTCGACGAAATTGCTGCCGAGGTAGAAATAGCCTCGAAGTAGCTCAATAATATATACCTTAAACCGTCCGGCTTTAGCCGAATGTAATGCCGGACGGTTTACTTTCAACTATTTATTCGCATTATGGAGGAGACTAACAATTATTCATTACTGTACCGGCTGGCTATGAGGCTCTTTAATCTCAAGATTGAAGATGCCCGCTTGGTCCTTGCCGTTAAGCTTACGAAACTACTTGGTGCTATTGTTTATCTTTTTGTGGGGTTTATGCTCTTGCTTTGTCTCCTTGGATTCATTGCAGCCGCTATCGGACACCTACTGTGTGAGGTGATGCCGCCCGTGTGGGCTTATCTTATAATCGCCGCTTTCTATCTCGTACTGCTGTGCATTATTGTCATGGCTAAGAAACAGATAATCATAAACCCGATAGCACGATTCATTTCACGTCTTATTGTAGAACCGCCTAAAAAACACATTTGACTATGGATGAGGAAGTAAAAAAAGAGCAGCACCCAGTATGCTGTCACGCAGCGCGGTGGCGCGGATATTCGATTGATGAGCTCGAGCAGCGTCGTGCGATCAATGCCGTCAAGTGTGATCTGATCAAAGAGCAATTGTCATACGCGTACAAAGGGATGACATCGTCGTTCTCCCTGACGGGCGGTAACAGCCTGCTTGGAGTGAGGTTTGATCAAGTAATGGCCTACACGGCTTATGGCGTACAGTTTTTCAAGTATGCCAAAAATCTTGTGTCATTATACAGAAGTATAAAATCCACGTTCTCTTCATCAGCCAAAACCGGTAATGAAGCTTCGTGATTGATTGTTGCGGGTATTCTTGGCGTTGTGTCGGGAAAACGCTATCTTTGTCGTTGTTAAATAGACTACTTTATTTATGAACGACTATATTGAAGTAAGATTTGCGGTCAATCCCTGCGACGAAGTGTACACCGACATTCTGGCATCCATGCTTTGCGATGCCGGGTATGAGAGTTTTGTGCCCGATGAATCGGGGCTTACAGCTTATGTGAAGTCAGAGCTTTTTGATCGTGATAATCTTACCGAAATCCTTGATAACTTTCCTGTTCCGGATATTAAAATCGATTTTACCGATACGTTCATTGAGGGGCAGGACTGGAATCACGAGTGGGAAAAGAACTATTTCCAGCCTATTGTCATAGGCGATAACCGTTGTGTCATACACAGCACGTTCCATACCGATATCCCCGAGTGTGAATATGATATCGTTATCGATCCCAAGATGGCGTTCGGTACCGGGCACCACTCTACTACATCTTTAATAATAGGACATCTTCTTGAACTCGATCTCGAGGGCAAGAGCATTCTCGACATGGGTACGGGCACAGGTATTCTTGCCATCCTTGCTGCCATGCGCGGGGCTTCACCGGTTACCGCGATTGAGATTGACCCGATGGCTCATGTAAATGCCGTTGAAAATGTGGCGACCAACGGGCATCCAGAGATTGATGTCAGGCTCGGTGATGCGGCACTGCTTGCCGGCATGGAAAAGGTCGACATAATGCTTGCCAATATCAACCGCAATATCATCCTCGATGACATTGAACGCTATGTCTCGGTGCTAAAACCCGGTAGCCGTCTGTTCCTCAGTGGTTTTTACGTAGAGGATGTACCGGTGCTTGAGGCTAAAGCCCACCCGCTCGGACTGGAGACAATGTCTGTGCGCGAACTTAACAAATGGTGTTGTCTCGAATTGAAAATGGCATGATGAAACGTCTGGTGTTCTTTGTGTCGTTGATGCTGGGGTGCTGTATCCCGGCTGAGGCCCAGCATGTTGTTATTGACGTGTCTTCGCTTGAGGCTGTTACTGATAAAACCCCGATAGCCGAGAAGAAAGCCGGCATCGAATCGCGCTTTTCATGGGGAATGGATGTGGGCAGCTGTATTGATATGACCGGTAACGACATGTCGGCTCTTGATATAAATGCCTATTTCGGCTATAGCGGCCCGTATGTACGCTTTGCCGGTGTTGGAGCCGGAATCGATATGATGGTAAGCAGCAGCTCAAATGCCTACCCTATCTATGCTATGTTCCGAACCGATTTCCGCCCTACTCCACAGCTGTGTTTCTTTGAATTACGTGGCGGAGTATCATTCAGCAATATTGAAAGTTATCCTATGCAGACTACTCCGTTCGGCTCGATTGGTCTCGGAGTCACACTTGCCAAAGGAAAGAAATTCAGCAGCCATATTGTGCTGTCATATAACTATACTAAACTCGATGACGTGCGTCTGGCCGAAGACCAGGGAGTCATACGCGTTCACGACCTGCAATATGCAGCTATAAGAATAGGTGTGGCTTTCTGATGATTTGCTAACTTAGATAATTGGCAACGGCGTCGGCGCAACGTTCACCGTCGATGGCTGCCGACACTATGCCGCCGGCGTATCCCGCACCCTCGCCACAGGGGAACAACCCTTTTATCTCCACATGTTGTAGCGTTTCATTGTTACGCGGAATTCTTACGGGCGACGATGTGCGAGTCTCTGCTCCTATCAGGACTGCGTCATTGGTGAGAAATCCTCTTGATTTACGGCCAAACTCGGCAAATCCTTTTCTCAATCGATTGGCTATGAACGGAGGAAGCAATTTGTCGATTCGTGAAGGGTGAATGCCCGGCGCATAGGAAGTCTCGGGTAATGTCTTGGACTCATGTCCGTTTACAAAGTCGAGCATGCGTTGCGCCGGAGCGTTCTGGCTCTTTTTGCTTTCATTGAAATAGTTTAGCTCGACCTCTTCCTGAAATTTCATTACTTTTAGATTACCGTACTGTTCATAGTCGGTAAGGTCCTCGGGCAGGACTTCGACCACCATTCCCGAGTTGGCCCATCGGGTGCCGCGGTTGGATGGTGACATTCCGTTGACAACCTGTTGGTCGGGGCCGCTCGCAGCGGGTATGATGAAACCTCCGGGACACATGCAGAATGAGTAGACCGCTCTGTCATCGACGCGTGTGAGCATCGTGTATTCGGCAGCTGGCAAGTAGCGGCCACGGCCGTTCTTGCTGTGATACTGTATGCAGTCTATGAGATGTTGAGGGTGCTCGAGTCTCACACCTACGGCTATACCTTTAGGCTCTATCTTGATATGGTTGTCATCGAGCATGTGGTATATGTCGCGGGCCGAGTGGCCTGTGGCAAGGATAACGGGCCCGAGGAAGGTCTCTCCGGCTGCCGTCGATACACCTGTGACAGTGTCGTTGTCGAGAAGAATTTTCCCGACGCGTGTATTGAAATGTACTTTGCCGCCCGACCGTATGATCTGTTCACGCATGGCTTTGATCACGCCGGGCAACTTGTCGGTACCTATGTGTGGATGGGCGTCGATAAGGATATCATCGGCTGCACCGTGAGCATGAAAAACGGCAAGTATTTTATCGACCGAGCCGCGTTTTTTGCTACGAGTGTACAGCTTGCCGTCGGAATAAGCTCCGGCGCCCCCCTCTCCAAAGCAATAGTTAGAGTCGGGGTCGACAACGCCCTCGCGAGCTATGCGGGCCATATCGCGGCGCCTCGAATCAACATCTTTGCCACGTTCGAGCACTATAGGCTTGAGTCCCAGCTCGATGAGGCGCAGAGCTGCAAACAGTCCCGCGGGGCCGGCTCCTACGACAACAACCTCGTTACGTGTCGATACATCAGGGTATTCGACAGTTTCGTAAACCGTTTTTAAAGGCACATCCTCTCCTATATAGACTCTGACGGTAAGATTGACCATAACCTGGCGTTGACGCGCATCGATAGAGCGTTTAAGCAGTCGATAACCGCTTATTTCGGAACTACGTATTCCCAACTGTTTTGAGATTGTTTGTTTGAGTCTTTCGGGCTCGTATGCTATTTCGGGAGTCAGTCTGAGCTGTATCTCGTGAGTCATTGCCTGTTATGTGTTGAATATTCGGGTCTGTTTTTCTTTACTATATATAGAGTTGCAACGGCTATAATGCATGCTATGATGTCGCTGGCACTCATGCTGGCCCACACTCCGTTGATACCGAAATGTGCCGGTAGAATCCAGAGCATCGGAAGCAGGAATACAAGCTGGCGTGTAAGCGACAGGAATATCGAAATCTTAGGTTTACCTACCGACTGGAAGAAATTCTGAATGACTATCTGGCATCCTACGACAGGATAGCAGATGAAATAGATGCGGAAACCTTCATCGGTCATCCTTATCAGGTTCTCATCGACGGTAAACAGACGGCTCACCTGTGACGGTGCCAGCTCGGTTACAATCCACCCTACAAAGGTAATAATAACTCCGAACAAAATACCTTTATTTAGTGTGGTTTTTACGCGATCCCATTTCCCGGCGCCGTAGTTGTAGCCCAGGATAGGTTGCATGCCCTGTGTCACACCGAATACAATCATGACAAAGAACATTGTCGTACGGTTGATGATGCCGTAGGCTCCTACTGCAAGATTGCCGTCGGCCCAGCCATAGTCAAGCAGAGCTTTGTTGATAAAGACTACAACCACACAGGCACATACATTCATGAGGAATGGCGAGAGGCCTATCTCGTAGAGTCGTCGGGCTATAGTGCCCGATATCCATTTATTGCCTTTCTTGAAGTGCACAAAACTTTTTTTGTTCATGAAGTGCCATAAAACCCACACAAATGCAGCCGTCTGTCCGCACACGGTGGCCATGGCCGCACCCTTTATTCCGAGGTCAAACTTGAATATGAACAATGGTGCAAGGGCGATATTGACTATTACCGACAACAGGGCCGAAATCATGGCTTTGCGGGGATAGCCGGTTGCCCTCATGAGGTAGTTCAATCCTATGAAAACAAAGCTTATAGGGGTTGCCATGAGAATTACTCTCATAAATTCCCTTGCATAGGGGATGGTCTCATCGGTAGCTCCGAAGAAGTGTAGAATAGGGTCAAGAAACAGCAATGCCAGTCCGCCAAACAATACGGCATGAATAAGGCAAAACGTGATGACGTTATTGGCTACATCGGTGGCTCTTGACAAGTCCTTTTGCCCGAGATAAATCGAGCATATAGTAGCTCCACCCACAGCGATAAGCATACAGAACGCGGCGACAAGATTCATCAGCGGAAACGTGATAGCCAGTCCGGCAATCGCCATCGGGCCTACCCCCTGGCCTATAAAGATGCTGTCGATGATGTTGTAGAGTGATGTCGCGACGCTTGCAATGACAGCAGGCACCGAATACTTTATCAGCAGCTTGCCTATGGGCTGTTCTCCGAGTATGGTTGGGCTTTCGTGCTCAAGTTGCTTAACCTCCGATGTTATTTCCTTTGTATTCATTAATTAAATAATGCTCAAAAAACCAAAATAGTTTGAAGAAAAGCCCGTGTATGATTAATTTTGCAGCATATAACCTATAATCGATGAAAGCAGCATTATTTGACCTTGACGGTGTCATAGTTGACACCGAGGGAACATATACCAAGTTTTGGGCAGCCATAGGACGGGAATATGGTTGTGCCCCAAGTTTTGCCTATGATATAAAAGGCACGAATCTCACTGATATTCTGAGCCGATTCAGCTCTGAGGACGATCGAGAAGCTATAAAGGGCAAAATTCACGATTTTGAGCACACGATGGAATACCCCATTTTCCCTTGTGTTATTGAATTTCTCAACCAGTTGCGTGCCGCGGGTTTCAAAACCGCTCTGTACACCAGTAGCGACAATACCAAGATGTCGTACCTTGAGCGTCAGCACCCTACCCTGCTGTCGTTGTTTGATGCTGTCGTGACAGGCTCTATGGTTGTTAACTCCAAGCCCGACCCTGAGGGATATCTCAAGGCTGCCGAAATGGTAGGCTGTGATATCAGTGACTGCTATGTTTTTGAGGACTCATATCAGGGTGTTGAGGCCGGTCTTCGCTCGGGAGCGACGGTGATAGCGCTCGCTACGACAAATCCCGCCGAGAGGTTAAAAGAAAAAGCCCATGAAGTTATTGATGACTTCACAGGCTTTAATGTGGATAAAATGCTTGCGGTTAGCAGGCTTTGAAACTCATGTCGAGTCCTTTGACCGAGTGAGTCAAGGCTCCTACCGAGATATAATCAACGCCGGTCTCGCCATAGGCGCGCAGCGTGTCGAGAGTAATGCCGCCCGATGACTCTATTTCGGTGCGTCCGTTGATTAGTTTTACTGCTTCGGCTGTGCGCTCGGGAGTGAAGTTATCGAGCATGATGCGGTCAACTCCCGCCTCGAGTGCCTGGTTTATCTCTTCGGTATTGCGCACCTCGAGTTCGATTTTGAGATCGCGCCCTGTCTCTTTAAGATACTTTTTA
Organism: uncultured Muribaculaceae bacterium; assembly: GCA_947386115.1. Classification (GTDB taxonomy): domain Bacteria; phylum Bacteroidota; class Bacteroidia; order Bacteroidales; family Muribaculaceae; genus JAAVFS01. The sequence goes on from CANDNO010000012.1 coordinate 35,001, forward strand.
GCCGCAGCCACTGCCTGAGGGATGCCACCGGCAAAGTCAACGTGATTGTCTTTAATGAGAATCATGTCGAAAAGGCCTATGCGGTGGTTGGCGCCTCCGCCAATTTTCACGGCTTCCTTTTCGAGCAATCTCATTCCCGGAGTGGTTTTGCGGGTATCGAGCACCTTGGTTTTCAGCCCGGCAAGGCGTTCCTGGTATTTATGGGTTGTTGTAGCTATGCCGCTCATGCGCTGCATGATGTTGAGCATAGTACGCTCGGTCTGGAGCAGTGAGCGGGTCTTGCCCTCTACTACAAACGCAACATCGCCGGGTTTTACCTCAGCGCCGTCATTGATATAAACGGTCATCTTAAGCTCGGGGTCGAATTTCTCAAAAACCTTGCGCGCAATCTCTACTCCTGCAAGGATTCCGGGCTCCTTGACTATAAGTCGCTGTCGGCCTACTGCATCGGCCGGTATGGTGCTAAGTGTGGTATGGTCGCCGTCGCCTACATCCTCGGCAAAGGCCAGTGTCAACAAATCGTCGATTAACTCGTCACGTGATTTCATAATCTGATAGCTTTTGTTTAAATTTGTGCAAATTTAAGACTTTACCAAAAGTTTTCCAACTTGCCTGCCAATGAAAATACAACTATGTGTCGTAGGAAAGACCTCAACCCCCTATATAATAACCGGTATTGAGGCTTATGTCTCGAGGCTTAAACACTATATACCTTTTGAGCTTAAAACTGTTGCCGATATAAAAAACACTCGCCGTCTCACTGAAGACCAGCAACGTGTGGCTGAAGGCGATCTCATTCTGTCGGGCGTGCAGCCGGGCGATTATGTGGTGCTTCTCGACGAGCGCGGCAAGGAGTTTACATCGAGAGAGTTCTCGCAATTCATAGAAAAGCGCATGGCTACCATCTCGAGAAACATCATATTTGTAGTAGGTGGTCCTTACGGGTTCTCGAAAGCGGTATATGATCGTGCCGACGATAAGATATCGCTGTCGCGCATGACATTTTCACACGAGATGGTTCGACTGTTTTTTGTCGAACAACTGTATCGAGCCATGACAATACTTAAAGGAGAACCATATCATCACGATTAAATTAAGAATATGATTATGAATAAAATTGTTTTACTTTTTGCTTTGATTGGAGTGTTAATTGCAACAAGTTGCGGACGTCGTCATGATGAATATCCGGAGCGAGATGTCGTTGAGGACGCAGTTTATAATTATGACGGATATTATGACGACACTTGTGCCGTAGAAGAAGTTTATGATGTTGAAGCCGTTGAAGTTACCGATTCGGTGGCTTGGTAAACAAGCTCTTAGAATTATGAAGTATAATTATATGACCGTTCTGCTGGCGGTTGCAATAATATCGTCGGGTTGTGTCAATCGCCACCGAGAGTATGATGAACGTGAAACAACCGAGGAAGCGGTTGAAGTAATCGAAGTCACGGCTGTCGACGTTATAGAGGAGTGCGCAGATACTGTTGCCGAAGCAACCGATGTGTTTGATACAGAGGTAGTAGTCGTAGAAGATCCAGTTGTAGTAGTTGAGGAAACTCCCGTTGTGGAAGAGCAACCTAAGTCAATTAAATGTGAGAGTTCAGAGGATATCATAGTTACTGAAGAAGAAACTGCCTCTGATTCAAATGATAAGGTATATGATGCTGCTGAACAGATGCCCTCATTCCCCGGCGGTGATGCCGCGATGATGAAATTTCTGTCAGGTAACATCCGTTACCCGGAGATGGCGGCACAGAACGGCATCCAGGGAACCGTGATACTGCAATTTGTCGTGAAGAAAGATGGCTCGATAGGCGAAGTTAAAGTTGTTCGCTCAAAGGACCCTGATCTCGACCGTGAAGCTGTGCGTGTCGTGAAATCTTTCCCGCGATTCAATCCCGGCTATATGGACGGCGAGGCTGTCAACACATGGTTTACCCTACCCGTTCGTTTTAAACTACAGTAAACTCGGGTATCTGTATTTGACAACACATGATTTGCATGCGGTTGTCAATTAGTTGATTACCGCTCTGTGTAGCTGATGGCGTCTACTATCAGCGGGATGATGTCGGGATCAAGTCCCATGTAGCTGAACGCCTCGACGTCATTGTTGAGTTTCTCGGCAAAATCATCAAGTGTACTACCGTTCTGGGCTATACATAGTTTGTAATAGTTCAGAGCGTTGTTGTCATCGGCCATAGCGAGCGACAGGTGTCCCATGTTCAAGTAATCGTCGGCTGTGGGATTGGATGATAGCAACTCGTCATACAATTTGCGGGCTTTTTCAAATTCACGTTGCATCATAAGGCACCATGCAAGCTGACGGCGACCGCGCTGTGACTTTTCATCAAGATAGTTTACCTTATAATAATATTTGGCAGCTTTGGCAAACTGTCCCATCTCAAGATAGCAGTTGCCTATCGACATGGCGGTGGCAATTGATTCTCCGTTCTCTTTCTCGACAATACGCTTATAGTACGAAAGCGCCTCTTTGGGGTTGCCAAGCATACGGTGGCAAAGCGCAATGTGACGTAGTGTCCACAGGCTGTCGGCACTTAGCAGCTCGGCCTGTTCATAATACTTAAGTGCTTGGGTATAGTCATTATCCCGCTCATAGCAGTATCCCATCTTTTCAAACAGCTGTATATCGGGGTACGAAAGGGATTCTATGGCCTTAAAAAGGCTGAGGGCATCGGCATAATACTGATGCTTGAAATAGAACTCGGCAATAGTCTGCAAGCTCTCTATGTCGTTGAATTCTTTGCTGATAGCCGGAACTGTCACGAGGTTGAGATCGAGAATGAACGGATCCTTGAATTCGCTTTTGCGTCGGAACAGTTTGAAGAAGCGGTAAAGGTCCTGGACATAACGGTTCATGACCGAGGCGCGTTTTTTCGCTCCTGTTTCAATCGATGAGTTCTGTATTTCAAGCAGCCCGTCGACCTGTGAGTTAAGCTGAGTCTTGAGCATCTCACGCTGTGATGCCGGGATGTTTCGCAACGATAATACGAAAGAGTATTTATCGCTATTGCAGAATATAGGCGTGTTTTCGAGGACACGTACCATGTCTCCGAGTTCTTCGGGCACGAGTGCTACCTCCGATCGCTCGGTATGGAAAGGCATGAACCAGTTGGATATATCGTTGAAGAACGGGAATGATTTAAGGTGGGCAAATGTCGACATGAACACGTCGCCTCCTTCGAGCTGTATTTCGAACAGCTTTTTCATTTTTTCGGCTATGCCCGATTTTTCAAGCATTTCCTGCCACTCGGGATTTATGTCGAGGTCGGTTATGTCGGTATTGGGGTTGTCGGGATTTGTGAAACGTTTGGTTATCTCGGGACGTAGTTTCATCATCTCCGGCACTACTTCTTCCTGCATGGTGCGGGTTATACGCTCGGTGTCTCGGGCTCTGACAAGTTCGAGGAAAGCATCACGCAGATCATTATGCCATGTCATATTGTCAGACAATAGTTTCAGGCGTGCTATGACCTGAGGATCGAGCGTGCGGTCGCGATACATATATAATGTAACGGCAAGTGCAATCACGGCTACGGGCGCTATATTGTCATCGCCGGCCTCGTAGGCATCGATAAGCAGCAGTATGCGTCGGGGATCATAATACTCGAGTGCGCCAAGTAGTAATGCCGATATGATGAACTGCTTGAAGCGGTTGTAATATCGGTCGGATTTGAAAACGGCCGACAGTGATTCATAATCCTCATTGGTCAGCGGCATGGCTGTCCACAGCAGGTTAAACAGGTCACGCTCGAGTGTTTCACGCTTACGGCGATTTTCCATGCTCTGGGGGCAGTCGGGCATCAGGTGGGCTCCGGTATTCCAGTAATCATTGTTGAGGGTGTCATATTTACGAATAAGGGATGTAACCGAATCCTTCAATGACTGGTTGATATAGCGAAGTGTATTATAATATAATGTAGGCGACTCATTGGTGAGGGCGTGGCGCTCGAGCTTGTCGAGCAGTCGGTTCATTGACGCCACTATCCCCGCATATACCTTTTGGCGCGATGGGTCGGCTATGCCCCTCATGGCATAGTCAAGCATATATCTATACGATTCTTCGAGCCGGCCTATCTCGTCGGTAATCTCCCACGTCATCTGCTGCTCTGAAAATGACCTCATTTTCTTAAACGCGATGGCCAGACGACCCGAATTGATTGCCGACAGTATATTATTTTTTTTGGAGTAAATATCTTGATTTTTCATAAAATTGAAAGCGTTTTCTGTTTAAACAACTATGGTTGCAAAAATCTTGCCAAATAAAGTGAAATATTGATTTTTAGGCAAGGAGAACTTAAAAAAATTTTTTTTGTTTTTCAATATATAAAATATATTTTTGCATTTAGATAATGAACTAAACATAGTTTACGATATGGATATCAACAAAATCATGAGCGACCTGGAGGCTAAACATCCGGGCGAGAAGGAATATCTTCAGGCAGTGAAAGAAGTCCTGCTGTCGGTGGGTGACGTTTATAATCAGCACCCCGAGTTTGAGCGTAACAAAATTATCGAGCGTATGGTAGAGCCCGATCGTATTGTCACTTTCCGTGTGACATGGATCGACGATAAGGGTGAAATCCAGAACAACATCGGTTATCGTGTGCAGTTTAACAATGCCATTGGCCCGTACAAAGGCGGCATTCGTTTCCATGCTTCGGTTAACCTGTCGATTCTTAAGTTCCTCGGCTTCGAGCAGACTTTCAAAAATGCTCTTACAACCCTTCCCATGGGTGGTGCCAAGGGTGGCAGTGATTTTTCACCCCGTGGCAAGAGCGATCGCGAGATCATGCGTTTCTGTCAGGCATTCATCCTGTGCTTGTGGAAGAATCTTGGTCCCGACCGTGACGTGCCCGCAGGCGATATAGGCGTAGGTGGTCGCGAAGTGGGTTATATGTATGGCATGTACAAAAAACTCGTCGACGAGAACACCGGTACATTCACCGGCAAGGGCCTCAGCTTTGGCGGTTCTCGCATACGTCCCGAGGCTACAGGTTTCGGTGCACTCTACTTCGTTCAGGATATCCTTAAACGCCAGAACGAGACAATGGAAGGAAAGACTGTCGCTATCTCGGGCTTCGGCAACGTGGCTTGGGGTGCTGCCCTCAAGGCTACCGAGCTTGGCGCCAAGGTCGTTACAATTTCAGGTCCCGACGGTTATATCTATGATCCCGAAGGTATCAAGGGCGAGAAGATTGACTACATGCTCGAACTCCGTTCGTCGGGCGAGGATATCGTAGCTCCTTATGCCGAGAAATATCCCGAGGCAACATTCTTCCCCGGCAAGAAACCCTGGGTACAGAAAGTCGACATCGCTCTGCCCTGCGCTACTCAGAACGAGGTGAACGGTGATGACGCTAAAGATCTCCTCAACAATGGTGTTAAGCTCGTTGCAGAGGTGTCAAACATGGGTTGTACTCCCGAGGCTATCGATGCATTCATCGCCGCACGTATCACATATGCCCCCGGTAAGGCTGTTAACGCAGGAGGTGTTGCCACTTCGGGTCTCGAGATGAGCCAGAACGCCGAGCATCTGCAGTGGTCGGCTGCCGAGGTTGATGCAAAACTCCACGAGATCATGCACAATATTCACCAGCAGTGTGTTGAGCATGGCACCGAGCCCGACGGTTATGTCAACTACATGAAGGGCGCTAACATAGCCGGATTCATGAAGGTTGCCGACGCTATGATGGCTCAAGGTGTAATCTAAAGCGTAATAAGCAGATACATAGTATTATATATAAATAGTTTAAAAAGCCGGTTCCCGACGGAATCGGCTTTTTTTAATTAATAGCAAAAATTTTTATAAATATTCGGTGTTTATTCATTTATTTGGATTATATTTGGCGTTGAATTATTAAACGCATTATATATTAAGTAAATAGTACACCTGCTCACGGCGCCATGTGCTTTAATGACAAATCGAGATGGATGCTTTCCGTAGAATATTTGCACTCATAACATCGGCTTTGATTTCGATAATCTCGGTCGAGGCTGTGGTGTATGATGTTGACGGAGCGTTGGATCGTCTTGATGATGCAGTGGCCAATCGGTCTGAATATTATAACAGGCGTGTATCGCAGATTGATTCCATCATCAATTCATACTCAGGAAGTTCGGTGAAAGAACACTTGCTTAATCTTGAGCGCATAGGTGACGAATACTCCCTTTTTAATAATGATTCGGCATTGTTTTATTTCAGGGATGGATTCTATGATGCAGTCAAAGCGGGGTGTGACTCGATGGAAACTGTTTTCAGGCTTAAGCTCATTGCCCACTTGCCTATAGCCGGTTTTGTGGATTATGCTTCAAATATATATGAACGTATTGATACGGCCGGCATGTCAAACGACATGAAGTTTCTGTATTATGAATCGGGACGCAGGATGAACTACTTTATCGCTCTTATCTATGAGTCCCATCCACAGGAACATCGCCGCTGGACATCACGTATTACCGATTGCCAGCTGAATATGATAAAATATCAGGATCCCGGTTCAGACAGGTATCTGAAGAATCTTGGCGATTATTATTTTATCACCAACGAGCAGGGTAAAGCCTGGGACTTGCTTGTTGACCTGCTTGACCGCCTCGACCCTAACAGCGAGGTGTATGCCAGTACAGCTGAGGTACTTGCCGATATCTCTGAACAGCGAGGGGATGTCGAAGCTCAGAAATATTATCTTGCCTTGGCGGCAAGTTCCGACATTTATTCCGCTGCACGTGAAGTATCGGCGTTACAGAAACTCGCGGCTTTGCTTTTTAAAGAGAATGATGTGTATCGTGCCTACGAGTACATGTCGGTGGCGCTCGAGAATGCGACCGACTGCTGTGCATTGGCACGAATTATGGAAATATCGCCGCAGTTGCCAATTATAACCGCCGCACATAACAAGCTCATGGACTGGTGGACGGTTGCTTATGCGATAATTATTGTAATCCTGGTTTCATGTATCGTTGTAATTATCCTGTTTGCGTATTTTTTGGTGAGGCACTTGAAGCGCATGCGTGTAATGCAGTCACACCTCCTTGAGGCCAACAGGGCTAAGGAAGTTTACATAAGCCAGTTTATGGTTCTTTGCTCGTTGTATATGGATAAACTCACGCAGTTTAACAATCTCGTGAGCCGTAAAATCAGTTCGGGACAGACCGATGAGCTATATAAATTCACAAAATCGGGTAAATTCATTGAAGAACAGACTCATGACTTCCATGCCATTTTTGATGAAGCCTTTTTGCACATATATCCCGCTTTTGTAGAAGATGTAAACGGACTGCTTCTATCCGGTGAAAAGATAGTACTGAAAGAGGGTGAGCGTCTTAACACCGACCTGCGCATTCTCGCCTGCCAGCGTCTTGGCCTGTTTGATGCCAACCGTATCGCTCAGATTTTGAACTACTCGGTAAATACAATCTACGCGTATCGCAACCGTTTACGCAAACGCGCAATTAGCCCCGATACATTTGACTCGGATTTGATGAGCCTCGGCTACAGATAATACGCTCCACTGTTCAGAACGACCGTATAAGAGTCTCGGTATCTATTATTTTCAATACTAATAATCCGTCGGGGGTATAGGTCGGAGTAGGCAGTGAGAACAGATCGCTCATAAGGTGCTCCATATCTTCGGCCGACAGGTTTTGTCCGCTTTTTATCGCGGTTGACTTTGCCATTGAGAGCGCGATATCGCGTTCGATCTCATCTTTCGCGTCGGTGCCGCGGGTTGCAATCGTGTCAATGATTCCGCTGAGCAGTTCTATCGGGTTCGACTCGGCTATTATTGCCGGCAATCCGTTAATCGCCCAGTTGCCTTTGCTTATTTTTGCCAGGTCAAATCCTATCTCGGCGAGGCGTGGTTGTATATCAGTCAGAGTTACTTCCTGTGCCGGAGTAACGTTGATTACCTCGGGGAAAATCAAAGATTGAGTAGCATGAGTCGATGATTTCACTTCTTTCAGATACCGTTCAAAAAGCACCCTTACGTGAGCGCGGTGTTGGTCGATGATAAGCAGTCCCGACCGTGCCGGCGACAGTATATACTTGTTTTTGAACTGTATGACCGAATTGAAGTCTGCAATATGGCTTTGGCTGTCATCAAACAGTTCTTTTTCCTCCGGCTGCTCCTCGGCGGGCATGCTGCTGAGTGTAAGCTCCTGACTTCCTGACCCTGAATCCTCGCTGCCGTTCCATCGACTGTAAAGCTTGTCCCAGTCGTCGAAAGTAGCCTTGGTATCTTTCTTCCAGTTCAGCGCCGACGATTTTACACCTCCACCTATATGGCTGCTACGTACGGCCACCGGGTTGGATACCTGCTGCGTCTGTTCAAACGGATTGTAATCAACCGGGTTCTCGCCTATATCGAGACCGCCGGTGAGATTCGGTGCAAAAGCAGGAATCTCAGGTACTTCGTCGGCCGAGAAATCCATTGCCGGGGCAACATTGAATTTTCCGAGCGATTCGCGCACGGCTGCCTCAAGTATCTGCCATATAGCCTGTTCGTTTTCAAACTTGATCTCGTTTTTGGTAGGATGTATGTTGACGTCGATAGTGGCGGGGTCGACTTCAAAATTGATGAAATAGTTGGGTTGTACATCCGGCCCTATCAGTTTGTCATAGCATGCCATGATGGCTTTGTGGAAATACGGGTGACGCATATTGCGACCGTTGACAAAGAAATATTGCAGCCAGTTGCGTTTGCGTGCCCCCTCGGGGAGACCTACAAAGCCGTTTATCTTAACGAGCGATGTCGCTGTCTCTACGGGTAATAACTGGCGCTCGACCGCTTTGCCGAACAGCTGCCCTATACGCTGCTTGAGACTGCCCGGCACAAGCTGGTGCATAATGCTGTCGTTGTGCATAAGCAGCAGTTCGTGATTGGGGTTTACCAAGGCAAGGCGTTCAAATTCATGTGCTATATTGGCCAGCTCGACCGAATCCTTTTTGAGAAATTTGCGGCGTGCCGGAACGTTGAAGAACAGATTCTTGACGCTGAGACTCGTGCCCGGAGTACATGCCTCAGGCTCCTGCGACTCAACTTTGGAACCATTGATACACAGGCGTGTGCCTATGTTGTCGTCACGTCTCATTGTGCGAAGTTCCACCTGCGAGACAGCCGCTATCGACGCCAGAGCCTCTCCGCGAAAGCCCATGGTGCTCAGGGCAAACAGGTCGGCTGCATTCCTTATCTTTGATGTCGAGTGGCGTTCAAATGCCAGGCGTGCGTCGGTATCGCTCATGCCCGAACCGTTGTCGACAACCTGAATGAGCGTGCGGCCAGCATCTTTAAGAATAATCTTTATGGTTGATGCACCTGCGTCGACTGCATTCTCAACAAGCTCTTTAACCACCGATGCGGGGCGTTGTATAACCTCACCGGCAGCTATCTGGTTGGCAACCGAGTCGGGCAGTAGTCTTATTATATCGTTTTTCATATCTGTCTTCAGTATTCCGGAACATTCAAAAGTACAACATATCAGCAGCATGAACAAACACCTGTTGATAATTAATCGTAATTGTAAAAAACTCACTAACTTTGTAATGTTATATATCCATTATATGAAGCGTCTCCATCTGTTTAACCCCGAAAATGATCTGGCTCTTGCTGTCAACAGTCCGTATTTTACACCGCCATCGGCGGCTGTAAGACTCGCGCGTGCTGCCGCCTGTCTCCCTGTGTGGTATGCGTCGACCGGCGATTATGTGCTTGCCTCAGGTGATGACCGGGAATGGGTTGACAGCATCAGCGATAAATTTGATATTGGTGTCGACATTGTCGATCATGCACCCGCCGATGCATCGGGGTTGTCACCCTGGGGATGGTCACGCTATGCCCGTGAGTTATTCAGGCGTGTGGGTGTTGACGAATCTTTGTTGCCCGATGATGATACGTTGGATCGATACCGGGAGTGCAGTCACCGCCGGGTGTCGATAGATATGTATAATAACTTGGTGCATAAAGGCCTGCCCTACCCTTTGCCACCTATTCCTGTTGAGGTGTATGATACCGATATCATTGAGCGGAATCTGGAAGATGGTTACGCGATGTTTCTTAAGTCACCTCTTTCTGGTAGCGGTCGCGGTGTTCTTGACTCGATGTCGGCACCTGCACGACAGATATTGCGGCTTTCTGCTGGTGTAATCAAGCATCAAGGGAGTATCATAATGGAGTCGCGGCTCGATAAGGTAGCCGATTTTGCGATGCTTTATGATATGCTGAACGGTAAGGCGGTTTTTGCAGGTTATTCCTTTTTTTTCAATGCCGGCTATTCGACATATAGCGGAAATGTGCTGATGTCTGACGATGAAATTGTCAAAATGCTGTGTCGTAAATGTGTTGAGCAGCAGTGGATTGATGCTACTCGTGTTGCTGTAGGCGACGCCCTTGAGCAAACAATCGGTGATAAATATACCGGCCCTGTAGGTGTCGATATGATGCTTTATCGGAATGATGGAACGGTTCTCATTGCACCGTGTGTTGAAGTAAACCTGCGCATGACGATGGGACGCGTCGCACATATAATCACAGAGCGTTTTGTCGCTGAGGGTAAGACCGGTGTTATGGAGATTCAACAACATCCTGCCACCGGTAGTCTTGTTGATAGTCAAATAGTTGACGGCAGGCTTGAGTCGGGAGCCGTGTACATGACGCCACCTGTGGGGCATGATTTTGCCTTTGTCATGAGAATTAAAGAGTAGACAGCTTGCTGTACAGATCGTGAAGCGGAAGCCCCATCACGTTGTAGTAGCAGCCATCGATTCCTTTGATGCCTATGTAGCCTATCCATTCCTGGATGCCATAGGCTCCGGCCTTGTCAAAAGGTTTGTAACGTTCTATATAGTAGTTGATTTGCTCGTCGGTGAGGTTGTCGAAAGTCACCAGTGTACGTGTCGAGAAACTTACCGAGGTGCTGCGTGTAGTCAAAGCCACGCCTGTAACGACCGTGTGAGTCTTGCCACTCATGGCGCGGAGCATTTCTGCGGCCTCTTTAGCATCATGAGGTTTGCCGAGAACTTTTCCGTCAAGTATGACCACAGTGTCGGCAGTCACGAGCACGTCGTTGTCATTGAGTAGCGAGGAGTCGTAGGCATCACGTTTTTTGCATGCGATATATTCCGGGACCTGTTCTGCCTCGAGACTTTCAGGGTAACTCTCATCGACATCGTGCAGCTCGACTACATGCATGTCGGTGTCGAGTGCCGACAGGAGTTCGCGGCGGCGCGGCGATGCGCTTGCAAGTAACAAATGTTTCCCTTTAACCATATTACCAGCCGAATGCTTTAGCGTTAGTCATCCAGTGTCCTTGTGCGCGCATAAGCTCTTCAAGGATATCGCGGGCTACTCCATGGCCCCCTTCAATGGGCGAAATATAACATGCGATCTGCCTTATGTCGACGGCAGCGTCGGCCGGAGCTACAGATAGTCCTACATGCTTCATGCACTGGAAATCAGGAACATCGTCGCCTACATACGCAACTTCTTTGGCAGTGAGCCCGTTGGCCGTCATCCACTCTTCGAGCAGAGGGAGCTTGTGAGCTACCTTTGTATAGACATCCTTGACTCCCAAGGCGCTGAAGCGTCGCACGATTGCCTCGCTGTCGGCGCCGGTTATGATTGCAATCTTAATGCCATGCTTAACAGCCAATTGTATCGCGTAGCCGTCTTTAATGTTAACCATACGGCACGGCATGCCGTCGGCACCCAACGGTATTGTCGATGGCGACAGGACTCCGTCGACGTCAAACACTACAGCCCTAATAAGGTCAAGATTATAGTCTATCTTACTCATTGTGATAATATTTCATGATGAGGTCGGAGAGCAGGCGGTATATATCGTGCTGCTCGCCATCAAGTTGTGAAAGGTGGCTTTCAATAATATGGGTATCTCCTCTACGTGCCGGGCCGGTCTGTGCATTGGCCGGACTGACATTGCTTATTTTGTTGAGCGTTTCTTCAAGAAGAGGTCTCATGAAGCTTATGTCGAGCCCTTCGCGTTTAAGAAGATCGTCGGCCTGTATCCACATGTAGTTGACAAAGTTGCATGCAAACACTGCAGCGACGTGCAACGCTTTCCGGCGATTGCTGTCGGCCGGTTCTACGACATTGGATATTTTCAGTGCAAGTTCGGTAAGCAGCTTTGCTACAGTCTCGTTATTGCCCTCGATGAAGAAAGGAACCCTTGAGATGTCAAGCTCAACTTCTTTCGAGAATGTCTGGAGTGGATAAAACACACCGTAGCGGGTCTTGTGACCTTCAAAAACCGACATAGGGATGCTACCGGATGTATGCGCCCATATTCCTGAATCGGGCGTTTGCCGCGCGACATCGGCAATGCAATCATCCTTCACGCTGACGATGTAATAGTCGGCGTCGCGAGTTATCTGTTCAAGCGAATCGGTTGCAATGCCCGGTTTGCCGATCATGTCGGCGAGTTTTGCGGCATTATAGAGGGAATGGCTGTATATCTGTACGATATCGGCTACTCCGGCAAGCGCACGAGCAAGGTGTGAGGCAACATTTCCGGCTCCTAACAGGCAAATCTTTATCGGTCGGGCCACGTTCACGGTTATCGCTGAGTCCACTTGTTTATGTGTACCTGCTCCCATTTGAGTTTCTCGATAGCCTGCGGTTTGCGTTCCTCGGCCGGGTGGCCTATGGCGAGGATACATACAACGGGAAGAGTATCGGGCATATTCAGCAGCTCCTGAACATACTCCTCGGCGGGAGTGCCGTCGGCGGCATAGCGGTCGCGAACCTCAATCCAGCATGAGCCAAGGCCGAGGTCGGCTGCTTGTAACTGCATGTAAGATGCTGCTATCGAGGCATCCTCTATCCAGGGGTCGGTGGCGGTTGGGTCTACAGCCACAACGATGGCAAGGGGAGCTCGGCCTATGGGTTCGGCGGCGCGTTCCTTGCACTGGCTCAATCGGGCGAGCATATCGGGATCATCGACAACGATAAACTGCCAGGCTCTCGAACTCTTGGATGTGGGAGCTAAAAGTCCGGCCTCAAGAATCATCTTTACATGATCTTCATTGATGAGTTCGGGTGTAAAGTGTCTTATGCTGCGACGCTTTATGATGAGTGATTGAAAGTTGTCCATGATGTTGTGTTATTCGGTGTGGGGGTATATATTACTCGCGGGGCATCGCACATGGCCATGCTCCGTCGTAGCGTGATTCAAGACGCTCGTTACGCACCGACTCTACATCGGGACCGGTCACGGCATATACGCGATATCGGCCGTTTGACTCAAACATGCCTATTGCATCCTTGCCGGCTTCGGCCATGAATTGATTGGCCTGGTCGAGTGTTGCGAGCGAGGCTATTACGAGGCAGTAATTGTCGCGTGACGATTCGTTTACGGTATCTTGTTCCTGAACCTGCACCGTAGGTTCGGCTAACAGAAATTCGGGAGCTGTCTCCTGCTCCATCACAGGATCGGGAGTCAAAGCCTCTATGGGACAAAGCGATGCCTGCATTACCGCGGCATCGTCGGGGTTGCTTACGAGGGGTGTCGAAAGAACGATACCCACTCCAAGCAGGATGACGAGCATTGCGGCATAACGCATAACGCGGTGTACGGCTGTTGAATAGCGGTGAGGCGCCGGCAACTCGATAGTCTCTACGGTCTTCTCTTCATTTATCTCAGGCTCGATCGATACTGCGGTAAGTCCTGATGTTGAGAATAATGCTTCTGTCCGGGTAAAGACAAGAGTTTCATCTTCCCCTACTCTTATCCTGCCGATAGAACCGATCTGGAGCTCCCCGGCGTTGTTGAGGTTTGACTTTAGCAACTCGATGTCATCATTCATCAGCGATGACGCTGTGGTATAGGGTATTGTAAGCGCACGTGCATAAGAGCTGGCGAGCAAGCCGTCGTCGTGGGTGAGTTCGGCATTGAACGACACTACCTGGCATGGGGCCTTGATGGTATGATTAACAGCATCAATAACAGCCGGTTGGTAGCGGTTTATAAACGCACCGAGTCCGGGAATTATGACGCATTCATGCCTGTCAAGCAGATACTCTATATGTGATACTATACGTTGCATTTCGATATACAAAGGTACGTATTTGAATCGTAGTTAACAAATTTTGTTCTCTACAATCATGTTAAAGTTGACAACTATTTGTACATTTGCACGCATACATCAATCGATTATGAATATTATAAAAAATGTTATAATTTTTATTCTGTCGGCTACGGTTTTCTCTTTTGCCGTCAAAGCCGACAGCAAGTATATGCAATTCATCGGCGATGCCGACAAAGCCATTGAAAAAGGCGATTATCAGCAGGCCATTCAATTGCTCGGTGAGGCACTGCGCACCGAACCCGACAACTCGGGCAACGTGATGCTGCTTTCGAACATAGGCATGCTCAATTATTATCTCGGTGCCGACTCTCTCGCGATACATTATCTTACTATGGCTCACGATATGGCACCCGAGTCGGTCACGATTCTTTCCAATCGTGCCAAAGTATTCAGCGAGACTCGCCGGCTTGGAGCTGCATTGCGTGACTTGCGCGAGATCACACGGCTCGATTCGACGCTCTATCGTCCCTATCTTAATATAGGTGTGATTTACCTCACTGTTGGCGATACCACGCAGGCAAAGGTCGCACTGGACAAAATGGCGAGACTTACCGATACGTCAAAGTCGCGTGAGTGTACTGCGGCATTGGCTTGGTATGCGTCGGTCAAAGGGGACAACGTCGATGCTATAAAACAGTATTCAACCCTCATCGCCCAGGACCCTACGGCCGATCTGTATGCGGCCCGCGCACTTTGCCATGTTGCACTCGAGCATTATACCGAGGCCTCCGAAGATATTGCCGAAGGCATGTCGCTCGACCCCGACTGTTCCGAGTTGTATGTAGCCCGCGCTTGCCTTAATAAGCGAACCTATCGAAATGACGATGCTCTGAACGACGCGCAGCGAGCCATAGATCTTGGTGCCGATAAGCGTCGTGTAAAGTCACTCCTAAATTTGTAAGGACATTGAAATGACTGATGTTGTTATCATAGGAGGTGGTCTCGGTGGCCTTTTTACAGGTGCGTTGCTTGCACGCAACGGTATGAAGGTTACAGTTCTTGAGAAGAACGTTATTCCGGGCGGTGGATTGCAGACATTCCAGCGCGACGGAGTGCAGTTTGACACCGGTATGCATGTTATGGGCGGCTGGACTCCGGGTGGTTCGATTGACCGTATAGCACGCTATCTTGGTATCCGCGATCGTCTTAATATTGTGGAAATTAACAGTGACTGCATGGATACGGTAACATCGCTTGCCGATGGGTGTACCTATTCAATACCGTCGGGACGAGACAGGTTTATAGAGCGTCTGGCCGGTTATTTTCCCGAAGAACGCGAGAACCTTGAGCGTTATGTCGATGCTATCGAGCGTATTGCCGATTCGTTTGACCTATTCAATCTGCGTCCATACAGCCATGGGTCGTTCGATATGATTCCCGAAGCATGCATTCCTGCCGACGAGCTCATTTCGCAATATATAGAGAATCCACGACTGCGTTCTTTGCTGGCCTATAACAATGGCCTGTATGGTGGCGAAGCCGGCAGAACCCCGGCTTATGTACATGCGCTTATATCAGTATTATATTTAAAAGGTGCATCGCGGTTTGTGGGCAATTCCCGTCAGCTTGCCGACCTCTTGATTGAGGTTATTCGCTCTGCCGATGGACGGGTATTGTGCGGCCACGAGGTTTCCGGAATAAATGTTGATGCCGACAGGAATATTTCGTCAATTGTTTGCCTCAATGGCGAGGAGTTTGTGGCTGAGCGTTATGTATGGGCTGCTCATCCATCAGAGTTATTAAGAGTTATGCCGGCCGGGGTGTTTACCAAAGCCTACACACGCAGAGTGTCTTCGGTTAAACCTACATGCTCGGCATTCAGCCTGTTTATCGAGTTGAAGCCCGAAACTTTCCGCTACATCGATCACACGTGTTATATACACGACGATATGGTCGATGCATGGAATCTTGCCGCGGTCGACGAAAACGGTGTGCCGTGTGGATTCATGTATATGACTCCACCCGTAGAAAATCAAGGAGAATACGCAAGGAAAATACTCGCTACGGCATTGATGGATTACACGCAGGTTGAGCGGTGGGATGACACCGTGACAGGCCGTCGCCCCGACGATTATTACGCGTGGAAGAATAAGGTTGCCGACGGTATTATTGCCAAGATTTCGAGAATCCATCCCGAACTCAGGCACTGTATAAAAAGCGTGTACACAGCCTCACCGCTCACTATCAGGGACTATTACCATTCACCGCGAGGGTCGGTTTACGGCTTCTCGAAAGATAGCAATAACCTTATGGAATCGCAGTTACCCATTGTCACCAAAGTGCGCAACCTCTATCTCACAGGGCAGTGTATCAATCTTCACGGCATGTGCGGTGTACCCCTCACAGCGCTCACCACTGCCGAGGCTATTCTATACCCTACTCCTATCCTCCCCTGTTTATAGCAGGACAAGCCGTAGCGTTACGAAACCGGTGTCGGAGTAGCCTATGATTGTTGAGTCGTCATAGCAGGCTATTTTTTTAAGATGTTTGTCAGTGGTGTTTCGGGCGATGATGTTTCCGTTCCAGTCAATCTTATAAATGGTTTGCTGTGACGACGGGTCTCCATGTAGCGCGTACAGATAATCGGGTGTGGTACTGATATCTATGAAGTGCAGTTGGTTATGGCTGTCGAAATCTGCCATTTCGAGAGTAGAACTATCGAAAGTGTCTTCCCCTACCCTTACGGTTGTGATTGCCGATCCATCAAGGCCGAATACTTCAATAACCGGATGAAGTTTGTAGGCAAATGCCAGGCGATTGTGTTTGCTCGAATATGCCATTTCGCCCATATTTGGCATCCATGTCTGTAAGTCGGGAGAAAAGTTGATCTGTCTGACTGTATCAATTTTAGATTTGGCAAGGTCGGCGGTCATGGCATATTGACGGCCTCCGTTCGGCTCACGTCCAATAAAGACATAATTGTCAGGTGCTGTTATATATACGTCCTGAACGTACTGTGAAAGAGGGAAAGGCACAGTGCTGTTTCCGTCCATCAGATACTGCCGTGTCCTTACAAACGCTGTATCGTTCTCGACGGCAAATATCTCGCAATCGTCCTGACTTATAACGCGTATTGTACCATTGTCGGAAATCAGAGGATAAGGCATATAGGAAGCATAGTAACCGTCTACCCGCTTGCCCATATCCGGGCTTATCTTGATTGTGTTGTTGGCGCTGTTGATAATTGCGCGACGGAGAAGACGTTGACCGTATCCGTCCTCACATTCAAAGACAAACAGCAATGTATCACCGGATACTTTCATATCCGTTACATGTCTTATTGCAAGCAGCGGTTCCCCGGATATTTCCAGTTTTACTGTTGTGGTAGTTGACTGTGCGTTGGCACATCCCGTCATGAACAGGGTGAGTGCCATTATTTGTAGTATTTTCATCTTATTTCAAGGGGTTTATATGGAACGGATATTTTGGCTGCGTCGGCGTTGTTCACTCGTTTGCCATCTTTACCGACGAGATATATTCTATTACTGTCACCGCCCATTTCTGAAATCATAAAACCGACCGGCGATTTGAAATAGCGTGCAAGAGTCTTTTCAACATCTGCTGCCGAGCATCGTTTATCGTTGCCGTCACTGTATGTATATTTCATTATGGGAGAGTTTGTACGCTCAAATCCCTTTGCCTCCCAGACAAATTGTTGTTCAGTATCTTCCAATTTTAGAATAAGACCCGGCAGACCCCCGAATTTGTAAGGGCCGAAAGGCAGGGGAATTTCAGGCGTAAACCATGCCGTATAATTTCGTCCGGCAAATTCAACAGTTGCCTTACGGCAGTCATAGCCCATAATAGAATCGGTGGCTTCATCGCTGAAAATCCATTCAAGCGACGGAACAGAATCAGAATAGACAAAGAAAGCGGACATTGACAGCCGGTATTTCAAATCGGCTTTCTCTCCCCGAACGGGTCTGATGATTTCCAAAGGCCACGGATGACCTGACACATTGGAATATGAATCAGCTCCACGACGTATTTGTTCGGTAGCCAACGAATCGAAGTGGTTGATTATGTCGCTGTAATCTTTGACGCTACGTTTACCTATCTGCACAATCCTTGTGTCGTTGAGGACGTCCCGTTGGTCGGGGTGGAATTTATATTTCAGCGAATATGTAACCTTGTATCTCGCCGTATCGACAGGAGTAGCGCGGTCAATAATTCGTGAACAGGTTTCCTGTGCTACACCTGTAATCCACAGGAAAACAAAAAGTAGAGATAATAGATATTTCATAACTGTGGTTTTTAGAATATTCTGAATCTGATTTTGAGCAACACACTGCGAGGGCGTATGTTGTAGATTGCCTTTGACTCCGTGAGAGCGGAAAGACTGGAATACACATACGACTTGCGGTTGAGCAGGTTGTCGCATGACAGCGTAAAGCTGAAACGCTTTATGGTGTACTTCGCCTCGGCATTGAGCAGAAGGAAGGACTTGTCACCGTCGTTGAAGTTGTTGTAGTAATGGTAGAGCGATGTAGTCAGCGTAACGCCTCCCGGAATTGTAAAGTCGAGAGAAGCCTTGTTCGTCACGGTGCGCAGCCACGGAAATCTGTCATATCCTTTCTGCTGTGTCGCCGACTGCGAGTAGTTGCCTTGGTAAGCTACACCTAACCATTTGAACGGCGTCAGGCTAATGTCGGCGTTCACTCCTATGTTGTTGCCGGAGTAGCGCAACACCTCGTCCTGAACGAGCAGCGGACTGTCGTAATAGGAGTATGTAACCGAGGCTCCGATTTTCAGGCGTCGCCAGTCGAAACCCTGACTTGCATGGTTTTTTGCCGAGATCATATCCCCGTTCTCCGATGTGCGGCGGCTTATGGTGCGCTGCACTATGCCGTCGTAACAGGAGCCATACAGCACTTCGGGCGACTGCCTGTTCCAAGAAACCTCCGCTCCGGCGAAACTCATAGAAAGAATGTTCTTGAAATCGTAGCCCAACGAGTAATGTTGATTCATGCCTTCGTATAGCCCTGCCACGTCGTAAGCCGACAACTGGCGGTAAGATGTCAGTATATGCCCGGAATACAGCGTTTCAATCGAGGGTGTCATATAATTCAGCATTGCCGCCGCTTTGAGGTTATGGCTGCTGTTGAATTTATATGTGAAGTTGAGAGACGGCTCGACGCGGAAACAGTTTTTGTCGGTGATGTTGCCGTCGAGTCTGTTGTTGAGCCGGAACAGGCGGTATTTCACCGGCAGATATAGCGAGGCATGGATTTTGCGGGTACTGAACATCATTTCTGCTCCTACACCGGCATCGAGATATTCGAGCGTCAGGTCGTTGTCCGTTGCGTCAAGCCGGCTTTCGAGTGAATTGTGATGATAGTTGACTATCGCAGAGGGGTGCAAAGTGAAATTGCCAACCTTGAATACAGACAGTAATCCCGCACGGTTCTCGGTGGAAATATTGCGGAAATCTACATGCTGATACAGCATATCGCCCAGAATGATGTCAGGGAACAGATTGGGAGAAACAGACAGGCTGTGCGGTCGCTTTTCCAAGTTGACAAGCGATGAAATCTCAAATCCACGGTCGGAGGAATTGCGGTGCGTCATGTGGAATTTATTGAGCAAGCGGTATG
>CANDNO010000013.1 GCA_947386115.1 uncultured Muribaculaceae bacterium
TATTACAGCCAATTTCTTACATTAAATATTTAGCTCTTTGCTGTCAAACTCCCGAACATAAAATATAACAGCAATGCTAAAAAAGGGCTTAATATCTGCCCGACAATCATCACCATCCTCTCAATAAAGCCCTCTAAAACATGATTTATAATATTTTTGTTATACCTTTGTATATTAAACCATTTTACTTCAGCAACTATGACACAAATAAATATTAATATCCGAGACAAAGGGAAAAAAGGACTTGACATTGCAATTGCCGATATCAAGGCTGGCAATATAAAAAAGTTTAATTCAATAGATGATTTTTTTAAAGACCTCGGCATACAACATATTATTAATGATTGACACTGGCAGTCATTCTTATCTTTTCGGATGATAAAAATATTATTTATGAAAAAATTTTGCTCTTTGGTTGTCTTCGCGGTGCTTGCCTTGGGTGCTCTGGTGCTCAATTCATGTACCGAGGTTGGCGATGACATCCTTTCGACTATTCCGCAGCGTACGGCCTTCGTTGCCAAAGTAAATGCCGACAAAATTTTGGCAAGTGCCGATGTACGTCTCTCCGATGACAAATATAAACTCTCGGCAGCTCTCAACGAGCTGTCATATAATCTCACCGGTACCGACCGCAAACTCCTTGACGAGTTTCTTGAAGCCATCCCGGCCATAGATTCGGAGAACATCTATATTTACAGCACTGTCGATGAAGATGTTATACTGACATGTGGCGTAAAACACAAGTCGGAACTTACCAAGGCCCTCACCAAGCAATTCGGCTCGTCGGAAAGTATCGACGGTTTTACCGTTTACGATATCAACGGCGATGCCCTCCTGCTTCGCGACAACCAGTTATGGATGAGCGATAAAGCCGAGTATATTATAAAAGCTGTAAAAAGTGCTGCTGAACAGTCGGTTGCCGATAAACCCGGTTTCCGTGAACAGCTCGCTGCCGACAATGCCGTGACTGCTATTATTGATGACCGTATCATGACCAACATCGTAAACAAGCAGGGTATACCGGCCCGCGTCACTGCACTCACCGACAACACGGTAATATTCCTTAATTTCGAGAATGAAAAACTCATATTCGGTTACGATGGCTTAAACGACGACGGTACCCGACTTAAAATGCAGTTTGACGATAAATATGTCATTGAAAAAGAAGCCCTTGATTATGTACCCGAAAACTCTATTGCCGCTTGTGCCATAGGATGGTTGAAAGGAGATACCCTCAAGGCTATGATAAAAAACGCCGGCATCAGTGACTCGGAAATAGACAAAGTTGTCAACGGTATAAACGGCTCGTCGACACTGTCGGTACAGGCACCCGAGAGAGCCGACTACCTCTTGCTCCCTCGGTACTGGAACATGACCATGAGCATAGGAATGGACAGGGAGTCAGCCGATTATATTATGGATATCGCAGCACAGGTGTTCAGAGTCAATGAAGTGAACGGCATAAAAATGGTCGACATCAATAACTACGACATACTCGGCGGCGGAACGTTCAGTTACAAATACTTCGACAACGGCTACATGGTGATAAGCACCGACTATAAAAACGTCAAGGAGAATCACAGCAGCCTTGTAGACGGTATGGCCGGCCAACCTATGGCCCTGCATGCCTGTCTCGCCAAGAACGACCGCATTGCCACCGATTTTGAGATGCCTTTCGGCATCGATATCAATACCAACACGGGCGAGCATGGATACACCATAACTGTTACTCTCATCGACAGCAAACGCCCGTTTATCGACGCCATCTTGAATCTCGCAGTCGACCGCAGCTGGCAGCAGAATGCTTTTGAGGTAATCAGCGCCATGAACTATAACCGCAGCCGATAGTAATGAGTCACGAGATAAAGTTGGTGGATGTTCTCCCGTCGGTGTTCGCCGAACAGGCCGACCGGCTGCCTCACGTGCGCGACAGCCGGGTGTGGCTCAACACGGTGTCATTCGTCACCCCGGGCCGCTATCTCGTAGTAGCCGAAAGCGGCACCGGCAAATCATCGCTCATAAGCTTCATCTACGGTAACCGTCACGACTATCAGGGCACAATCTTGCTCGACGGCGAGGATATAAGCCATTTCTCGCCACAAAAATGGTGTGAGGTACGACGCACGCGCCTGGCACTTCTGCCGCAGGAAATGCGCCTATTTCCCGAGCTCACCGTCTACGAGAATATCGATATCAAAAACCGCCTCACAGGCTACAAAACGGAAGGCCAAATCAACGACATGCTCCAACTGCTCGGGATTGCCGACAAACGTGATACCCCCGCAGCTCTCCTCAGCATCGGTCAGCAGCAACGCGTGGCTATGATACGTGCACTTTGCCAGCCGTTCGAATTCCTGTTGCTCGACGAGCCCGTGAGCCATCTCGATGACCGCAATAACGAGACGGTAGCATCGCTCGTCGACGAGGAAGCGCAACGGCAGGGAGCGGCCATAATAACAACCTCGGTGGGTAACCATCTGGCCATTAACAATGCAGAGATATTGAAGTTATGACTACATCACCCGTTTGGCGCCTTCTGCGACGCAATATCTCACCCTGGCAGCTTGCCGGTTATGCACTGGCCAATCTCATCGGCCTCGCAATAGTGCTCACAGCCATACAGTTTTATACCGATGTCGATAACGCAACATCGGGCAATGACGACAACCGGCTTCACGACTACCTTGTAGTATCAAGATCTATAGGGCTGCTCAACCGCAATACAGCATTCAGCAACCGCGAAATCGAGAATCTCGAGCAACAGCCATGGGTCGAAGCCGTAGGCCGTTTCGAAGCATCACGCTTCAGAGCATCCATTAGTGTCGATTTCCAGGGTCACTCACTGTCTACCGAGACATTTTTTGAATCTCTGCCGGCACAATTTTTCGACCGCCTGCCGCGCGACTGGAACTTCAATCCCGACAAAGGAGAAGTACCCATAATCCTGTCGCGCGACTACCTCGCCCTCTACAACTTCGGATTTGCATCGAGCCGCGGACTCCCCAAACTGCGTGACAACGAAGTCTCGCTCGTACCACTGCAGATAACCATAGCCGGCCGCGGCCACACAGCACATCTCAGAGGTTACATCGCAGGTTTTTCATCGCGCATCAGCACCATAGCCGTACCCGCAGAATTCATGACATGGGCCAACGACAACTACGGCTCCGAAACAGCAACACAAGGCCCCTCGCGTCTTGTAGTCGAAGTCAGCGATCCCGGCAACCCCGACGTGCGTAAATATCTAAGCGACAACGGCCTCGAGATAGCCGGTGACAAGCTCGACAACAGCGAGACAGGCTTCTTCCTGCGGCTCGTCACCGGCGTAGTAATAGGAGTAGGCATCGTCATATCGCTGCTGGCACTTTTCATACTCACCCTCAGCATCTTCCTGCTCATACACAAAAACCGGGAGAAACTCCGCGATCTCATGCTGCTTGGCTACTCGGCCGGCAGCGTAGCCCGCTACTACTACCGACTCACGTTAGCTGTCAACCTTATAGTCATGCTACTGAGCATAATAATAGTACTTGCAGTACGCCCGCAGTGGACCACCGCCATTTCATCCCTCGACATGACACCCGGCAGCATCACAGCCATGCTTCTAACCGCCGCCGCCATCACCGCCGCCGTCACCACCCTCAACATCGCCACCATCCACCACCTAACCACCCGCTGCCGCGCCTAATCAAAAAGATTGGCGACATCTCTGCCGCCAATCTATATTATATGTAGCCTTAATCAAAAACGACCGGTGTAGGTGTGGGGGGTGAGGGTGCGGAGCTCTGCTTTGACGGCGTCGCTTACGTTCAGTGTGTCGATGAATGCCGAGATGCTTTCGGCTGTCACGGTTGTGTTGACGCGTGTGAGCTCTTTGAGGGTCTCGTAGGGTTTGGGATAACCTTCGCGGCGCAGTATGGTCTGGATGCCTTCGGCTACAACGCTCCACATCGAGTCGAGGTCGCGGTTGATGGCGTCGATATTGAGAAGCAGTTTGTTGAAACCTTTAAGCGTGCTGTGCAGGGCTATAAGCATGTGGGCCATGGGGACTCCGACGTTGCGCAATACGGTCGAGTCGGTAAGGTCACGCTGCAGGCGCGATACGGGCAGTTTTGATGCGAGGTGCCCGAGAATAGCATTGGCTACGCCGAGGTTGCCCTCCGAGTTCTCGAAGTCGATAGGATTGACTTTATGGGGCATTGCCGATGATCCTACCTCGCCGGCTTTGATCTTCTGCTTGAAATATTCCATCGAGATGTACATCCACATGTCGCGGTCAAGGTCAAGGATGATGGTATTGATGCGGCGCATGGCGTCGAACAGTGCTGCCAGATTGTCGTAGTTAGAAATCTGTGTGGTATATTCCTCGCGTTTGATGCCGAGTTTGTCGCTAAGGAAGTTGGCGGCAAAACTCTTCCAGTCGATGTCGGGGAAAGCTACCGAGTGGGCGTTGAAATTGCCGGTGGCACCGCCGAATTTTCCGCTTATCTTGACATTGTCGAGAGCCTCGAGCTGCTGGCGAAGACGATATGAGAATACGTTCATCTCCTTGCCAAGGCGTGTGGGTGAAGCGGGCTGACCATGAGTCTTGGCCAGCATGGGTATGTCGTGCCACTCCTCGACGCGACCCTCGATATGCTCGATAAGTTCAACGAGCAAGGGGCGGTAAACGTCGGCTATGGCATCCTTTATGGTCATAGGCACCGACGTGTTGTTGATGTCCTGCGAGGTAAGGCCAAAGTGGATATACTCCTTGCAAGCTTCGAGACCGAGAAGATCAAACTTTTCCTTGAGCAAATACTCAACAGCTTTAACGTCGTGATTGGTAACGCTTTCGATTTCCTTTACGCGCTCAGCATCGGCAACGGTAAAATTGCGATAAATGTCGCGAAGGCTCTCAAACGTCTCTGGTTTGATGCCGGCAAGTGCAGGAAGCGGAATCTCGGCCAGAGCGATAAAATACTCGACCTCGACCTTTACACGATATTTAATAAGAGCATACTCAGAGAAATACTCATCAAGTTTTTCACATTTTGAACGATAACGGCCATCGATAGGCGAAATAGCAGTGAGCGAGCAAAGTTGCATATCAAAAATATATTTGTGGTTTAACAACCACAAAGTTACGAATTTTTGTGGGAAAAATTTAAACACTTTATAAAGAAGAGTATTAACTTTGTATCAAATACTCTCAAGAGCAATGGAGCAACCTATACTTTCGATAGTCATACCGGTATTCAACCGTTCCAAAATAGTTGGGGCGACCTTGGCATCTATTGCTCAACAGTCCTACCGTCCTTTTAATCTCATACTCGTCGACAACGCATCGACCGACAATACCAGGGAGGTTCTTGCCGATTGGAAAAACTCTGTTGAAAAATCTCCACAAGGCAAAGGCATAAACATTACCATCACCGACTGCAAAAAACCGGGAGCAGCAGCAGCAAGAAATGTAGGACTGCAACTCGTAAATACTCCCTGGATAATGTATTTCGACTCTGACGATATCATGAGTCCCAATCACATAGAACTGGCGATAAAGGATATAAAAAACAATCCTGACGCCGACATAATAGGCTGGAACACCAACATAGTTGATAATAAAGATAAATTATTACGTATAAGTCCTTTCTATAGTAAAAACTATCAATGGCATAACTTATTTAATGGATGCCTGTCAACTCTACATTATTGTACAAGAACAGAATTAATACGCCAAGCAGGTGGATGGAATGAGGATGTAGGTTACTGGGACGACATTGAACTTGGAGCCAGACTCCTTTTATATAAACCTAACATTTTAAAATCACAATTTTATAAAGACAGAGTTGTCATTAATACTTCAGAAGATTCTATTACAGGTAAACAAAGCGATAATCCGGAAAGAATAAAACCGGCACTTGCTTCAATAGGAAAAATAATAGATAAACATAATTGGATTCTATTAAAACAAGTGATAGAAGCAGCAGTATGCTCGAGAGCAGGATCAAGCCATGGCAAAGAATTATATAAGAAAAGTATAAGCCAATGTAATAGCAAAATACTTAAATTTAAGCTATTATTAGCCTATTTATATACACTTAAAGGAGGGCGCGGAATAGCCTTAATTTACTACAAACTAAGATTACTTAATTAGTATATTATTAGTAGCTACAGGTTGTATTCTATTATTATTTCTTACAAGTCTCTGTGTTATAAATGCTAAAATTATAGTTATTAACAATACTGTACTTAAAAAGGTATACCATTCACAATCTTTCATTCCAAGATATACAAACAACTGTATAATAGGATAGTGTATTAAATATATTTCGTAAGATACATTAATCTTGCTAAAAAACTTAATTTCATATTTATAACAAGATATTGCCAAAGCCAACACCGGCAATATAAAAGGATATAGTAATATATTGCCGTAAGGTATATACCTGACTAATAAGAAAGAAGCCAGACTTAATAAAATAAGTTTACCATTATTTTTTAAGAATTCTTTTCTATATAAATATATTAGGATTCCTACAAAAAAATAAGCTACTTGTCCGAATATCTGTCTTCCCAATATATTGTATATTTCATCATTCTTTTGTTCATACAATATTTGGAATATAAATCTATACAATATGGATAATATGATTATAAGTATTGCAAAACGTTTATCATTTATCCTAAACTTCGAAACAATATAAATAAAAATAGGTATGGTGAAATATAAACACCACTCTATCTTCATTGTCCACAGAGCTCCGTTTATAGCTGAATTATGATAAATATCACCTTCAAAAACACCAGGTAATGATGGTTCAATCCAATTCAAAAACAATATATTCGAAACTATATATTTATAAAATTTTGAAGACGTAAAATACTCTTCATACGGTAAATCACTTATATACACAAATAGTATAGCACAAAGAACTACTATTAGTAAATATGAAGGAAGTATTCTTTTGGCACGTGTTTTTATAAATTTTATAGTACTATTACGCTTTATATATGAAGGATAAACAAGAAAACCACTTAATGCAAAAATAGATCCAATACGTTCATAAGAATTAAAAATAAACGGTATATTGAAACCTGCAAGTACATTTACATGCTCTATCAATACACCCATTGCAAAGATATATCTCACAAAATTCATGTTAGGGCAATAGACTCTCTCTCCCATAACAATTATTATAGCATATTAAGAGCTTGAAAGCCTTCGAGAATCTCGTTGACCGACATCTGACGGCGCTTGATGAGCTGACGCGCAAAATCGTTTACCACCGCTTGAACTCCCTGGTGACGGAACAGGCGCTGCATGTAGCTGAAATGCTTGTTGAAAAGGGTATTGATCTCGTCCTCGTCGAGCTGGCATGTCTCGGTGCCTTCGTCGACTATATATTGATGCACGAGTTTAAGCAACTCGGGAGTTATTTCCTCGCGACGATGAACATAGTAACGGCTGAGCACATTGGCTACAAGCATTCCCATTGTGAGCTGATAGTGCTCTACAATCTGATTCCATGCCACACGTGCCGACAGGCGGGGATTTCCGGCAAAGTAATACTGGGGAGTAAATTTCATCATTTCGTCGGCAGGCGAATCCATATCGATAGCCGCAAGCAGTTCCTCTCCATTCATTACGACCATACTCATTGCCATGCCCGTGAGGCCATAACAACGGTCGCGTTCATCAGTATATTTTAAAGTAGCTTCTTTAGCCATTTTTACAATCAATTTACAACAAGAATCTTTGTAACAGCACCGTTGCTTTCCTGTCCGTCGCCACCTTGAGATGCAAACACGTAATAAACACCTGTTTTTACTCGACGTCCCTGGCGGTCACAACCGTCCCATACCATCATTCCACCTTCGCTCATTGCCTGGTGGAAAACATTTCCGGCAGCATCGGCAATCTTCACAAGCGAGTTATCCATGAGTCCGGTAACGGTAATCCAGCCAGTATACTCCGGACGAACGGGATTGGGATAAGCATATACATTGGAATAATCCTCAGCAGCAGGTGACGACATGCTGTTATACTGGGTCAATCCATTGGCCGTACCGAAATACACGTCATTTTCATTGCCGCATGTCACAGCAAAGACGCTATAAGATGGCAAGGGAGAATTGGTAGGATCAAAGTGCTCGAGTATTTCATCACCGTTTTCACTAACGAGATACACTCCAGAGTTAAGCGTAGCTATCCATTTTCGGTTGGAAGGATCCACTGCCATATCGCAGATGGTCTCGCCATTAAGAAGATAATCGGCAAAATTAGTACCGTCACGACGGGGAACCTTAAGGTGATTAATTCGAAACTGTCCGCTCGTAATATCATCGGGACGGGTTATCTCAACAACACCATTGTCGGTACCTATCCACACACTACCGCGCTTATCTTCCATCATACTATATATAAAATTGTATGAGTAAGATGAACCATCCTGATCTATTAATTCGGTACTGTTGAAAAGAACATCATCACCTAATGTAGATGTTCCCTTAGTTTTAATTATAGAAATAGGCGATTTATAACTACCATCAATATATACTACATTATTACTTTTCTTACATGCAAGTATTTTTCCGTCGTGAGCTGATTCTCTTGTATATTCAAGACTTTGCCAATCATCTACATTAGTAGATTTACCTACCTTATCGGCAGTAAGCATGTGAAACTGCTTTTCATTATCAACTATTAATTGACAAACCCATAGATTACCAGCATTATCGAAATCCATACCATTAGCACGTACTGCATAATTAGTATGTACATTTCTTAGAGTTGAATTATCTTCATAATACTGTACTACAGATTCATTATCTTTAAAATAATAAAATCCATCAAAGAATGAACCTATAATATATCCTTGTGGATCATTGGGGTCTTCAAGTAACTGATATCCACTCTTAAATCCTACAGGATTTGCAGAAAAAGATTTATGATTCTTATTCTTGGTTTCATACTTTACAGGAGTAATATCAGTAATTTCTCCATTTACAATTCTATTAGCATGGAAAAGAGTGTGACCTGTATTTTCAGGATTAACTAATGAACCAAATAATTTACTGAAACCATAGCTGGTGGCGTAGATGGCGCCTGAGGGGGCGGTGTAGAGGCGGCCTACGTTTGAGAAGGTGAGGCCGTTGTCGGGGCGGGCGGGCTCTGAGAGTACCGTGAGTTCACCGTTTTTAATCGAATAGCATGATAGGCCGGCATCCCATCCCAACCATAGTTCATCAAGACCTTTGCAAGAGGCTATCTGCTTGGGTTCGTAGACGGTTCCTACTTTTTTTGATTCCATGTCGCTCCCGGCCACCGATACTGTCTCTATCTTACCTTCTTTATCTATCAAATATATAGTATCGTAGGTATGAGCCATGATAGAGCCGTCGACAAGACGCTGTAGGTTCTTTATTCCGGTGACATTGTTATTGGATATATAGGTCATATTGCTGTCGCCGGGCTTGATTTTGATAATCAGCAATTTGGCTCCTTCGTTACCTATCACTACCGACAATTCATCATTCAGCTTCATGATTTTAGATGTCGTGTAACCAAAATCCTGGAGCTTTATCGATGTTGATGAGGTAAGATCCCTGTTCTTGTCGGCACAATAGTATTTATAGTGTTCAACGAGCCAGAGGTTGTCGCCCTGTACCATTACCGTAGTAATGTTTTTGCCATAGTTTCCGGCCGTGATTACTTCGTATTTACGCGCATTGAATACCACTACTCCAAAGTTTGTGGCTACATATATCCTGTCATCGTCAAAATCCACGTCGTTGATTGCAGGAATGATATCCATCGAGGCATCCTTGATGTCGGGCATGTTATGGACATGTCCCTCGCTGTCGATGATATCGATATTGGCATTGGAATATGCCACCAACAGGCAGTCGTTGTCGTAGTCAAAGTATATATTTGAAATATTACTGTCGCTCAGACGGTTTCCTGTTGTATAGTTATATGTTTCCTCGTTGTCCTTGTCGCGCGAATAGAGCTGACCATTGGTTGTATAGTACACAAAATGTGGCGTATCTATAACCTTGTCAACACTTGCAAACGACGAAAACTGTTTCCAGCTACCCACGGCAAGTTGTGCCTGCACATGAGAAACACCGGTAACAACTAATAGCAGTAATGATATAATGTGTCGTAATTTCATTAAGTATAAGGTTAGAACTGTTGGAGAAGTTTCATAAGCGCTCTCGTGGCCCGGCCTCGATGGCTTATATCGTTTTTGGCCGTGGCATCCATCTGGGCAAACGATAGTCCGCCGGCTTCGTCGGGAACAAACACCGGGTCATAGCCGAATCCGTTTTCACCGCGCGGCTCGGCCGATATCACGCCATTGACTATGCCGTCGACAACGCTGCAGCCGTGAGCATCAGTGAGCAGTGTTATGACAGTACGAAAACGTGCATGACGGTTCTCAACTCCTTCCATATTTTTAAGCAACAGCTTCATATTGGCCTGCGAATCGTGTCCCTCGCCGGGGGCATACCGGGCCGAATGTACACCGGGCGCTCCACCCAGCGCTTCCACTTCGAGACCGGTATCATCGGCTATACAGTCATAGCCGTAACGATCCTTTACCCAGCGGGCTTTTAACATTGAGTTTTCTTCAAGCGTGCTGCCTGTCTCGGGTATATCCTCGTGACAGTCAATATCGGCAAGACTCAAAACCCTTAGCGAGTCGCCCACTATGGCGCGCAACTCGCTAAGTTTATGAGTATTATTTGTTGCAAAAACTATTTCGGGAATATCGTGTGTCATATATTATATCAACGTAACGACACTTATTTTATTATCCCACAACGATGTTGACAATCTTACCGGGCACTACTATCACTTTACGCACAGTCTTGCCTTCGATCCATTTGGCGGCGTTTTCATGTCCGAGGGCCATAGCCTCGACATCGGGAGCAGCCATATCGGCCGGTACCTGAATGTTGAAACGAGCCCTGCCGTTGAACGATACCGCCATCGTCAAGCTGTCCTCCTTGAGGTAGTCTTCATTAAATGCTGGCCACTTGGCGTCGCACACTGTCGACTCGTTGCCGAGCACATGCCACAGTTCTTCGGCAACGTGGGGAGCAAATGGTGCAAGCACCACAACAAGGTCGGAGAGTATGGCGCGCTTGTGACACTTGAGCTGTGTGAGCTCGTTGACACATACCATGAAGGCGCTTATCGAGGTATTGTAGGAGAATGTCTCTATGTCACCGGTAACTTTCTTTATAAGCTTGTGTATTGTCTTGAGCTCGTCGCGGGTGGGCTCATCATCGGTCACAAGCAGGGTGTCGCCTTTATAGAAAAGGTTCCAGAGTTTCTTGATGAAGCGGCTTACACCGTCAATACCGTTGGTGTCCCAAGGTTTGCTCTGCTCGACGGGACCAAGGAACATCTCGTACAGACGCAGTGTGTCGGCGCCGTAACGCTCTACAATATCATCGGGGTTCACTACATTTAACATCGACTTGGACATCTTCTCAACAGCCCATCCACACACATATTTGCCATCCTCGAGGATAAACTCGGCATCGGCATAGTCGGGACGCCAGTTTCTGAAGGCATCAACATCGAGAATGTCATTGTTCACAATATTCACATCCACGTGGATGGGTGTAACCTCATAGTTGTCTTTAAGACCCAACGACACAAAAGTATTGGTGTCTTTAATACGGTAAACGAAGTTACTGCGTCCCTGAATCATACCCTGATTGATGAGTTTCTTGAAGGGTTCGGGCTCACATACTACTCCGAGATCATAGAGGAATTTGTTCCAGAAACGGCTATAAATCAAGTGGCCGGTAGCATGTTCGGTACCTCCTACATAGAGGTCGACATTACGCCAGTACTCGTCGGCCTCGCGGCTCACGAGAGCCTTGTCGTTGCGAGGATCCATGTAGCGCAGATAGTAGGCGCTCGATCCGGCAAAACCGGGCATGGTGTTAAGCTCGAGAGGATAACCGTCGGGGGTATTCCAGTTCTTGGCACGTCCCAGGGGAGGCTCGCCTGTCTCTGTGGGCAGGTATTTGTCTACCTCGGGAAGCTGCAGGGGAAGCATCGACTCGGGAAGCATGTGGGGTATGCCATCCTTATAATATACAGGGAAAGGCTCGCCCCAGTAGCGCTGACGGCTGAAGATTGCATCGCGCAGGCGATAGTTGGTCTTTACCTTGCCTATTCCTTTCTGCTCTATATATTTCTTTGTAGCGGCTATAGCATCCTTAACTTCCATGCCGTTGAGATCAAGATCGGCACTGCAAGAGTTGATCATCTTGCCTTCCTTGGCATCGAAGCTCTCCTCGCTCACATCGGCACCCTCGATAAGAGGGATGATGGGAAGATCAAAGTGACGTGCAAAAGCGTAGTCGCGCGAGTCGTGGGCAGGAACAGCCATGATGGCTCCCGTACCGTAGCCGGCGAGCACGTAGTCGCTCACCCACACGGGAATATTCTTACCGGTGAGAGGATTTACGGCATAGGCGCCTGTAAACACTCCGCTCACTTTCTTGTCTATCATGCGCTCGCGCTCGGTCTTGTGCTTTATCGATGTGATGTAATCGTCGACAGCCTGGCGCTGCTCGGGGGTAACAATCATGTCGACATACTTGCTCTCGGGGGCGAGAACCATGAATGTGACGCCGAACACGGTGTCGGCACGTGTGGTGAAAATATCAAGCACAATATCGCTGCCGGCGATGGGGAATTTCATCTCGGCACCCTCCGAACGTCCTATCCAGTTGCGCTGGGTCTCCTTGATAGAGTCGCTCCAGTCGAGTTTCTCGAGGTCGTCGAGCAGTCGGCCGGCATAGGCGCTGACGCGCAGACACCACTGGTACATGAGTTTCTGCTCTACAGGGAAACCTCCACGTATCGATACTCCCTCGCTCACCTCGTCGTTGGCGAGCACCGTGCCGAGTTGCGGACACCAGTTTACCATCGTGTTGCCCAGATAGGCTATGCGGTAATTCATGAGGGTGTCGCTCTTCTGTTTCTCGTCCATGGCACGCCAGTCGGCGGCAGTGAAATGCAGTTCTTTGCTACCCCATGCATTGATGCCTTCGGTGCCGTGTTTCTCGAAGTGAGCCACAAGGTCGGCCACAGGCATGGCCTTGCCGGCTTTGGTGTCATAGTAGCTGTTGAACATCTGTATGAACGCCCACTGGGTCCACTTGTAATACTCGGGATCGCAGGTGCGTATCTCGCGGTCCCAGTCGAAGCTGAAACCTATCTTCTCGAGCTGGCTGCGATAGCGTGCAATGTTGGCGTTGGTTGTCACCTCGGGGTGTTGACCCGTCTGTATGGCATACTGCTCGGCGGGAAGTCCGTAGGCGTCATATCCCATGGGGTGCAGAACGTTGAAACCCTGCAGACGCTTGTAACGGGTAAATATATCTGATGCTATATAACCTAAGGGATGGCCCACGTGAAGTCCGGCTCCCGAGGGGTAAGGGAACATGTCGAGTACATAGAATTTGGGCTTGCCCTCGACGATGTCGGTTTTGTACACTTTATTCTCTTTCCAGTACTGCTGCCAGCGGGCTTCAATATCGCGATGATTATATTCCATATATTGTTTACGGGTTTATTTCGTTTATGAGTATTATTCTTTATAAGGAGTCTTTAAGAGAGCGAGAGCATGCGGTCGATGGGACGACGTGCTTTCTCGGCAACTTCGGGGTCGACTGTCACCTCGGGACGTCCGTCGCGCAAACAGTCGCGTAGCTTCTCGAGCGTGTTAAGCTTCATGAAGCTGCAGTCGTTGCAACCACATGTCGAGTCGTTGGGGGGGAGAGGGATAAAAGTCTTGTCGGGACACTTGCGCTGCATCTCGTGAAGGATGCCGCTCTCGGTTGCCACGATGAACTCTCTGCAATCACTGTCGACGGCATAGTCGAGCAATGCGGCCGTAGAACCTACCACGTCGGCAAGCAGTATGATGGCGCGCTTGCACTCGGGATGTGCGAGCACCTTGGCCTCGGGATGCTGTTTCTTCAACTCTACGAGTTTCTCTACCGAGAACTGCTCGTGAACGTGACAGGCACCATCCCACAGGAGCATGTCGCGGCCTGTCACACTATTTATATAGGAGCCGAGATTGCGGTCGGGACCGAATATGAGCTTGGCATCGGCGGGAAAC
This sequence comes from uncultured Muribaculaceae bacterium, assembly GCA_947386115.1. Lineage (GTDB taxonomy): Bacteria > Bacteroidota > Bacteroidia > Bacteroidales > Muribaculaceae > JAAVFS01. The sequence goes on from CANDNO010000013.1 coordinate 14,142, forward strand.
GAATCCACTATCTTGCGGGCATTGGACGATGTCACCACAACATCGGTGTGAGCCTTTACGGCGGCCGATGTATTGACATAGCTTATCACCTCGTAGCCGGGATGGGCCTTGACAAATTTTTCAAACTCATCGGCAGGACAAGAATCGGCCAGCGAGCAACCTGCCTCGGGATCGGGGATGAGCACCTTCTTGTCGGGGCAGAGAATCTTGGCAGTCTCTCCCATGAAGTGAACACCACACATCACGATGACCGGAGCCGACAGTTTCGAGGCTATCCGAGCCAGCGCGAGCGAGTCGCCAATATAGTCGGCCACCTCTTGTATTTCACCTTTGGTGTAGTAGTGGGCCAGGATGACAGCCCCCTTTTCCTCCTTCAGTTTCTTTATTTCATCTTTCAACGCGCGGGTCGCTGAGGCTTTATCTACATCCATTATTAATTTATTCTCTTTTTAAGTTTTAAAAATTTCAAAATTAAATAGTAATAATAAGTCCTGTCAATAACCATGATAACTTTAGGCCTGAATTCTTGCATATTAAGTTATCTTCATCGGCATTACCGTTAATGACATGTTATTAACAGTATTGTGGTCTTATTATTAGCCATTTACCTATGTTATCAACACTGTGTTAATAACATGCAAAGTTAATAACTTTCTGTCATATTTCCCCTTTATAACTCAACAAATTAGTGTTGATAACATCAATAAATCTCAATAACAATAAATTTTGGAGTAAAGAAACAAAGGCTAATGCCTATTACTGCTGAAAAATGCAAGAATAAAGTTTAAAAACTTGCTCAATTATTTTCAACACTTTTCAACATGATATTAACAGTGTTTAAAACTGTATTTATCTTCTATTTTTAAGAGTGAAAAAAGCGTTGGCCTCGCGGTAGGAGTCGGGGTCGGGAAGTCCCGGAAGAACCGACAGGGCTATGGCGCGGGTGATGATGATATCGTCGTGGTGGCCCGGCTGTGCTCCCTGGCTGCCGTTGGGCAGGTACTCGAATGTTGCCATTTCGTTGCATGCACAGCTGTCCCGCTCTATGAGTGTGCCGTCGCGCAGGGCGGCGTTGAGGCGGGTTATGGCTGCTGTCTTGGTGGCACGGTTGGTATGGAAACCCGGGCGGCGTTTGCCGCGCTCGTTGCCCGGCTCTTCATTTTTGCGATAATAAAGATTGCTGTAATTGCTGGCGATGTCGTTAAGAATAAAAAGTGAGGGATCACCCTCGGTGTTATCGGTCTCGAGGGTATTGCTTTCATAAACGAGATGGGCCGACCCGTACCATCGGGCTATGGCTGCCGCTTTCCAGGCAAGGATGTCGTGGTCGCAGTGTCCTCGCCACTGGGCTACAACTTCGAGTTTGCCGGGAATTGATACGCGGTCGAAAACGGCTATCACCGAGTAGTCAGACTTTAGTGAACGTCCTCCCACATCGACCACGACAATGTATCTTGAACAGTATGTCTCGGCATCGTCTACGGGTGGAGTCCATATATGGAACGGTCCGCCGACGCGTGGCGTGAATGCCATCGAGTTTAGTGATTTTTCGCCGGTAACGACCGATCCGGTCATGTCGCCGGTCATGAGTGGCGGGCGACAGTTTTCGCGTAGAAGCTCGATGTGTTCGTGGTTGAATACATGATAACCCGAGTTGGTGAATGCCTCGACATCGTTGGTGGGGTATTCGGCCTGCATGAGGGCATGGTCGGGATATTCCCTACGCTTTGTGTGGTACCAGTTGACCTGTTCGAGCGAGCAACCGTAACGGTCTATAAGATCACGTTCATAATCATCGAGCGATGCTATGAGTTGATTGGGGTTATCTACAGGTGTAGAATATATGGGGATATAGTACCAGGGAATGAAAACCGGCTTCTTGTCACTCTTTCCGGCACATGCTCTGAGCCACTCGTCGTGGAAGTAGTTGCCCACGCCGTTGGCGGTGCTTTCCATCACGACAAGGGTGAGCGGACTGATGTTGATTGATCCACACACGGCGCGTATGAGCTGCTGTGGAGTGTGTCGGGTAGTGTTGGCCCAGAATGCCACTTCCGAGAGGTGGGCCATGGCATAGTCGGCACCGCGCACAGCCTCGTAGTTTTCGCTCGACCCCACGGTAACGCGACAGCCACGGCCCGATATCTCGCGCACGTTGACCGAGCGTTCAAACGGCCTGAAAGCCGGTGTGGAATCATCGTCGCCAAGCCATAGGTGGGAAGGATAAGATGATAGCATATCGCTGTACATGCCGCGTATGGTATATGATGTGTCTTTGAAATGGGCACAGATGAGTGAATTCCAGTTGCGGCGTTGTGTACACTGTATCCACGCCATGTACATTTGCACGAGTGTGGAGCCGCCCCACTGGCGGGCTTTGAGCATTATGAATCGTATAGGGAGGCCTTCGATGCGGTCTTTTTCAAAGAGTGTCGCCACGTAGCGTTGGGGCGGGTTGAGCGTGAAATTGATTGTGCGTCCTGTGCTCTTGTCGCGTATGTGGCAGCAGGTGGCACACCAGTATTCGAAGTCGTGACGTGTGCGCAGGCGGTTGAAACTGTCGGCATTGTTGAGGCTGCGGGTGTATTCGGTATCGAGGGTCATAGAGCGGGGTATGTACACCTCGGTGCCCTCGGGGTTCAATACCGGGATGCGGTCGCCTGTTCCTCCAAGCCCTGTGAGCGGGTCGTAGGGAGTGCCTGTTATGGTTTTAAAGAGGGAGTCGTTGTGGTTCATGAGTGATGATGTTGAATGAATCATGAAGACGTGAGTCGGGCGACAGAATGGCGTCGAGGGTTGCCGACATGCGGTAGCGTGCCGGCATGAGAGTGTGGTGTGTCACGGGGCGGTTGAGAGTACCGTCGATGATAAGTCGCGAGAGTATGCGCCAGGGTCCGCGGCCGTGGTGTCCGTTGAGGGTTATTGTTCCCGATATGCTCTCGCCGGTGAGGTCGATTGTAATCTCGTCGATGAATGGAACAGTGCGCACTATGTGGCGCGGGTTCTTTTTAAGACAGGTTGTGTAAATGCAGCGCACGGGCGATTCAACGTCGTGCTGCAGGTCATACAGCGTGTTGGTGGCCTGTGAAGTGAGTCGCGACAGCGAGGGTGAAGAGTAGCAGTGTGATACGGGAGGCAGCAGCCTGGTTGACCATCCGCCGCTGTCGGTGTGCATCACGAGCGAGCGCGACGGAGTATCAGGATCATCTGAAGGCGGGATAATAAGAAGTTCGCCATGCTGTGGACACCATGCAAGCATTTCGGCATCGATGGAGCGTATTATTGTATTAACGCGGGTTCCGTCGATTTCTATAAGGTCATTGCCTGCGATGGCATATATGCATGCGCCCGAACCGTCACGCATCACGGGGGCTACAGCATCGCAGCGCATTACCGGGCGTGAATCAATGAGTACGGGCATCATGAGTTCCAACTTATTGAGTGACAGCGAGTATATGCCGCCGGTACCCATTACTGCATAGCGAGACCGTGACGATTCCCAAGCCGAGGTTGAGGGACGTGCAGCGGGAAGAATTGCCTTGATGTTACCGTTGCCGGTCTCGCGTCCCGAAAGCATGTCGCCGGTAAAAGCTATGATATTGCCCGGATAGTTTACATGATTGAGTTTGGGGATAGGTAGGTAAAATTCGGCAGCATTTTCACCGTTATCGAGCACGATGGGTTTGAGATCAGTGTTAATGTAGCAGGCAAAACGACCGCAGCGCGTCAGGGGGAGTTTAATGTAACGGTTGGTGCCGGTGCTGTCACACAGCTGCAGTTCTATCGAGATAGCTTCAGGGTCGGGGTAAACAATGACAGGAGAAAGATACAGCGATTTCCAGGAGCGTGACAGGGAGTGGCTTACAACACGACGGCCGTCGGAGAATGTTACTGCTGCTACTGTCTCGACATCATCGGTAAGCGTGCCGTGATTAGTGAAGTATTCCACTGTATGTCCGTCATAGAGCGTTATGCAGGGGTTGGCAAGCAGCGTTACTTCACCGTCGCGGTAGCCCGTTGTTGCGGTAACCGAGTGGGGTTTCATGCAGCGGGTGAGCCATAGGGGGTGGCTTTGTATTTTGGCATTGTCGATCAGACGCTTTTCCTCGTCGACGGTGCGGGCTGTTGCGTTGATGTTGACAGTGCGTTCCAATGCTCCTGTTGCAAACGGATTATCGATTGACAGCACCGTTTCAAACAGGCTGTCGCAGCCGGCGAGTGCCTGCCTCACCATGCGTAGAAACCGCTGATAGCTGTCACATCCCGGCATGGTGGCATCGAGACCCGATGCCGACAGGCGATGGGTAGCGCTGAGATTTCCGTCGGGACGGTGCAACTGAGGAGTGAGCTGAATCTCAATTCTGGCAACTCTCGATTCGGCTATCGACCCGGTAGCCGCCGGCAGTTTGACATCGAGGCGGAATAGAGGCAATGACATCGAGCCGGCCGAGACCATTGACAGCTGTGAATCGACATTGAGAGTGGTTGTCATGGAGCTGTCGTGGCGCCCTGTGGGGACATGAAGTTTAGGCACCGATTCGAAGATAATGTTTCCCTGAAGATCAAGTAACCTGTAGCGGGCAAAGACAGGCGCGATGAGCTGACCCGATGCGGTGGCATCGCTGCTCCCCAGCGAGTAAGCATCGTAAAGCGCTTTCGATAGCCGTGCGGCATCGGTAGCGTCGAGTGATACCGCCGGGGCACTGTAGCTGCCCGATAGCTTGAAGCCGGCAATAGGTATCGACAAAGAGGTTTCAGATGCAACCGAAGTAGTGATGACAGGATAATCAGCAGGAGCGACAGGTTGCTCGACCCGCAGCATAAAGCTTTCATCATCATAGACAGCATGATACATGCGGGCCGATGTAAGAATCATAAAACCGTCACGACATCGATACGAGCCCGTGATATTCCCTTCGAGACCCTCGGCTACAATATAAGGCTCGGGAGGAGAATCGGGGAGATGATATGAAGTAGCGCCGAGCGCCTGACCGTCAGCCATCAGTTCGGTAACACGACCATCGTCGGCATAAAATATGCCGATAACGCGCCAAGAGCGGGAAGCGATCACAGCCGGAGGCAGCGCAGGCACGAGGCAGCGCTCGGGACACAGAGAGTCAGGGCGCAGATTGACACAATTACCTGCAAGCGAATGCAAAGCAGGAAGAAGCAAGTTTTTCATAAAAAGACAAAAAAGGTTTACGCTGCAAAGATACAACGCCATCCACCCGCCTGTGATGCAAAATATTCACACCCTCCAATTTTTCCACCCCACCCCCAAACCCTCACCCCATCACTTTTATTAATATAATATTCTGAATATCAGTAATAAATAAACTTAAAGAATAAAGTTATAACAATAATAAGTATTAATAGAAATTAACACATCACACTTTATTGAGCCCTACAATAATTCACTTATTTAATTTTTTTTTTGGGGTGGGGTGAACTTTAATGGGTGGTGGGGTGTTTATATATCAGAAAGCAACAAAGAGAGAGTTTTTCCATTGCTTAGATATAATGTGATAATGATTGGTTTATCAAGCGAGGCGCCGTCGTGATGACTGGTGCCTCGCTTGGTGTATATGTGGTATGAAGACTGTCAAGGCCACCCGGCATCGTTGCGGGGTGGCCTTGATATAATGTTACGTGTGTGACGATCAGATGGCGTCGTCCTCGACGTTTTCGATTGCTTTGGCGGGTTCTACGGCGGGGACGTCGTCGCTTGTTGCGGCTTCGAGTTTCTTCATTATAGAGAAGATGAAGGCTGCCGACAACAGGCAGATGGCGATGAGGATACCCCAGATGACGGGTACCGATACTTTGCCCCACATGAGCATGGGTATCGAAACGAGGTAGTTGCCGATGGCGGTTGCGGCGAACCATCCGCCCATCATGCTGCCTTTATACTTGGGAGGTGCTACTTTCGAGACGAAGGATATTCCCATGGGCGAGAGCAGGAGTTCGGCGAAGGTGAGGAGCAGGTAGGTCGAGATGAGCCAGTTGGGCGATTCGCTGCCGTTGGTGCCGGTGAGGCTGAGCGATGCGAATACCATGACGAGGTATGCGGCGCCTGCCACTATCATGCCGTAGCCGATCTTGCGTGGTGCCGAGGGTTCTTTGCCTCGGCTTGCGAGCCAGCCGAAGAGGGCCATAGAGAAGGGTGTGAGGGCTACTACGTAGAAGGGGTTGAACTGCTGGTAAATGGCGGGGTCGATGTTGTCGACTGTTTCGGGTGTATTGATGTAGAACCATGTTACGAGGCCTACGGCGGCGGCAAGCACTACGCCGCTTATGGCTTTGGCCTTGGCGGTCTTGCTCTGTATGAGGCTGAAGAGGGCGTAGACGCCTACGGCTATGGAAGCAAGGGCCCAGATGTTGAAGCCTATGCGGGTCCAGCTGCTTGATGAGTTGGCGGTACAGCTCTTGGCAAACTCGGTGAGTGTCTGGCCGTTCTGGTGGAATACCATCCAGAAGAAGATTACGACGGCAAAGACGAGCAGGAGAGCTACGATGCGCTGCTTGGTCTGAGCGGGTGTGAGCTCTGGACCTGTGCTGGCTGCCTTGTCGGTTTTCTTGGCTCCTGATTTCTTGTCGCTGATGATGTGTTTGTAGGTTTTGCGGCCGAGGATGTAGATGAGGAAGCTGATGATGAGCGATCCGCATGCGAGCATGAACGCGTAGCTACAACCCTCTGAGAAGGCTGAGATGTAGTTCTGGGCATTGACGGTCAAGGAATCTACGGCTCCCTGGCAGCTGCTGAAGAAGTTGCCGAGGTAGTTGGCAAGGAATTCGGCGAGGTTGCCGCCCTCTTCCATGCCTTTGTCCTTGGCGAAGTCGGCCATGGCTTTGAGCTGTTCTGTTCCCTCGGCGGGCATGTGGGTGAACTCGTTGGTGTCGATGCACCAGTTGCTCACTGTGGCTGCCATAGAGTCGTCGGTGTTGAAGCCTTGACGGGTGAGGGCTAGGTTCTTAAGTGAAATAGCGGCTTTGGGGGCAAACATTGAGCCAAGGTTGATGGCCATGTAGAATATTGAGAATGCCGAGTCGCGGCGGTCGCCATAGCGGCTGTTGTTGTAGAGGTCGCCTACCATAACCTGCAGGTTGCCCTTGAACAGGCCGGTGCCTACCGATATGAGCAGAAGGGCTGCGAAGAGGATGTAGAGCGAGGTATTCTCACGCACGGGAGTGGGAACCGACATGAGTGCGTAGCCCAGGAACATGACCGAGATGCCGGTTACGACACACTTCGAGAAGCTCCATTTGTCGGCGAGCCAGCCACCTACGAGCGGCATAAAATAAACTAACGCGAGGAAAATCGAGAAGATCTGGCCCGTCCACGCAGCGTCGAGACCAAACTTAGCCTGCAAGTAGAACAGGAAGATAGCGAGCATCGTGTAGTAGCCGAAACGTTCGCCCGTATTGGCGAGCGACAGCACATACAGCCCGGCAGGTTGGTTTTTGAACATAACTGATATTTATTTTAAATATGATAATCAATGGTATTCGACTACAAATATAGCGATTATAATTGTAAGTTCAAGCCACCGCTTTTCATTTTGCCATAGCTTACAAATGAAATGATTAAAATTACTATATTTGTAATCTATTAAAATGAATTGGAAATAATTCTCTGTAATATATGTAATGGACTATCGATCAATTAAAGCATCTTCGTGAATCTGAGGACTCTATAGAATTTAAGGCTGCCGAGCACGGAAATTTTTCTTATGATGGTGGAACTAAACCGCATCCGAAAGATAGAAGAAAATGTATACTTGGATATGTCACAGCTCTATGTAATGAAGGTGGAGGAACTTTAGTTTTAGGTATGCATGATAAGTATCCTCATAAAGTATTGGGGACTAAGCAAAGTCTAAATGCTATAGGAGTATTAGAAAGTCAAATATATAATGATTGTGGTATTCGACCGCATATATATGAATTATTTGAAGATTCAGTTAAATGTGAAGGAAGAGTACTTGTTATTGAAGTAGAGGGACGTCCTATCGGTAAACTGTTTAGATTTGAGGATGTTCCATTAATGAGAGTAGGAGAGGAGTTAAAGCCTATGTCTGATGAAATGATATTTAAAATACTTCAAGAGCATGAGCCAGACTTTTCTGCCGAGATATGTAAAGGTTTGAAATTTTCAGATTTGGATGCTGACGCCATAGATTTGTTGAAACGGAGATATGCAGAAAAACAACATAACCCTGAGTTCAGAACACTATCAAACAAGCAGGTTCTTAGCGACTTGCATCTAATATCTGGAAATAAGATTACTTATGCTGCCCTCTTATTGGTAGGGAAAAGTGAAGCTATTAAGAAATATCTTCCTCAGGCATCATTAGTATTGGAGTATCGTAAGGCAATATCTCTTATTCCATTTGATAATAGACAGTATTATTGCGGACCGTTTTATATAATAGTTGACCAACTTTGGCACGATATAAATCTTCACAATAGTAAGATTGATATTCAAACAAATTCATATTTTGATAATATATACTATTTTAATGAGGAAGTTATTCGTGAGGCAATAAATAACGCTATTGCTCACAGAGATTATCGTCGCAATAGTGAAACAGTAATAAAGTTATATCCCGAGTTATTTATTGTAATGAATGCCGGTGGTTTTCCCTTAGGTGTCTCAAGAGAAAATTTATTGGAAGTGCAAAGCACTCCACGTAATCGTTTGTTATCAGGAGTCTTGGCTCTTACTGGTGTAGGTGAACGTTCTGGTCAAGGAGTAGATAAAATATACCGAATAACTTTATCAGAGGGTAAGGGATTGCCCGACTATTCACACTCCGATAATTTTAGAGTAGAGTTAAGGCTTGAATCTACTATTAAGGATGCAGCGTTTGCTACATTTATCGAATCAGAGCAACGTGATTTGGCTCCGGAAGAGAGAATGTCGGTTTTTGAAGTTTTAGGGCTTGATGCTATACGTAGAAATGACTATGAACATATTCCTAAGGATATAATAGATAAATTACTGAGACGAAGGTTAATTGAGAAAAGAGGTAAAACAAGAGCTTTACATTATATTCTTGCAAAAGGTTATTATGAGATATGCGGTCAGAATGCTCTGTATACACAAGAACAAGAATGGGGTTTAGAGCAAGCTTTACCTCTTATACTTGGTTATTATAGGTCCTTTAAGACCGCCAAAATGAAGGATTTTGCAACATTATTAGAACCTCATTTAACTCGTCGACAAGTAAGAAGTTTGATTGAGCGGATGGTACCAATTTATCTAACAAAAACAGGTATTGGTTCAGGTACAATATATACAATCAGTGATAAGTTTGTTAATGGTACTAATATTATTAGTAAGGCAATAGGTTTAGGTATAGAAGAACTTATCAGAAGAGGTGATATTATTGCAAATGTCCAAAATGATGTCCAAAATTTAGATAAAAATATAGATTAATTCAAACAATTAGATGCATAAATATTTTAATATTAGCAACTTACAAATGTCCAAATTAATATGTAAAATTAATATGATTTAGTATCAATTGATAATGGTTAGTGGAAAAGGGTGCGGAGGACGTCGAGGGAGCGCATTGACTGGAGGGAGGTGAAGTGGAGGGAGTAGTACTCGATGATGCGGTCGAGGATGGCGTTGCGGTCGGCCGAGGTGAATTTCCAGCGTGAGAGGTTGCGGGTGTTCATGCGCAGGAGTGTGGCTACGGCGTGTGCTTCGTCGTGCTCAAGAAAGCGGCCGTGCAATGGGGCTGACGATCTGAACACTCCGTCGATCATGTCGAACAGGTAGCCGGGTCGGTATGTCGAACGGTCGGGCTCGATGCCGGCGAAGTGCATCATCCTGATCAGGAACAACAGGTGAAAGTTGGCTGTTCCACGCGTGTTGACGAGGTAGAATTCGAGCATTGTGTCGCAGTATTCAAACATGAGCTCGTCGGGCATGGAGTCGCGCATGAGAGTGTTGATAAAATCGGCAATAAACAGCGTGACAGCGGCTTTGACGGGATCGCCGTTGAGCGAGTGTGTGCCGCGCGGCATCACGTCGCGCATGGTGGGCAGTCGGTCGTTATCGCGCACATCGGCTACGCAGCTGAATCGGCTTCCGGGCATAAGCATTGCCCGTCGACGGGCGGCTTCTCGCCCGTTCCCGGCCGGAATAAGAAACGACATGCGTCCGCGTTGGCGTGTGTAAGCGCTAAGTATTGAGTGCCGGTCGCTGTGCCGCACTGTCCGCAATGCTATGCAGTCGAGAGTGGTGTACAAGTTGGTAGTTTATAGTTGGTAGTTTATAGTTGATAGTTTATAGTTGGTAGTTTATAGTTGGTAGTTTATAGTTGGTAGTTTATAGTTTAAAGCTGATAGTTTAAGGTTATTAGTTGACAGTTGTTTTGTTGTTCTCCAGGTTTTGCTTTGTTGTTTTCACGATGCTTTTCAGAATTCTTATTAATTCGTCACATGCTTCGTCATGAATTTCAAATTGTTGATTTGTTATAATTTCGGTATCGTGTAAAATATCCAACCAATACGATGATTCTCCAGCTTCTTTCATGGCTATATATAATTTAGCTATAAAATCTTTTTTACTCTGTGCTTGTGTAGCTTCAGCAATATTGGCACCAATACTTGTTGAGGATCGTAATAATTGGTCGGCAAGCGAATATTCTCGATGATTTATACGTATGTATCTACATAATTTTATTATGCTTACGGAATACTTTTTTGCTTTATCATATATAAAACTATTATTGCAAAGACTCATAAGTGCCAATTATTAACTAAAAACTATCATCTATTAACTATATAATATCTCTTAGACTGTCATTTCGCCGCAGAGGGAGGTTTGGAGTTCGCGTTTTACCTGGGTGGGGGTGAGTCCTTGGCCGAAGAGGAACATCATCTTTGTGATGGCGGCTTCGCTTGTGATGTCGTGGCCCGAGATTACTCCGGCACATGCGAGGCGGTCGCCGGCATAGTAGCGACGGTCATGAACCCCGCCGTTGGGACACTGTGTTACGTTTAATATTACAATTCCGCGTTCTACGGCTTCGGTGATGGCATCGGTAAACCACTGTGCCGTAGGGCCGTTACCGGCGCCATAAGTTTTGAGCACAATACCTTTAATGCCCGGCATGGCGAGCTGATAGCGCAGCGACTCGGCCGTGAGACCGGGGAACACATCGATGAATGTCACGGCCGTGTCCATGCCACACCGCAGGTTGAGCTGGCGTGTGAAGGGCAGGCGCCACAAAGCCTCCTCGTTGAAGTGGATTCCAAGGCCTATCTGGGCGAGCTTGGGATAGTTATTACTCTTGAAAGCATTGAAGTTATCGGCGCTCATCTTGGTCGAGCGGTTGCCGCGCCACAGGTAGTTTTCAAAAAGTATGGCTACCTCCTGTATCATGGGTTTGGGGCGTCGCTCGTCGGTAGTGGCGGCCGCTATCTGCAGGGCAGTTATGAGATTTTCCTCACCGTCGGTGCGCACTTCACACATGGGTAGTTGCGAGCCGGTTATGATGACGGGCTTGTTGAGGTTTTCGAGCATGAATGACAGTGCCGAAGCCGTATAGGCCATCGTGTCGGTGCCGTGAAGCACTACGAAGCCGTCATACTGGTCGTAGTTAGTTGCTATAGCCCGTGCGATTGCATCCCAGTGGTCGGGATTCATGTCGCTCGAGTCGATGGGCGGATCAAACTGTATGTGACTTATCTCATAGTCCAGCTTCTTGATGCGAGGCACGTTGTCGATGAGATGGTCAAAGTTGAATGGTTTGAGGGTCCCGGTGTCGGGATCCTCAATCATTCCTATAGTGCCGCCCGTGTAGATTATCAAGATGCGGGCTTTGTGATTAAATCTATGAGTGTCCATTACAATTCAGTCTCTCCAGAGTTTTATTTTACTTGTGATCCGGGTGAAACGGGTCCTGTGGGGCCCACTACCACGAGGCTGCCGTCGGCATTCTCGGCCGAGAGGATCATGCCTTGTGACTCAACACCTTTAAGCTTGCGAGGGGGGAAGTTGGCTATGAAGCACACCTGCTTGCCCACGAGGTCGGCCGGATCATAATATTTTGCTATTCCCGAAACGATGGTGCGGTCGCCCATACCGTCGTCAATGGTAAACTGCAGCAGTTTATCGGCTTTAGGCACGCGCATGCACTCTTTGACTGTGCCTACGCGTATGTCGAGCTTCATGAATGTGTCGAAGTCGGTGGGTTCCTGCACGGGCTGTGGTTGCCACTGCTTGATCTTGTTTTCTTCCTTGATGCGTGCGAGGCGGTCGAGCTGAGCCTGGATGGTCGAGTCTTCGATCTTCTCGAAGAGGAGTTCGGGTGCGCCAATTTCAAGGCCGGCCGCTACAAGGTCATTGCTGCCGAGATTTTCCCATTTGAGTGAGTCAAGGTGCAGAGTATCTGCAAGTTTGTGTGACATGAAGGGTAGGAACGGCTCGAATGCCACTGCGATATTGGCACAGAGCTGCAGCGAGGTGTACATCACCGTAGCCACACGGTCCATATCGGTTTTGGCCAGCTTCCAGGGCTCGGTTTCCTGCAGGTAGCGGTTTCCAAGACGGGCAATGTTCATAGCCTCCTTGAGTGCCTCGCGGAAGTGGAATGTATCGAGATAGTCGCTGAGGCGTTTCTTGATCTCGGCCAGCTCGGCATAGGTGTTGCGCTCGGTGTCGGTCAGCTCGCCGGGAACGGGAACTACACCGCCGTAGTATTTGTGGGTGAGAACGAGAACACGGTTTACGAAGTTGCCGAGAATGGCAACAAGCTCCGAGTTGTTGCGCTGCTGGAAGTCGCTCCATGTGAAGTCGTTATCTTTTGTCTCGGGTGCGTTGGCGGTGAGCACGTAGCGCAGCACGTCCTGTTTGCCCTCGAAGTCGCGCAGGTACTCGTGCAGCCACACGGCCCAGTTGCGCGAGGTGGATATCTTGTCACCCTCGAGGTTCAGGAACTCGTTGGCGGGAACATTGTCGGGCAGCTGGTAGTTGTCGCCGTAGGCCATGAGCATGGCAGGGAACACTATGCAGTGGAACACGATGTTGTCCTTACCTATGAAGTTGATGATGCGGCTCTCGGGGTCTTTCCAGTATTTCTCCCACGAGTCGGGCAGCAGCTCCTTGGTGTTGGAGATGTAGCCTATGGGGGCGTCAAACCACACGTAAAGCACTTTGCCCTCGGCGCCCTCAACGGGCACGGGTACGCCCCAGTCGAGGTCGCGGCTCACGGCGCGGGGCTGCAGGCCCAGGTCGATCCACGACTTGCACTGGCCGTAGACGTTGGTCTTCCACTCTTTGTGACCCTCGAGAATCCACTTGCTCAGAGCCGGTTCCCACTTGTCGAGGGGGAGGTACCAGTGTTTGGTCTCGCGCAGTACGGGAGTGTTGCCTGTTATGGCGCTACGGGGATTGATGAGGTCGGTAGCGTTGAGCGATGTGCCGCATTTCTCACACTGGTCGCCATAGGCGTGGTCGAAGTGACAGTGGGGACACTCGCCGGTGACGTAGCGGTCGGCAAGGAACTGGCCGGCTTTCTCGTCGTAAAGCTGCATCGAAGTCTTTTCGACAAACTCGCCTTTGTCATACAGATGGCGGAAAAACTCCGAGGCAGTCTCGGTATGGATATCGGAAGTGGTGCGTGAATACACGTCAAACGATATACCCAGCTCCTCCATCGAGTCCTTGATTATCTTGTGGTAGCGGTCAACGATATCCTGTGGGGTTACACCCTCGTTTTTAGCCTTGATGGTAATAGGCACTCCGTGCTCGTCGCTGCCGCCTATCATTATCACATCCTCGCCCTTGAGGCGCAGGTAGCGGGTATATATATCGGCCGGGATATAGACACCGGCCAGATGACCGATGTGAACGGGGCCGTTGGCATAGGGTAACGCTGTAGTTACCAGCGTGCGTTTGAACTTCTTATCCATTACTTTACTATAAGTTTATTTTAGGCTTCAAAGTTACAAATTCCGCGCGACACCTGCAACTCCTACAATCAGTCTCTGTGTCGCAATGCTCAGCATATACACGGGATGCAGATTATCCTTTTATAAGCAATTCCGGGTCAAGCAGAAAATCTAAAATCATATTACTAAAAAATGCCGTATACGGCATTTTTTAGTAATTCCAAAGATCAGACAATACCGAAAGCGCAACAATATGCGCGATAATCTCGGCAGCAGGAATCCTCATGGCAATATGCTGTGTAGGATTATAAGGCCTGGTGGGCTATACCGACGGGGGGCTGTTTTTGGTGATTTTTATTAATGTTTGTTAAATTTGTTGTGTTTTAGGGGGTCGCTGCGCGTTATTAGTGGGCGGGGGAGATAATTCTTTATAATTTTGCCCCCCGAATTGTACACATTAATATATAACACACGCTATCATGGCCCCGAATTTAGTAATAGTTGAGTCGCCTGCAAAGGCTAAAACGATAGAAAAATTTTTAGGCAAAGATTATCATGTAATGTCGAGCTACGGTCACATCCGCGACCTTAAGCGCAAGAGTTTCAGCATCGACGTCGACAATAATTTCGAGCCTATATATGAGATTCCCGACGACAAGAAAGCTCTTGTAGGCGATCTCAAGAAGGCTGCCAAGGGGGCCAAGATGGTATGGCTCGCATCCGATGAAGACCGCGAGGGAGAGGCTATCGCATGGCATCTTTACGAGGTGCTCGGCCTGAAGCCTGATAACACGCGGCGCATTGTATTTCACGAGATTACCAAGGATGCCATTCTCAACGCCATCGCCAATCCACGTTCGATTGACCTCGGTCGTGTCGACGCCCAGCAGGCACGCCGCGTGCTCGACCGCATCGTAGGCTTCGAGTTGTCGCCGGTGTTGTGGAAGAAGATCAAGCCCGCTCTGTCGGCCGGTCGTGTACAGTCGGTCGCAGTGCGCCTTATCGTTGAGCGTGAGAAAGAAATCAAGGCTTTCGTTCCGGAAGAATACTTCCGCGTGACCGCCGATTTTGTCGATGCCGCCGGTTCGGTTCTCAAAACCGAGTTGTCGCACCGCCTGCACGACCGTGCCCAGGTCGATGCCCTCTTCGGGCGTTGCAACGGAGCAGCCTGGAATGTAGGCGACATCACTGTCAAGCCTGTCAAGAAATCGCCCACACCCCCCTTCACCACCTCTACCCTGCAGCAGGAAGCTGCCCGCAAACTCGGTTTCACCGTCGGGCAGACCATGATGGTGGCTCAGCACCTCTACGAGAACGGACATATCACCTACATGCGTACCGACTCGCTCAACCTTTCTCAGCTCGCCATAGGCACTATCAAAGCCGAGATAGAAAACAACATAGGTGCCGAGTACCTGAAGGTGCGTAAATATCACACTTCCAGCAAGGGAGCGCAGGAAGCTCACGAAGCCATACGTCCCACCTATATAAACAAGCACGACATCGAGGGAACGCCTCAGGAAAAGCGACTATACAACCTCATCTGGAAACGTACCATCGCCTCGCAGATGGCCGATGCCGTAATCGAGAAAACATCAATCGACATCGTTCCCGATCACGGAACCGATCGCTTCACAGCAACCGGCGAGGTTATCAAGTTTGACGGTTTCCTCAAGGTGTATATCGAGGGGCACGACGACGAGAATGTCGACAGCGACATGCAGTCGCTTCTGCCCGTCATGCACGAGGGCGACGCTGTGGCCATGACATCGGTCACCGCCCAGCAGCGCTATACCCAGCACCCCCCGCGCTACACCGAGGCATCGCTCGTAAAGAAAATGGAGGAACTCGGCATAGGCCGTCCGTCGACCTACGCCCCCACCATCTCTACCATACAGCAGCGCGAGTATGTCGAGAAAGGTGACCGTCCCGGCACTGAGCGCACTCTTGTGACTCTCAGCATGATGCCCGGCTCGCCCGTGAAGGAGACTGAAAAAGTCGAGACCACCGGAGCCGATAAAGGCAAGCTCCTGCCTACCGATATTGGCGTGGTAGTCAACGATTTCCTCACCGAGTATTTCCCCGATATTCTTGACTACAACTTCACCGCCCGCGTCGAGGAACGCTTCGACGAGATTGCCGAGGGCAAGTTGCCTTGGACTGCCGAGATGGCCGAGTTTTACGGCCTCTTCCACCCGGCTGTCGACAGCGCCCTGAACATGCACCTGGAGCACAAGGTGGGTGAGCGCATTCTTGGCAACGACCCCGTGAGCGGGAAGCCGGTGAGCGTCAAGATAGGTCGCTTCGGTCCCCTCGTTCAGATGGGCGACGGCGAGGGTGACGAAAAGCCTCAGTTTGCTTCTCTGCTCAAGGGCCAGTCGGTGTCGACAATCACCCTCGAAGAAGCGCTCAAACTTTTCGAATTCCCCCGCACGCTCGGCGACTACGAGGGCAAGACAGTCACGGTAGCCATAGGCCGTTTCGGCCCCTATGTCAAGCACGACAACAAGTTCATATCAATTCCCAAAGCCATAGCTCCCGCCGCGCTCACACTCGACGAGGCGATACAACTCATTGATGCTAAACGCGAAGCCGACAGCAAGAAGGTAGTCAAGACCTTCGACGACGATCCCGACATGCAGCTCCTCCGCGGTCCCTATGGCATATATATAAGTTACAAAAAGAGCAACTACAAGATACCCAAAACGGTATCCGATCCCGCCGCGCTCACACTCGACGAGTGCAAGGCCATAGTAGAAAAAGCTCCCGCCCCCAAACCCCGCCGCAAGAAAGCATAACAAACAGAATTGTGAATGGAAAATCAAAATCATTCCCAATTCCCATTTCCTAATTCCCAATTAATATAGTGTCCCGTCCTTTAAAATCAAAACCCGGAGCCGAGCGACGTCGCTTCGTCCCCGATGTGGTTGAAACATATAACGTTACCGAGCCCACCGAGCTGCTCGAGTTCCTTTTTGCCTCAATGCCCGAGCGCAAGCGTACCAACGTCAAGGAATTGCTCAAGCACAACAGCGTGAAAGTGGGCCAGCTCGTCACGAGCCAGTTTAACCACCCCCTGCAGCCCGGTGATGTCGTGGCTGTGAACCTCACACGCGAATGGCCGCGTTTCTACAACCGCCGCGTGCAGCTCGTCTATGAAGACGACGATATCATCGTAATCAACAAAGGCTACGGACTTCTCTCCATGGGCAACGACAAGGTCAAGGAGGGTACCGCCTACTCGATTCTCAAAGACTACGTCAAGTGGCAGGATCCTCGCAACAAGATATTCATCGTTCACCGTCTCGACCGCGACACGTCGGGGCTTATGATGTTTGCCCGCAATCCTCAGGCCAAGGAAGCCATGCAGCACAACTGGAACAACATGGTGCTCGAGCGCAAGTATCTTGCTGTGGTCGAAGGCAAAGTCGACGATGACGAGGGCGAGGTAAGAAGCTACCTTGCCGAGAACTCACAGTATGAAGTCTACTCGACCAACAATCCCAAGGAGGGACAGCTTGCCGTGACACGGTACAAGGTGCTCAAACGCGCCAACGGTTACTCGCTGCTTGAAGTCTCGCTCGACACCGGACGTAAGAATCAGATACGCGTCCACATGAAAGACCTCGGGCACCCCATTGCCGGCGACCGCAAGTATGGCGCCCGCACGAGCCCCATACACCGACTGGCCCTGCATGCACAGACGCTGCGTTTCGCCCATCCCGTCACGCGTGCCCTCATGTCATTCTCGACACCAATTCCTGCCTCTTTTTCATCGATGGTAAAAGTGGGTGGTAAACAACTTTGATAATGATGTACCGAATAGTATTACTTCTCATGCCGCTTTTGTTCCTGGCCTGTGGCGCCGGTTCCGGCTCTAAGTCGACTGCACCGGCTACCGAAACGGTTGCCGCCCCGTCGTTTGATGCCGACAGCGCCATGAGTTACCTCAAGGCTCAGACCGACTTCGGTCCGCGAGTGCCCGGGACCGAGGCTCACGCCCTTTGCGGTTCTTATCTTGCCTCCACGCTGCGACGCTTCGGAGCCGATACCGTTATAGAGCAGCGCGTAGGTGCCGTGGCATGGAACGGCGACCGCCTGCCCCTGCATAATATACTCGCACGCTTTAACAGCAAGCCCGGCGTCAAGCCTGTGCTCCTGGTGGCCCACTGGGATTCACGCCCGTGGGCCGATGCCGAGACCGACAGCGAGCGCGCATCCAAGCCCATCGACGGTGCCAACGACGGTGCCAGCGGTGTAGCCGTATTGCTCGAGATTGCACGCCAGGCTTCGATACATGGCACCAAGATGCCCCTTGAGATACTCCTTGTCGACGGTGAGGATTACGGCTCGCACGACGATCACGGCGACGAGTCAAGCTGGTGTCTCGGCACGCAGCAATGGCTCGCGGCTTCCCCCTATGGTGGCGCCGACCGTCCGCGCTACGCTATCCTGCTCGACATGGTCGGTGGCCGTGGCGCACAGTTTCATCGCGAGTACATAAGCAATGCCTATGCTCCCGGTATCGTCGACATGGTGTGGAACGCGGCCGCCACGATAGGCCTGTCCGATCGCTTTATCAACGAGCCCGGCGGTGCGGTTGTCGACGATCATCTGTTTCTCAACAAGGCCGGCATTCCTGCCATCGATATAATCGAAAGCAAGAATCCTTCGACCGGTACCTTCAACCCCACCTGGCACACCCACGATGACAACTACAGCAACATCGACCCGGCTGCGATTGCCGATACCGGCCGTCTCGTGAGCTACCTGACTATACAGTAATAATAGCTTATATTATATGACTATCAACGAAATACAAGACCGTATCATAAGCGAATTCAGCGACATTGACGACTGGATGGACCGCTATGCCTACATAATTGACCTTGGTAACGCTCTGCCACCCATCGACCCCGCCTTCAAGACTCCGCAATATATCATCGAGGGCTGCCAGAGCCGGGTATGGCTCAACGCCGAGCTCGTCGACGGCAATGTACACTATACTGCCGACTCGGATGCAATCATAGTCAAGGGAATCATCTCGCTGCTCATCGAGGTGCTCAACGACCACACTCCACAGGAAATTCTTGATGCCGACCTCTATTTCATTGACCGCATAGGCTTGTCGGAGCACCTGTCGCCCACGCGTTCCAACGGCCTCGTAGCCATGGTGAAACAGATGCGCATGTATGCCCTCGCCTTCAAAGAGCTCCAGGCCAAGAAATAACCCTCTGCTCTCCAATATTTTGTAGCCCTCACAGGCAACAAGTCATAATTGCCATAAGTTTAGATAAGAGATTATCGAGTACAATAAATTATGTTTTATAATTATGTTATAAAACATAATTTGGCTTTGTGTTGTTATTAAATTAAAGAATGAAATAACGAAAGATTCGTCACACAAAGCCAAGAGAGGCCGGTTATTTATTAATAACCGAGATGTAGCGGATCGATTATATGTCTAATTAAAAACTTTTACTATGGCAAAAATCTTGAAAAAGGTCGTCGGATGGTATCTCACCTCAAGCGCGCAGATTTATAGCCGCGACGTGAATGCCGGGGCGCATATACACTTATTTTAAGTGTAAAACCTAAGAATAGAATTCATTTAACTATATCGACATTTATCTATAAGTGAATCTTAAAGGTAAATGTCGAATTTTTTTACAGCGCGCCCTGTTCTACGAGAACGCAGACGCGTTCTATTATAGCGTCCTGGCGGTCTTTCTCGGGGTGATACTCGTTCTTGAGATTCACACCGAACAGTCGGCCGAAACCTTGCCAGAATGTGGCTCGGAACGATCCTAAGAACGCCTTCAGTATCGAGTAGCTCGACTGGTTGGTCTCCCTCTGGATAAGTTTCACAAGCATGCGCGCCTGGCTTTTGGTAAAGCGCTTGAGTGTAGGTTTATACTGCTCGAAAACAGCACCTTCCATTTCTTTGATATACTTTTCGCGCTCTTCCTGTGTAGGAAATGTCTCGATATACTCGTATGTCTCGACGAGTGTTTCACATATCAGTTTTGCCCACGGGAGCGTCTTTTTGACATCTCGCACCGTGCGCCAGTAAAACTCCTCCTCTTTCTTGTTTTTGAACTTCAGCGGTGGAAATACCGTTATCTCGTTCATAACCAGCATCAGGACGGTATCGCCATCCTCGGTGATCGTGTGATATTTGCCTTTGAACACCTTTTGACGGCCGTGGCCCGGGTCCATCTCGAGCACGACAGGGTCGACCGCCGGCATCACAATGGTGGCCGACAGCATCAACGTTAATATCATCAATAGGCGTCTCATACTCTTTATTATAACGTTTATGAGCACGATTTTATTGAACGGCGAGCGTAGGCGATATATATGTCACCGATTCCACCGCGCGAGTCGTGGCAGTGTAAAGCCAGCGGTAGAAGTCAAGACTCGTCAAAGCCTCGGGCTGGATCATGCCCATATCGACAAACACCGACTTCCACTGGCCGCCCTGAGCCTTGTGACACGTTACGGCGTAGGCATACTTTACCTGCAGGGCATTGAAATACGGATCGGTCTTGAGACGGGCAAACCGTTGATCGTAAGGAGTATCGGCGGCAAAGAGCTCCGGATTGTTCAGCGAGCTCTCCATGTGGAGCCGTTGAAGCTCGGGGTCGAGGCCGGGAGCCTCGCTCACGAGCGACGACAGCATTATCTTCGTGTCGAGAGTCACGCCATGGTCGGGAAGCTTCAGTGCGACGTCGGCATACCTTATGCCGTCGCGGCTCTCGGTCCCATAGATCTTTTCAACGATTGCAATGTCGCCGTTGGCTATGAAATCGACCTCCTTGATCTCGCGCGTCCAGAAATAATTGTTCTTGGCAATCATTAGCGGCTCCCCTTTCACGAGCTCGGTCTCATAGTCGAGAATCGACGAGCGTATGGCCAGATTGAACTGCACCGCACGCTTGTTGCTGCGCGTTATCAGTAGCGTGTCGGTTACACCGTCACGGGCATAGGCGCTGTCAAGTGCATCCTGCAGGTCTTCTCCTTCGGTGACTGACACATCGCTGAAGGGCGACACGACGAGTCGCGGAACAGGTATGGGGTCAAGCAGCATGTCGCGTCGCAGCCTGGTGGCGTTGTAAAGAATACCCGAACGGCTGCTCTGTCTCACCGTCTTGGTTATGACCGCCCGCGTCACCCGCAGGCCCATCGAGCGCAACACATCGGGCGACATCGCCGGCGACTCCTCACTGCCGGGCGGAGGCAGCTGTGCGGTGTCACCGCTCAGTATCAGGCGGCAGTTCACCCCGCTGAACACATAGTGGATGAGATCCTCAAGCAGGTTGGTCCCACCGACGTTTTCGGCCGATATCATCGAAGCCTCGTCGACGATAAACACGGTATTGGTCGAGCGGTTTTCGGCAACACCCGTCACCCCTGTCATACCCTGCGCTACCGAGGCGTGGCGATATATGCGACGGTGAATGGTCCAGGCCGGATGTCCCGCGTGGGCCGACAGCACCTTGGCCGCACGACCCGTCGGAGCCAGCAGCACCGCCCGCATGCCTATCAACGGCAGCGCTTTAACCAGCGCACCCGTCACCGACGTCTTGCCCGTACCGGCATAACCGTTGAGCAGGAAAACCGTATCGCTCGGTGTCGCCGACGAGCAATAGCGAGCCAGAGCCGCTATAAGCCCAATCTGCTGGTGGGTAGGCTCAAACGGCAGCGAATCGACAATACTCTCGGCAAACTGCAACGTATCCATACCCCCAAAAGTACATCATTTCCACCACACCCGCAAGTCCCCCGACCACCCCGCGAGCCGCACAGCGGCCTTGCTTTGCCGCTGCAACTATATCGATTAACACTTTTTATTGCATTTTTTTAACAAATCACGACGGCAAAATGTAACTTTGCGTTGTTCATCTCGTAAATGATTTCCTTATGTCAACCACACTCGATTACGAATCAATTGAAATATATCTCGGCGACCGCCTGCGCCGCAACGATAACCTCGACATTCACGGCGACAACTTTTTCCCGGTGAGCCTGCTTGACAGGCTGTTTCATTACAGCGAGAGCGAGCGAGGAACGGAACGCGACAACCACGGCCGCCCGGTACATCGCAATTTCCACGGCCACGACTTTGACCGCTGGGTCGACAACCTGGTGGCACGCACCCGCCTGTCACTGGCCGACGAGGATGGCTCACGCGCATCGGTCGACCTTGTCGACATCGACGCCCTGACGTTTGACGACAGCGGGTATATCACAGTCACCCTCCCCGACGAAACCTCCTATACATTAATAGGCCCCGACGGTCAACCGCTCATAGCTCAGAGTATCGACCGACTTGCCGTCACGCTCGACATCAGCACGATGTTCAACCGGCCGCCCGTCGACTGCGACTCAGAGCCATACCTCGGATTCGGCACCATCGCCCATATCGTCAGAGTAGTATGTGAAAAGAGTGACATCGACTCATCCAAAGTCGATCCCCACCGGTTCACCGACCGCCTCTTCGAGCATTTCAAGCGCGAGATGCTCCCGCTCATCCCCTCGCTGTGGAACGACATGGAGCACATAATGCACTATGCCCGCCCCGTTTTGACCAATCAATAGCGCTTTTAATATTTTTTATTATAAATGTGGGGGCGCGGGGAGGTTTTTTAACCTACCTTTGCGAGGTTATATTGTTTTATTTTAGGCCGGGTGCCTCAGAGGGGCCGAGCCGGCTAATTTTCAATCGTTTAAACTAAAAAGTATATTATTAATATGGATAACAAGCAACTTGACTCGCTCAGCTACGCTCTGGGTTTGAGCATGGGTAACAATTTCAAGGCTTCGGGCATTGAATCAATTAACGTTCAGGACTTCGCCGACGGCGTTGCTGCCGTTTATGACGGTGTGGCTCCCAAAATGAGCTACGACGAGGCTAAGGCCGTGATACAGAAATATTTTGGCGAGATGGAGGCTAAGCAGCGTGAGGCCGCCCAGAAGATGGCCGAGGTTAATCAGAAGGCCGGCGAGGCTTTCCTTGCCGAGAATGGCAAGCGTGCCGAGGTTAAGATAACCGAGAGTGGCCTGCAGTATGAGGTGCTCCACGAGGGTGACGGCCCTGTGCCCACTGCTGCCGACCAGGTTGAGGTTCACTACATTGGCAAGCTCATCGACGGTACCGTATTTGATTCGAGCGTTGAGCGTGGCGTTCCCGCTACTTTCGGCGTTACACAGGTTATCCCCGGATGGGTTGAGGCTCTGCAGCTTATGAAGGCCGGCTCTAAGTGGCGTCTTTTCATTCCCTCGCAGCTCGCCTACGGTCCCCAGGGTGCCGGCAATGTTATCGGCCCGAACTCGACTCTTATCTTCGACGTCGAGTTACTCAAGGTTATCGGAAAGTAATGAAACGCTTTGTATTAGGTCTGGCTCTACTGCTGGCTGCGGCTACTTCGTGGGCTCGTCCCGCTGCGTTGCCGGGTGATTCTCTGGCTGCCGATACCGTGTCGGCTGCACTGGCTACGGTGTGGAGCAGCCACATGATGCCTGTGCTCGAGCAGAACTATGCCGGCGACGGTAATGCCACCGATGCTTTCGTGCGTGGAATCACCGATGCGTTCAACGTCTCGGCCGAGCAGGAGCCGTATTATCAGGGTGTACTGCAGGGACTTACTATCGTAGAGCGCCTTGGCCAGATGCGTCAGCTCGGATTTCCTATCGACCGCGAGGCCTTTATCAAGGCTCTTGGTGTTGCGCTTGCGGGCGGTGAGACCGGTTTCACTCCTACGAGTGCCGACCGCTATCTGAGCGATTACATGAGCCGCAAGTATGAGCAGCAGATGGCTGCCGACACGCTCAGCGTCGAGTCGCAGAAGCAATTCCTTGCCCGCGAGGCTGCCCGCGACGGGGTTATTACAACTCCGTCGGGCCTGCTGTTTGAAGTCATCACCGAGGGTGAGGGCGAGGGTCCTTCGCTCGACGACTCGGTGCGCGTGACCTATACCGGCAAGCTGTATAACGGTGAGGTATTCGACTCGTCGGACAGTGATGTCACATTCCCCGTGTCGGGTCTCGTACCGGGATTCACACAGGGCCTGCTGATGATGAAACCCGGTGGAACTTACCGCATTATCATTCCGGCCGAGCTGGGATATGGCAATCGCGGTACGGCGGGCGTGATTCCCGGCAATGCCGCCCTCGACTTCACCATCACGATGCACGAAGTCATCAAGCGATGACCTTTAATCATTAGAAACTATCAATAATACTAAATTCAATAAAAGCTTTTATGAAAAAAATTATTTTATCACTCTGTGCTGCCGCCGTTACTCTCGGCTTCACCGCTTGCGGTGACAAGACCCAGTCGGCCGGCAACGCCAACAGCGATGCCGATATCGCTCTGGGCGATTCTCTTTCAAACGCTTATGGTGAATACCTTGGCGCTAATTTCCGTTCAAGCATGGATCAGCAGCTCGCTCGTATGAGCGACGAGGAGAAGGCTAACTTCAACAAGGCCGACTTCATACGTGGTCTTAAAGCCATTGCAAACCGCGATACAGCTGATTTGGCCTATATTATGGGTGTTCAGGCCGGTATGCAGATCTGGGGTGCCGCTAAACAAATGCCCGTGCAGATGCAGATTCCTGCAAACGCCGACGTTATGATCAAGGCTCTCGAGAAGACTTTCAATGCCGACTCTATCGGTGATGCTTATTCTTACCAGATGGCATTCCAGCAGGTTATGAACCGTGCACAGCAGTATGCCCAGGACAAGGAGAACGCTCGCCTCGAGGCATCGCCCGAAGCTATCGAGAACAAGGCCAAGGGTGCAGCTTATGCCGACAGCCTCGTTAACAACGCCGGTTACACCCGCGCCGAGAGCGGCCTCGTTTACAAAATCGACGAGCCCGGAACCGGTGACCTCGTGAAGGCCAACGACCGCATCAAGCTCCGCTACAAAGGCATGCACACCGACGGCACCGTATTCGACCAGACACGCGAAGAGCCCATGACCTCTTACGCCGGCCGCTTCATTCCCGGCTTCACCGAGGGTCTGCAGCTCCTTGGCAAGGGTGGTAAGGCTACCCTCGTTATCCCCGGCGACCTCGGCTATGGCATTCAGGGCCAGGGCGAGACAATCGGCCGCAACGAGACACTCGTTTTCGAGGTTGAAATCGTTGATATCGTGAAATAATTGCCGAAAAAGCATTTTGCCATTATGGCAATGTTATTTACCCCGTCATCAATACATGACGGGGTATTTTTCACACTATTTATAGCAAATTGCTTTATTTTTAGAAATAGAATGTTTAATTTTGTAAACCGAAAATCTAATTAAACATTATTGAACATGGAAAAAATCGACAACCTCGACCGTCAGATACTTGATATCATAATTCGCAACGCCCGCATACCGTCGAAAGACGTAGCGCTCGTGTGTGGAGTGTCGCGGGCTGCCGTTCACCAGCGCATCCAGCGCATGATTGACGTAGGCATCATCACCGGCTCGGGCTACAATGTAAGCCCCAAGACTCTGGGTTATCGCACATGTACCTACATCGGCGTAAACCTCGTGCGCGGAGCCATGTACCGCGATGTCGTTCCCGAACTCGAAAAGATTCCAGAGGTCGTTGAGTGCCACTACACCACCGGTCCTTACACCCTCCTTCTCAAACTCTATGCCCGCGACAACGAGCACCTCATGGAGATTCTGCACGACAAGATCCAGATGATCAACGGCGTCACCACCACCGAGACCCTCATCTCGCTCGACCACAGCATCCAGCGTCAGATTCCCGTCGAGCACGACTGACGTCTCACGTATTTGGCAATACCTCAAAAACAATATTTGTGCCCCTATAGGAGTGGCGACGTCCGTGTCGCCACTCACTTTATATATACAAGCGAGCCGGAATCCCGAGCCGCCAATTGGTACCTCGATTGTTGATGGGCGATCATTGAGGGCGCTGCTCCCGGTGTCTATGGCGTTAATATTTGTTGTCGGACCGGCTATTAATAATGTACAGCTTGGGTTTTCGGGGGCGAAGGGGATGTTTTGTGGACAAAAAGTGCTAAATTTGTCGTTCCTTATATACGTTACGATATGAAGTTTGATTTTAAAGAAGTTATATCTCGTCCCCAGGTGTGGGGCTCGGTTGTGTCGATTGTGGTGATGGCTGTCATCTCGCTGGCGTTTTTCTATCCCGACTCGATGGATGGTAACACTCTGCGGCAGCATGACGTGATGCAGGGCATCGCCAATGGCGAGGAGGCTCGTGCTTTTAACGAGGCTACGGGCGAGACTACGCGCTGGACCAATTCGCTCTTCGGCGGTATGCCTACGTTCCAGATTGCTCCTTCCTATCCGAGCAACTCACTGTTTGAATGGATCGGTAAGGTCTATTCGCTCGGCTTGCCCACGACATCGGGTCTCGTGATGATGATGATGATGGGTATGTACTGGCTGCTCATCACCCTGCGCCGTCGCTGGTACTATGCTCTCATAGGTGCCGTGGCCTGGGGCTTCTCGAGCTATTTCATTATCATAATAGGTGCGGGCCATATATGGAAGTTCCTGACGCTCACCTATGTGCCGCCTACGATTGCGGGCATCATCCTTGCCTATCGCGGCCATCGTATTGCCGGCGGAGCTGTCACGGCACTTTCGCTGATGATGCAGATTGCCGCCAACCATATCCAGATGACCTACTACTTCGGCTTCCTTATCGTCATTCTGGCCATAGCTTACCTCGTAAGGTCAATCGTAAGGAAAGAAGTCATGTCCTGGGTAAAGAGCAGCGTGTCGCTCATCGTGGCCCTGGCTCTTGCCGTCGCTGCCAATGCTCCGAGCCTCTACAATACCTACAAATACACTGCCGAGACCATTCGCGGCGGCCACTCGGAGCTGACGCAGGGCAACGCGTCGGCCGGCACTGCCGACGGTCTCGACCGCGAGTATATCACACAGTACAGCTATGGCGTGAGCGAGACATTCTCGCTGCTCATTCCCAACGTCAAGGGTGGAGCATCGGCCAAGCCCGTTGGTGGCCAGATGCAGCAGATGAATATCGCCGATATCGACGGCGCCGACGAGGCCCTGCGCAACAGCGGCCTGGAGGCGTTCGAGCAGCAATACATCCAACAGTTTGTGTCGCAATACTTCGGTGAGCCCGAGGGTACCAACGGTCCGGTCTATGTGGGCGCTATTATCTTCGCCCTGTTCATCCTGGGGTGTATCGTTGTCAAGGGGCCTGTCAAGTGGGCGCTCATTGCAGCCACGGTGCTGTCGATAGCGCTGGCGTGGGGCCGTAACTTCATGTCGCTGACCGACCTGTTTATCGACATCGTGCCCATGTACAACAAGTTCCGCACGCCCGAGTCGATACTTGTCATTGCCCAGCTCGCCATGCCCGTTCTCGGTATCATGGCCCTGCAGAAGGTTCTGACCGATCCTGTCGAGAAATGTCGCCGCAACATGCGCATCGTGTCATATACATTCGGCGGTGTGGCTTTCCTGTGCCTGTTGGGATGGTTATTCCCCGGAGTGTATGGCAGCGCCATAAGCGAGGGTGACCGCCAGATAGCTGTCATGATAGGCGAGAGCCTGCAGCAGCAGGGTTACGGAGCCGATATTGTCAATGCCTATTCTATCGCCAATCCCCGCATTGCCACCGTGGTGACCGAACTTCGCCACTCGATGGTAAGCGCCGACTCGGCACGTAGCCTCCTGCTCATCCTGCTTGCCGGCTGTTCGATCATCATAGGAATGAGCAACCGCAAGGAGCAGATAGCGGCCGCTGTCGTTGGAGTGCTCGTTCTCATCGACCTCTACAGCGTCGACAAGCGATATGTCGACCACGACAGCTTCATTGCCCCCGCTCCCGCCACGGCACAGGTTCCCATGACCCAGGCCGACCGTGTGATTCTTGAAGATCACGGCTACTATCGCGTCATGCCCATGGGATCGCTCTTCCAGTCGGCCACTCCGAGCTATTACCACAAGTCGCTCGGCGGCTATCATGCCGCTAAGCTCACACGCTACCAGGACATGATTGAGCGCCACTTGCTGCCGGCCGCCTCGGGCAGCTTCAGCGAGAGCAATCTCAATGTCATCAACATGCTCAACGGCAAGTATATAATTGATCCCGAAGGGCGTGTGATTCCCAACCCCGATGCCCTTGGCAACGCATGGCTTGTCGACACGCTCACGATCGTCGACGGAGCCGATGCCGAGATGGCCGCTCTTGATGACATCGACCCGGCCACGACCGCCGTTGCCGACCGCCGCTTTGCCGATGTGCTCGGTGCCGCTATAGGGCGTATGGTTCCGGGCGATACGATATCTCTCACCGATTATGCTCCCAACGAGCTTACCTACAAGTTCAACACCGCCAACGGTGCTCTCGCGGTATTCTCGGAGGTCTATTTCCCCTGGGGATGGACCGCTACTCTGGGCAACGGCGAGGAGCTGCCCATAGGCCGCGTCAACTACCTTCTGCGAGCCATCGACCTGCCCGCCGGCGAGGGAACTCTCACCATGAAGTTTGACCCCAAGTCGCTCCATGTCACCGGCACGGTCGCTACGATTGCCATACTGCTGATCTACCTGTGGCTCATAGCCGCCATAGCCCTTGCCGTCAAGAAAAACAATGCTTGAACGACGCTGGTGGAAAGCCCCATCGAGGCTAAGACACAGTAAGGGCTTCGGCATACACTCACCGTTTGCCTACGACATGCTCATGAACACGCTTCGTGAGCCGTCGGCCTATTACATCTACGACACCATCGAGGCTATGCCGGCACAGTGTCAAGGGGACCTGCGGCTGCTCGTAAGGCTCATAAGCCGACTGCGCCCGGAGTCGTTCCGCGCTGCCGGAGCCATTGCTCCAGCGGCCGGCCGTGTGGCTGTACTCACCGACTCGGCTATTGTCATTGACAGCGAGAATCCCGATATGCTCGTGATAGGTGAGGGCTCGGCAATCACGCCTGCCGAGGCTGTGAACTGTTTTGAACGCGGCGGGACGGTGCTCGTCCTTGATGTGGATTCATCGCCATCGATAGCCCGGGCGGTTGCCGGACTGAACGATCACGGCATGACTTTCAGCAACGGCCGCACGCTCATAGCCGTGGGGCGCCGGGACCTTCCGCGCCAGCATTTCGAACTATATTTCTGATTATGCGTCCCATTCATGATGTCAAGAAGCTGCAGCGCGAGTATGCCGCCCATATCATCCTCGAGCGTGGTCTCAGCGAGAATACCCGCGACGCCTATCTCAACGATATCGATAAATTCCTGGGCTGGCTCTCGGGAAAAGCCACTATGTTGCGGCATGTAGAGCTGGCCGATATCCAGGAGTTTATGGCCGGACTTCATGACTTGGGCATAAGTCCCCGGTCACAGGCGCGCATCGTCTCGGGCCTGCGCTCGTTTTTCCGCTTCATGAGAATGGAGGGATACATCGAGGATGATCCCACCGAGCTGCTTGAGGCGCCGCTTATAGGCCTGCATCTGCCCGAGTTTCTGACGGTCGAGGAGATTGATGCAATGGTGGCCTCGATCGATGCCGACAGCGAGGAGGCCGTGCGCAACCGTGCTATCATCGAGGTGCTGTATGGCTGCGGGCTGCGTGTGAGCGAGCTGTGCAATCTCGAGATAGGCAGGCTGTATCTCACCGAGGGGTATCTCGTGGTGCGCGGCAAGGGAAGCAAGGAGCGCCTCGTGCCACTGGCCGAGCCCACAATTCGTGCCATCGCCGACTATCTTGAAGTGCGGGCCACGATCGAAGCCAAAGCCGGTGAGGAACATTACCTGTTTGTGAGCGCACGCCGTGGCACGCGCATGTCGCGATCTATGATTTTTCGCATTGTGAGACAGCTGGCCGATCTTGCGGGAATACGGCGCACGATTTCACCGCACACCCTGCGACACTCGTTTGCAACCCATCTGCTCGACGGTGGTGCCAACCTGCGTGCCATACAGCAGATGCTTGGGCATGAATCGATAGCTGCCACAGAGATATATCTCCACCTCGACCGCACACACCTGCGCGACGAGATTCTCACCTATCATCCTCGCAACGCCGGGTCAAGGAAGTGAGCGAGCGTGGCTTCCACGGGCGGTCGTGAGCTACGACAGGCGCTTATGCGGTCGATTATTGCCTCGATGCCGAGTGTCGACTCGTCGGTCTCGGCGAGCAGGCGGTCATCGGGAATAATCGCGGCCGTTGCCGTGTTGAAATGTTCGCCGAGCGACAGATAGAATCCATGGTCGAGAAGCTGTGCCGCCAGTTGCGGGCCGCCCCTGAAACCATGTATCGCCCATGGTTGCGACGGCTTCATATTGCGTTTTATTTCGAGAAGCAGGTCGGTGGCCTTGACCGAGTGTATAATCAGCGGTTTGTGCAGTCGCTCGCTCAATTCTATGTGCCGGATGAATGTGTCGGCCTGCACTTCGAGCGGCGCGCCACGCAGCTTGTCAAGCCCGGTCTCGCCTATCGCCACAACCTCAGGAAGCGCTGCTACGGTGCCGAGAAGCTCAAAATCGACGCGCTTGTCGGTGTCCCAGGGGTGAATGCCAACGGATATCTTCGCCTGCGGATTTTCACGCAGGAATGACCGGGCTGCGTCCGGCGATAATGAAACAATCGCGTCGGCGGCATCGAGGCGGTGGGTATGGAAATCGGTCAGTGTCATGGCACGGGGTCATAGCCGCTGCCTCCCCAGGGATGACAGCGCAGAATGCGGCGTATAGTGAGGTAGCTACCCTTCACCGGTCCATGTTTTTTCAGCGCCTCGAGGGCATACTCGGAGCATGTGGGGGTGAACCGGCACGACGGGGGCAACATAGGGGATATTGCAGCGCGATAGAAAAGGACGGGAAGCGACAGTATGCGGGCTACTGCCCGGCTCAGGCTATTCATGACTGTCGTTGTTTTGCTCGGGAAGAGCTGTCGCAGCCTCGTCGACGGGCCGCGGGATGGCGCGCGACAGGATGCGGTTCATAGCGCGTTCTATCATGTGGTAAGGCATCAGCCTGTCGGCCAGATAAATGAATGCGATGTCGAGACGGTCGTCGCTGCCAAGGCGCGACTGGTATTCGTGGCGTGAGAGGCGATAGGCTTCGCGTATGCGCCGGCGCATGGTCACGCGGTCGACGGCATGGCGCAGTTTCTTTTTAGGCACGGTAATCATGAACTGCAGCGATTCACCCCTGTGGCGGCCGGGATTGGAACGCCACACGGCGCGAAGCGGAAAAGCTACGGCGCCCTGTGCGGCATCGCGTTCAAAAAGGCGAGCCACAGCCGTGGTGTTGCAAAGCTTGGTGGGTTTAGGGAGAGTGAGCCGGGGCATGATTATTCTTCGGGCTTGGGATCCATGTGTTCTTTAAGAAACAGGTCGAGAGCCGCAGTCATTGAAGGGGCCTTGGGGGACGGGGCCTGGAAATCGAGACGCAGGCCTGCATCGTTGACAGCCTGGGCGGTAGTGGTGCCGAAGGTGCCTATGGCTACATTGGTCTGGTCGAAGTCGGGGAAATTCTTCTTGAGCGAGTTGATTCCGGCGGGGCTGAAGAACAGCAGAGCGTCATAGTCGAGGGGCTCGCCGGGCTCGAAGTCGTTGCTCACGGTGCGGTACATCACAGCCTTGGTGTAGTTGATCTTACCCTTGTCGAGCAGGGCAAGGTCCTCCTTGTGCACGTCGCTGATGACATACAGGTATTTTTCCTTGTTGTGCTTGGCCAGCAGGGGTACGAGGTCGGCTATCTTTCCGTTCTCGCAGTAGAAAATCTTGCGTTTGCGGTAAACGATGTACTTCTGCAGGTAAAGTGCTATCGACTCGCTGGTACAGAAATACTTGAGTGTGTCGGGTATATTGTAGCGCAGTTCCTCGGCCAGACGGAAGAAGTGGTCGATGGCCGTGCGTGCTGTGAAAATAATCGCTGTGTAATCGGGTATATTGATTTTTTGCTGGCGAAACTCACGGGCATTCAGTCCCTCAATCTTGATAAAGGGACGGAACACAAGTTCAACGCCATACTTGGCAGCTATGTCGTAGTAAGGTGATTTCTCTGAAGCGGGTTTGGGCTGAGAAACAAGTATCTTATTGATTTTCACGTCTCGAGATATAGTTATTTCACAATATGTAGAAACAGCTACCGAATCACATCAGCTGATCCAACCGCCGGGCGACTGATACAACCAATATGACCGGAATGATTTCAAGGGTACAAAGGTACAAAATAAAATACACTATAGAGGGCAATTGGTTGTAAAAAATTCTAAAACCTTTGCATAAAAATGCAATTCTTGCTATCAAGTACAGGATTAATGCGACAATAAGTAACAAACGGGTGGCATCGTGATAGTACAGTATGGTGATGGCGGGTAGGGCCAGAGCCAGGCCCAGCACGCCCTGCGAGAGGTTGAAACCGTGTCGCCACTGGGCGGCGTTGATATTGTCGGTGAATGTATATCCTACGACGCTGTAGGCCGCATACTGGAACAGGTAGTAGCCCACCGAGAGGGCGGTTATGCTTCCCAGCAACGGGCCGTTAGAGACCGCCGACGGGTCGATGGCCACGGCAAGCAGGATGGCCTGGCAGGTGCAGCCTAAGAACAGCAGCAGGGCCAGGGTGCGCGACTCGGCCGTGGTGTGGCTGTCGAAGGCGTTGGCACGGCGTCTTACACCCAGCAGGTCGGTGTCGAGACTCGACAGGATGCGGCGCAGCTGTGGGGCTTGGAAAGCTACGAGAGCCAGCAGCGCGATGAGCAGGGCTACGGCTCCCGAGTATGGCTGCGTGTCGTCGCGGCGGCCTACGGGGGCGATGCCGTTGCTCCACACGTCGCGGGCAACAGTGGTCGCGGCAATGCTCGTGCTGTCGAGCGGTGCCTCGTCGATGGTGCAAAAATCGGCTCCGTCGATATCTTGACCAAACAGGTTATTATATGTAATCTCGCGTGATATCACACTATTTTCTGGGTAAACGGACGATTGATGACCGGGGTGTCGAGCACGAGAGCTACGGCCTGCTCGGGGGTATCGGCCACCATCCACAGGGTGGCGTGGTCGGGATTCATGAAGCGCTGTTCGATAGAGCGGGAGAGCATGGCTATGAGCGGGTCATAGTAACCGCCGGTGTTGAGTATGACTATGTTGCCCTGATACAGTCCCAGCTGTCGCCAGGTGATGATCTCGAGCAGCTCCTCGAGGGTGCCTACTCCGCCGGGCATGGCGATGACTCCGCGTGAGAGTGATGCCATGAGCTCCTTGCGGCTGTGCATGTCGGGGGTCACCTCCATGCGTGTGAGCCCGGTGTGCTGCCACGAGCGCTCCACCATGAATGCCGGCAGGACACCTGTCGCGGTGCCTCCGGCCGACAATGCCCCGTCGATGGCGGCTGCCATGATGCCTGTGCGGCCGCCGCCGCATATAAGGTCGACACCGGCCTCGCCAAGCAGCTCGCCGGCGCGGCGTGCCGCGTCGAGATACTGCCTGTCGATGGCCGGGCTTGACGCTCCGTATATGGTGATTCCTTTCATCGCTTGGCGGGAAGGGCGGTGCGGAACTCGTTTTTCATCGTGTCGACCACGTTGACAATGTAGTCGCCGGTCTTCTCGAGGGTCGATACGATATCCATGTAGTAGATACCGCTCTGATACTCATAGTGATGCTCGTTGATATTCGACACGTTGGCCAGGCGCAGGGTGTTGCGCATGTTGTTGATTTCGCGCTCGTGGTTGTAACATACTATGAGGTCGTTCTCGGTGACGGTGTCGAAGTTCTCAAGAAGCTTGAGCAGCGATATCATGGCCTCGTTGACGTAGTCAAACATGGTATCGATGTTGCCGTATATCTCATCGCTGAAGTGTACGTTGCTCTGCTGTTTGCGCAGGAGAATCTTGCCTATGCCCAGGCAGCAGTCGGCAATACTCTCGATTTCAGAGTCGATGGCCATCATGGCGGCGATACGGCGTTTCGACTGGTTGGAGAGGCGTCCCTCGGCACATCGGTTAAGGTAGTTGGCTATCTCGAGCTCCATGCGGTCGCTTATCTCCTCGTATTTTTCCAGTCGGGAGTAGCGCTTGTTGAACTCGTCGCTGCCCGGCTTGGTGTGGACGAGTTCGCGGGCCATATCGATCATGCGCCCGACGCGCTCGGCATAGACATACATCTCTTTCTCGGCCTGGGTGATATTGAGCTCGGAGGCCGACAGCAGTGTGCCCGAGATGAATTTGAGCTGGAACTCCTCGTCGCCCGACTTCTTGGCGGGGATGAGCCATTCCACAACCTTAACGTAGAGCTTGGTAAACCATATCATTATAAACAGGTTGATGAGCTTGTAGGTGGTGTAGAACACACACAGTCCTACCGAGGCTCGGAACTGCAGGGTCTTGATAAGCGGCATCTGCGAGTCGATGCGCAGGTTGAGTTCGGCATCCTCGGTGGGCTTGGCGTCGAACAGGTGGTTGTAGACCTGCGGGTCGGAATCCTTGAGGTTGTTGACGGTGTCGTACAGGTTGTTGGGGTTGCCGGTTCCTATCTGGTCGGTAATCCAGAGAATCATGTCGCTGAACTTGTAGAATAGCGCCAGGCACCATATCGAGCCGAGGATGTTGAACATGAGGTGGCCGGCGGCGGTGCGTTTGGCGGCGGCGTTTCCGCTCATCGAGGCGAGGATAGGGGTGATGGTGGTACCCACGGCCGAGCCAAGCACGATGGCACATGCAAGGTCAAAGTCGATCCATCCGCGGCTGAACATGATAAGCGTGATAGCGAATGTGGCTGCCGACGACTGGATGATCATCGTCACCACGCAGCCCACGCCGAAGAATATGAGCATCGATTTGAAGCCCAGCTCGGCATAGCTCTGCAGGAAGGCAAACATCTCGGGATTGTTCTGCAGGTCGGGGACATAGTTGCTGATCATGTCAAGGCCCAGGAACAGCAGGGCGAAGCCTATCAGGAACTCGCCCATCGACTTTGTGCGGCTCTTGTTGGAGAACAGCATGATGACGGCGATACTCATAAGCGGGATGGCGTAGGCCGAGATATCGACCTTGAAGCCGAACAGTGTGAGCATCCAGGCCGTGAATGTCGTGCCCACGTTGGCGCCGAAGATGACGGCCATCGACTGTGCCAGCGATACCAGGCCGGCGTTAACGAAGCTCACGACCATAACGATCGAGGCCGACGAGCTCTGGATGAGCGCCGTGATAAAGAAGCCTGTGAGTGTTCCGGTGACGCGGTTGCGTGTCATGGAGCCGAGAATGCTGCGCAGGCGGTCGCCGGCAGCTTTCTGCAAGCCTTCACTCATCACTTTCATTCCGTAGAGGAACAATCCTACTGCTCCAAGCAGTCCAAGAAAGTCTAAAATACCGTATTGCATGTGCGGTTAGTGTGTATAATGTTGATAATGACTGGTTTATTCTTAATGCGAGTTTTTAATGTACTATTACGCGAACGGGTCGTCGGCACTGGTCGGTGGTGACGATGTAAACGCCCGTGGGCAGCATCACCACGCTGTTGTTTTCGATATAGTCGACCACGGTAACCGTGCGTCCCTGCATGTCGTAGACGGTGACGTTGGTGTGGGGTGTGCCACACACGAAGCGTATTCCGCCCGGCTCGTAGGCCACGCTCAGCGGGGTGTCGCCGGTAACGGCATCGATGCCGGCAAGGTCGACATATACCTCGTTGCTCTCGGGCGACATGTAGCCTAAGCGCACTGAGCGCACGTGGTAGCTCTCGCGTATCGACGGGTCGTAGTCGTCAATGAGCAGGCTGTTGGTCTCGGCAAGGAGGTCCTCGGTAGTTCCCGAAGCTCCCTGGGTGTAGCGTGTGCGTGTCACGATATAGTAGTCGACGACATCGTCGGGTTCTTCCCACACGGCTTTATAACTCGTCTCGGTGATATCCTCGGGCGGCAAGGCGGTGAAAGCCTTGAGGGTGGGTACGGGGCAGGCTTCGCCTCGCAGTGCTATGCCTATCGAGCCGGCAAGGCCGCCATCGCTCACCACAAGGCGGGCATAGTGCTGACCTATGGCAGTGGGTTTATATGTAACTGTGAGCCAGTAGCCATTCTCGCTGTTGACATAGGATGTCTGTATCGATTTGGCGTCGAGCGAGAAGCAGGCGCGGTCATCGTTCTCGTAGCCGCGCGGCTTGGTGATGGCGAGGGAGAGTGTGCCCTTGAGATACTCGCCTTTGAAGAAAAGCTTGGCTGTCGTAGAGTTGCCGATAGCTACCTGGCTGAAGTCGAGTGCCATGTCCTGCACGGGGGTGATCAGCACCGGGTCGCCCGTGGGCTGGCCGGCATTCTCCTCGTAGAACAGTTCGCCTTTCTTTTCGCCCCATATATACTCTACGAGGTCGGGATAGTCGATATAGGGGTTGCGGTTGTTCTGAATCTTGTAAACCTCGTCGTTGCGGTCAAGCTCTTTCTGGCTCACGGGGTCGTCACGGTGCCATTTGAGCAGGAGTTGCTGAGCCCATGGTGCAAGCGACAGGTAGTTGCTGTTCTGGAGCATCCACACATTGGTCCACGATGTGTTCTGATAGCATGTGACCATGTAGAAGTATGTGCGGGCAAAGTCGCCCTTATACTCGTCGGCAGGTTCAAACACGCGCGACGCGCCGTTACCCTGTCCGGCCGAGGGGTAGCCTACCTTCGACACGCCGTTGTCGAACGTGGGTGTCGACGAAACCACTCCGAGCGGGTAGTTGCTCTTCTTCATATTGGCATCCATCTCGCTTGGGAACAGGTTGTTGAGGTCGGCATAGATAGGTATGTTGGTGGCACCGCCCCACCAGCTCTTGGGCACACAGTGCTCGCGGTTGAGGCCTTTGAAGCTCGGCGCATACAGCGGTATGTTGCTGTACATGTCCCACCAGCGGTTCGACTCGGGGTACACGTCGGTAACTCTGAAATACTGGGGCATGTTGTTGTAGTAGTCGGTATAGCTTGAGACCTGGGCACGTTTTGATATCACGTTGCTCAGGGCTGTCTTCAACTCGGCATCTTTCTTGCCGTTGACAGTCGAGTAATAGCGCGCTGGAATCTCGGCCCACAATGACAGGGTCGTTAATGTTGCGATGACGACAAGTGAGACGCGGTTTACAATGTTCATGTTCTGTGACGAGTTAGGGTTAATAGTTGAAACGGTGTCTTTATATATAACTCAACAACGGCGCTCATAGTTTATGACTGTCTCGACAATATATAATCCCTGGATGTCGCTTCGTGGCATTTCTATGTCGTCATAATCGGGATTATCACTGTGCAGGACTACGTAATCGGGGTTGGGATGTCGGCGCAAGTATTTGACCATGCGGTAGTTTTCGGTAACCACAACGTAGATTTGCCCCCAGAACACGATGCCGGTGGCGCTCACGGGGCGTATGGCGATAAAACTGCCGTTGGGTATGGCAGGTTTCATGCTGTCGCCGCTCACTCTCACGATAAGACACTCGGGATTGATCTGCGGCATGTCGACGTAGCCCATAATGCGGTCGACGGTGAGCATGCGGCTAAGCTCGGCGCTTCCGGCCGTGACATCGATGTCATAGACGGCTATGCCGGTCTTGCATGCGGCTTTGGGTGTTACTTGCGCGTCGATACGGGTAGTGTGGCTGGGTTTGGAATATGGAATGTCGGTGCCCGACTTGAGCCATTCCTTGGACACTCCCATGTCGATGACAATCTTGTTGATGAACCCCTCGGTTACCGGCAGGCGGCCCGACAGTACCTTCGACATGTAGGCCGAGTCGACTCCGAGCAGGCGTGCGAGCCCGGCTTGCGACAGCCGCTTGGATGCCATGATGTAGCGTATGCGGTCTATGACGGTTTCTGTTGACTGTTGCCTGTTGTCGGCCGGAGAGTTCGTGTTCATATCTGGGGAGTGTATTAGATCTTAACTTTGATGGAATATGCCGAGTCGTCGGTGAATTGTATTGTTACAATTACAACTCCGGTGGCCATTCCCGACGTTGGTATTGTAGCGAGGCTATTGCCGCCGATTGCTTCGCGGGCTATGGCTCGGCCCTGCATGTCGTGCAGTGTGACGGTTTCGATGGCCCGTTCCGATTTTATATAAAGGGTGTTGTCGGCGTGGCGTATCATGACCTTGTCGGTAGGGGCGTCGATCGTAGGAGCGTCGGCGCTGCTCGCCTCGTCGATCACGATGTTGAATTCCCGCCACTGGGGTGCTGCTTCAAACTCCGGGGCCATAGCAGCCGAAGCGAGTAGCGTGACATCGGCGCCGGCGGTACCGTCAAAGACATTTTCGCCAAGAGCCGGCAGTGCCTTCAGCCCGGTGGCGTCGACTTGAGTGAGTGAGCCCATGCGGGCCATGGCTTTGTCGTCGATACGGCCTACCGATGCCGGCAGTTTGATGAATGTGAGCTGCTCGTTGCCATACAGGGCGTAGCGTCCAACCGACTGTGTTACGTCGGTCAATATATCGTCGGCCGACGTTAACGATGCGTCTTTCAGCATGTAAGGGGTCAGCTCGGTAAGAGTTGACGGCAACGCGACGGTTTCGAGCGACGTGCAGTCGAAGAATATACCCTCGCCCACCTCTGTGAGTGACTCAGGCAGTGAGGCCTCGGTCAGCGAGAGGCAGTGGCTGAACGCCCAGCTACCCAAAAATTTCATGTTTTTACACTCCGACAGGTCGGCCATGGCGATACCGGTGCTGCTGAAAGCGGCTTCACCCACCGATTTGAGTCTTGAGGGAAATTTCACGTTGCTCAGTCGTGTGCAGCCGTTGAAAGCTTCGTCGCCTATGGCGGTGGTGGTCTCGGGGATTGTTATTTTCTCGAGCGCGGTGCATCCATAGAACGATTGCGCTCCTATCGAAACAATACCCAGCGGGAGTGTAACCGACTTGAGAGCGGTGCACCCCTTGAAAGCAAGCCGGGGAACCGCGAGGGCCGATGACGGGACAGTCACCTCGACGAGTGAATTGCAACCGTTGCACACGGCGATGCCTATTGAATCGACTCCCTCGGGGATGATGAGGCTTGTGATCGACGATGCCGCGAGACATCCGTCGGCCAGCGTCTTGAGGTTGGCGGGGAGGGTGAGAGTGCTGATGCGCGAACCCATCAGCGCGTAAGCCGGCAACGTGTTAGACTCGGCACCATCGGCCGATGCCTCTATCGTAGCGCCCGACAGGTCGAGCGTCACCAGATTGGGAAGATGATTGTTAATGAAATCGATATCGGCGGCATTGATTGTGCCGGTGATCGTAAGCGACTCTGTTTGTGTGTTGTGTATCAGTGATTTAATCGTGCCTGCTATCGACTCGACCTGCTCGGCATAGAGCGTCGGCGAGGAAAGAGACAATAGAGCGAGCAAAGCAAAAATTACTTTCATAAACAGGATTGGTTGTCAGGCATTAAAATGCCGATTATCTTTGATGACAAAATTACAATCTTTCGCTCAATTATTCAAAAAAACAGGACAGAAATCCATGTAGGCAGGTACACATTAAAAGCGAAGACATCAAGACCTTTGAAGGGTCGATGTCTTCGCTTCGATTGTGGTAGCCCATAGGAGAATCGAACTCCTCTTTC
Source organism: uncultured Muribaculaceae bacterium (assembly GCA_947386115.1). Lineage (GTDB taxonomy): Bacteria > Bacteroidota > Bacteroidia > Bacteroidales > Muribaculaceae > JAAVFS01. Next base: position 53,598 of record CANDNO010000013.1, read on the forward strand.
AAGAATGAAAATCTTGCGTCCTAGCCGATAGACGAATGGGCCATCACGTTAACCATCCGTACCGCCTCACCATAGATGGGGGCGACAGCGGCGGTTAATTGTTTCGTTTATGAGAGTAGCTTCGCGCAGTCTCGAGAGCCGTTATCAAGCGAGCTTGTTAACGTAGAGTGTGAGTTTGCTCTTGAGGTTAGAAGCTTTGTTCTTCGAGATAGTTTTTTTAGCAGCGAGCTTGTCGAGCATAGCGACTACTTTTACAAGTGCTGTCTCAGCTTCGGCCTTGTTGGTCATGCGACGGAGACGACGCACAGCGGTGCGAGCGCTCTTCTCGTAATAACGGTTGCGCAGACGGCGTGTTTCGGTTTGACGAATTCTCTTGATTGATGATTTATGGTTTGCCATTACTGTGTTAATAAAAAGCTTTAAATCTTATAAGTTGTTATTTAGTAGCCCATAGGAGAATCGAACTCCTCTTTCAAGAATGAAAATCTTGCGTCCTAGCCGATAGACGAATGGGCCGGCCTTTTTGCTTCAAGGCACACCACAAGCACAGGGGTGAACCCTAAAAGCGACTGCAAATATAGGCACTTTTTTTGAATCCCACAAACTTTTTGCAAAAAACTTGATTTGCAGTCCTATGCAAAGCCTCGGGTGCAGGTTCAACTGGCAAGTGCAAAATTAGCGATTTGTTTGAAGAATTCGGT
>CANDNO010000014.1 GCA_947386115.1 uncultured Muribaculaceae bacterium
GGAGAATGAGTTATTCCTATCTCAAAGTTTTGCACTTCGATTTGGAATCTTCAACTGTAATATAGTCCGAACATATTTATGCTATGACAGAAGGGAGGGGGAATCAGGGGGCGGGGGCGAGGATGTTGATGTCGACGTGGCCGTCGACGCCGTCGACGGTGCCGCGGTGGGTGTATTGCCACAGGTACCAGCGGGCGGGGCCGGGTGGGTCGGTGAAGGAGCATATCCACAGGGGGTAGCCGGGGAAGTTGGTCGATATGAATTTGCGGTAGCCTCCTTTGTTGGTGTAGAGCATGACTTCGTGCTGGCGTAGCTCGAGGTGGTTGATGGCGTGGTGGAGGGAGGTGACTACGTCGGCCTTGTCGTGGCCCTCGGGATTGCCCCACTCCTCGACGTCGAGGGCGAGGGGAAAGTCAAATTCGAGTCCTTTGATGGTGTTGAGGAAGTGGTTGGCCTGTACGCGGCCGTTGCAGTCGAATCGGAAGAAGTGGTAGGCTCCCACGAGCAGTCCGGCCCGGCGGGCGGCGTGGTAATTAGCGTGGAATTTTTTGTCGACGAATGATTCTCCCTCGGTGGCTTTGAGGATTACGAAGTCCATACCTGAGCGTCGTACGGCCTCGAAGTCGATGTCGCCGTTGTGGGCCGAGAGGTCGAGTCCGCGGGTGGGGTAGAGGACGTGGGATGGCTCGATGTCGGGCGAGAGGTAGCGCCGGTAGCCCCACCATGACCCTACGGCTATGACGGCGAGAGCGAGAATGCCTATGGCGATGAGAAATATGTTGCGGTCGGTCATTTTCATCGTGTCGCGAGCAGGGTTACGAGTGGTTTTGAAAGTCGGGCTGCGATAAACACGCCGGCCATGAGTGTTACGATGATGGCCGAGCAGGGGACGTCGCCAAGCGTCGAGAGCATGAGTCCGGCCACGCAGGTGACGGCCGATACGGCAATCGATGTCCATACAAGCTGTTTGAAGCGCCGGCAGTAGATCTCGGCTGTCATCTGTGGCAGGGAGAACATGGACATGAGCAGCATTATTCCAACAAGGCGTATGGTGAGGACGATGCACACGGCTACAAGCACGGTCATGGTGTAGTTGATGAACTTGACGGGTAGGCCCGAAACGCGGGCAAAGTCGCGGTCGAAGGCGCAGATTATTATCTTCTTATAATATAATGTGAAGAAGAGTATGAGGATGGCGGTGAAGATGGTGAATGTGATAAGGTCGCCGCGGGTGATGGTGAGTATGTTGCCGAAGAGGAAGGAGTTGAGCTCGGGCACATATCCGGGCGTCAAGAACACGAAGATGACGCCAATGGCCATTCCTACCGACCATACTACGGCGATGGCCGAGTCTTCACGCACGCGATGTCTCGATGCCATCCACTCGACGCCTACCGATGATCCTATGGCGAACAGTGCTGCCGTGATAACGGGGTTGATGCCAAGGAAATAGCCGAGGCCAAGACCGCCGAAACAGGCGTGGGTGACGCCACCCGAGATGGCTACGAGGCGACGCGTGATGATGTATGTCCCTATGATTGCCGAGGCGATGCTGAGGATAAAGACGGCTGCGAGAGCGTTTTGGAAAAAGGCGTATTCAAGCAGTTCCATAGGCTCGACCCTCCTTGTCGGTGTTGTTCCCGGACTTGCTGTTGCGGGCTTCGGCTACGATGAGGAGCAGCTCGTCGCGCACGTCGGCTGGAAGTGTGATGCCACGGGTGGTGATGCTTCGCGCCCAGCCGGCAATCTCTTCGGGTTGCAGGGTCAGCAGCACTTCGCGAAATTCTTCGATCTCGGTGTCGGTGTAGCTGTCGGCCGTGCGTCCGCGGTAGGTGTCGAGCTCTTCGTCGTCGTAGTAGAGTAATTCGCGGTCAAGGCCTGCCACGAGCGAATCTTTCTCACAGGTTATGTGCATGCCGCAACACTCGGAGTCGGTCGTCTCCTGTGACTCGGATTCTTCAGGCTCTTGGCTCGATTTGTTGTAGAATAGCTTGTCGAGCAGGTACAGCAACAGTCCTCCGCCTATTAAAAATGCCAGTATTATCGCGGCTACTATCATGACAGTTGGATTTGGAAACCGGCGTCGGCAAGATGTTGCCAGAAGTCGGGGTATGACTTGGAAACAACCTCGGGGTTGATTATGGAAAGGCGGCCTTTGACAGCGGCAAGCGGTGCCAGTGACATGGCCATGCGGTGGTCGTTGTAGGTCGCTATTTCGGGCTCGGTGGCTGTGTCGCCGGTCGAGCCGTCCCAGGTGATGGTGTCACCGTGATCGACCGTGAGGCGGTAACCGAGTTTTGCAAGCTCGCAGCGGAGGGCTTCGAGGCGGTCGGTCTCCTTGATGGGGAGTGTCGACAGGCCTGTGATGCGGAATCTGCGGCGGAGTGCGCAGTATGTCGCTACGACGGTCTGGGCGAGGTCGGGGCACAGTTGCATGTCGGCTTCGAAGGGGGCGTCGTTTTCGATATCAAGGCGTGTTATCGTCACGCTGTTGTCGTTGTTGTAGGTTGTTTTGACTCCGAGGGGCAAGAACAGTTCGTTTAAGCATGAGTCGCCCTGGAGCGAGTGTCGCGACAGGCCTTTCAGCGTGAATGGCCGGCCGGTCAACGCCGTGACTTCGTACCAGTAGGAGGCGGCAGACCAGTCGGCTTCGACCTTGCCGGAGCCGCCGTTGTCGCGGTACATCGCGGGGGGGACGGTGATGCAGTAGTCGCATTCGTCGGCCGGGCGCTGTGTAGCAGTCACGCCTTGATTGGCCATCATCGCTATCGTCATGGCGATGTATGGCTGCGAAACGGGGGAGCCTTTGAGGGTGAGTTGCAGGCCGAGGGTCATAGCGGGTGCTATCATGAGCAGCGCCGAGATGTATTGTGAGCTGACGCCGGCATCGATCTCGATGCTTCCGCCGTCGAGTATGCGGCCCTTGATATGCAGGGGCGGGTAGCCTTCGCGGCCGAGGTAGGTGATGTCGGCTCCGAGGCGTCGCAGGGCGTCGACGAGTATGCCTATGGGGCGTTGCCGCATGCGTTCGCTGCCGTCGAGGATGATGTCGCAGCCGGGGCGAACGGAGTAATATGCAGTGAGAAAGCGCATTGCGGTGCCTGCTGCTCCTATGTTGATGTCGGCCTTGGTTCCGGCCGACAGGGCTGCAAGCATTGCATCGGTGTCGTCACACACGGCAACGGCATGGCGCGGGGTCTCGATGCCTGCGAGGGCGTCGATGATGAGTCGCCTGTTGCTCAGGCTCTTCGATAGCGGCAGCTGTATGTCGACGGGCTGCCGGCCGTTGTTGCCGGATGGGTATGTGACGTGTGCATTCATAAAGGTGTGGTTTAGGCAAGAGCGTCGGCGAGGTGGTCGAGTGCCAGCTTGAGCACCTCGCGGGGACAGGCGACGTTGAGTCGCATGAAGCCGCGGCCTTCGTCGCCAAACATCGAGCCGTCGTTGAGGGCCAGGTGGGCACGGTTGACGAAGAGCTTGACCAGTTGCTCCTGGTCGAGGCCGAGTCCGCGGCAGTCGAGCCATACAAGGAACGATGCCTCGGGACGTACCATGCCGAGCTTGGGAAGGTGTTCGGCAAGGTATTTCTCGGTGAAGTCGATGTTGTCGCTGATGTATTCGAGAGCTTCGTTGAGCCAGGGCTCACCGTTGTGGTAGGCGGCCTCGGTAGCTATTGTTGCGGTGAATGTAGGCGCGTTGAACTCGTTGGTCTCGAGCCAGTGGAAGAAGGGGTTGCGCAGTTCGGGGTTCTTGACTACACACCACGAGCTGACCATGCCGGGGATGTTGAATGTCTTGCTGGGGGCGCCGAGCATGACTCCAACGGCGCGGGCGTCTTCGCCGGCGGCGAGGAACGGTATGTGGGGGCGACCGTTGAGCATGAGGTCGCCGTGTATCTCGTCGCTCACGACCACCATGTTGTTTTCGCGAGCTATGCGGGCTACTTCCTTCAGGGTGTTCATGTCCCACTGCAGACCCACGGGGTTGTGGGGGTTGCAGAGAATCATCATGGCGGGTTTCTCTTCGCGTGCGAGGCGTTCGAGTCCTTCGAGGTCCATGCGATAGGATGTCTCGGTCTTGATGAGGGGGTTGGGGAGCACGACGCGGTCATTGCCCTCGGTCACTATCTTGAAGGGGTGGTAAACGGGGGGCTGTATGATTATCTTGTCGCCGGGTTTGCTGAAAAAGTTGATGGCGAAACCTATGCCTTTGACCACGCCGGGGATGTAGGTTATTTCCTGGCGGCCTACCTTGAATCCGTGACGGTGGTCGAGCCAGTCGATTATCGAGGTCCAGTAGCTCTCGGCCGGAGCGGCATAGCCATAGATGGGGTGTGACATGCGCTGTTTCAGTGCCTCGGTTATCTCGGGGCACACGGCGAAATCCATGTCGGCAATCCACATGGGAATTAAATCCTCTGAGCCAAAATTAGTGCGTAGCTCATCATACTTTATAGAACCGCTTCCATGGCGATCGATTACAAGGTCAAAGTCATAACGTTTCATGTGTGCAAAATTAATGAAAACGTATCACACTTGCAATATAAGTGGTAATCAAAATCGAGGCGGTTTAGGTTCGAGGTACGAGGTTCGGGGGGCGAGGGGCGAGGATTGTGGGGGCGCGATTAATCGCGGCCGCCGGAGACAAAAAAGATACCTTGGGGGATTTTAGGGGCTTGGGGTGAGATTTTTTTTGGTGGGGGAATGAAAACGGGGCTGCGACATGTCGCAGCCCCGTTGGTGTTAATGAGGGTGATGTGGATTACTTGTTGGCGTCTTCTACGGCCTTGACCTCGGGATCTACGCCCCACTGCTGCTGGGCAAGGCGGCGGTAGTTGTTGTAACGCCACTTGGCGTTGTCCTTGGCGGCGGCGAAGAGCTCGGCTGCCTCGGCGGGATACTGCTTCATGACTGATGCGTAACGAACCTCGCCTTTGAGGAAGTTCTCGAACTCGTCCCAGTTGGGCTCCTTGCTGTCGAGTGTGAAGGGGTTCTGACCCTCGGCTTCAACGGCGGGGTTGTAGCGCCAGAGGTGCCAGTAGCCGCATGCAACGGCATTGGCCTCTTCCTGCTGTGACTTGCCCATGCCTGCTTTCAGGCCGTGGTTGATACAGGGAGCGTAGGCGATGATGATCGAAGGACCGTCGTAGGCCTCGGCCTCGCGGATGGCCTTGAGGGTCTGGGCCTGGTCGGCGCCCATGGCTACCTGTGCGGCGTATACGTAGCCGTAGGTGGTGGCGATGAGGCCGAGGTCTTTCTTGCGCACGCGCTTGCCGGCTGCGGCAAACTTGGCGATGGCGCCGATAGGTGTAGCCTTCGATGCCTGGCCACCGGTGTTAGAGTAAACCTCGGTGTCGACAACGAGAACATTGACGTTCTTGCCCGATGCGAGCACGTGGTCGAGACCGCCGAAGCCTATGTCGTAGGCGGCACCGTCACCGGCGATGATCCACTGCGAACGTTTAACGATGAAGCCCTTGAGGGTGAGGATATTGTTGCATACGTCGCAACCGCAGGCCTCGCACAGGGGTATGAGGGCGTCGGCGATGCGACGTGTCTCGGCGGCGTTGTCGCGGAGCTCAAGCCACTCGGCGGCGAGCTTCTTGATCTCGTCGTTGCAGTCGGGGCATTCGGTGGCGTCTTTCATGAAGCCGGCGAGGCGCTCGGTCATCTTCTCGTTGGCGATGGTCATACCGAGACCGAACTCGGCGAAGTCCTCGAACAGCGAGTTGGCCCAAGCGGGACCGTGACCCTGTGCGTTGGTGGTATAAGGAGTAGAGGGTACAGAGCCTGAATAGATCGACGAGCAACCGGTGGCGTTGGCTACCATCTCGTGGTCGCCAAAGAGCTGGCTGATGAGTTTCACGTAGGGTGTCTCACCGCAACCCGAGCAAGCGCCCGAGAACTCAAAGAGCGGGGTGGCGAACTGGCTGTTCTTGACGTTGGCCTTGATGTCAACGAGGTTCTGTTTTGAAGATACTTTCTTAACGCAGTATTCCCACTCGGCCTGTACGTCGAGCTGGGTCTCGAGGGGTTTCATCTGGAGAGCTTTCACGCCCTTCTTGCCGGGACATACGTCAACACAGTTGCCGCAGCCGAGACAGTCGAGAACGTCGACAGCCTGGAGGAAGCGCATGCCGGCCATGGTCTTGCCGATAGCGGGCAGGGTCTTTTCCTCGGCGAAGGGAGCGGCCGACATCTCGGCAGCGTCGAGAACAAACGGACGGATTGAAGCGTGAGGACAAACGTAGGCACACTTGTTACACTGGATACAGTTCTCTTCGAGCCACTCGGGAACGAAGGCTGCAACGCCGCGTTTCTCGTAGGCAGCGGTGCCCTGGTGCCAGGTGCCGTCTTCGATGCCCTTGAAGGCTGAAACCTTGAGGAGGTCACCGTCCTGAGCGTTGATGGGGCGAACGATCTCGTTGATGAATGCGGGATCGTCGTTGGCTGCGGGAGCCTCGGGAGCGAGCTGTGACCATGCGGGATCGACGGTGAGCTGCTTGTACTCGCCGCCGCGGTCAACGGCTGCATAGTTCTTGTCGACAACGTCCTGACCCTTCTTGCCGTAGCTCTTGACGATGAATTTCTTCATCTGCTCTACTGCGAGATCAACGGGGATAACCTCGGTGATGCGGAAGAATGCGCTCTGGAGGATGGTGTTGGTGCGGTTGCCGAGGCCAATCTCCTGTGCAATCTTGGTGGCGTTGATGTAGTAAACGGTGATGTTGTGGTCGGCGAAGTATTTCTTGACCTTGTTGGGGAGGTTCTTGGCCAGATCCTCACCGTCCCAGATGGTGTTGAGCAGGAATGTGCCGCCGTCGCGGAGACCGCGGGTAACATCATACATGTGCAGGTAGGCCTGTACGTGGCATGCTACAAAGTTGGGGGTGTTCACCAGGTAGGTAGAGCGGATGGGATCGTCGCCGAAACGGAGGTGTGAGCAGGTGAAGCCGCCCGACTTCTTCGAGTCGTAGGCGAAATAGGCCTGACAGTATTTGTTGGTGTTGTCGCCGATGATCTTAACCGAGTTCTTGTTGGCACCAACGGTACCGTCGGCACCGAGGCCGTAGAACTTAGCCTCGTAGGTGCTTGCGCCGCCAAGGGCGATCTCCTCCTTGAGGGGGAGCGATGTGAAGGTAACGTCGTCGACGATACCCACGGTGAAGCGGTCCTTGGGCTGGGGAAGTGCGAGGTTCTCGAATACCGAGATAATCTGGGCGGGGGTGGTGTCCTTCGAGGCCAGACCGTAGCGGCCGCCTACGATGAGGGGAGCGTCGGCCTTGCCATAGAAGCAGTCCTTGACGTCGAGCAACAGGGGCTCGCCGTTGGCTCCGGGCTCCTTGGTGCGGTCAAGCACGGCGATGCGCTTGGCGGTAGCGGGAACGGCAGCAAGGAAATGCTTGGCCGAGAAGGGACGGTAGAGGTGAACTGCTACGAGACCTACTTTCTCGCCCTGAGCGGTGAGGTGGTCGATAGCCTCCTGTGCGGCCTGGGTTACAGAACCCATGGCGATGATTACGCGGTCGGCGTCGGGAGCACCGTAGTAGTTGAACAGGCCGTAGTTGCGACCGGTGATCTTAGAGATCTCCTTCATGTAGTTCTCTACGATCTCGGGAACAGCCTCGTAGGCGCTGTTGCAAGACTCGCGGTGCTGGAAGAATACGTCGCCGTTCTCGGCCATACCACGTGCTACGGGAGCCTCGGGGGTAAGGGCGCGGCTGCGGAACTCGGCGAGAGCCTCGCGGTCGAGCAGGGGAGCGAGATCGTTGGCGTCGATTTCCTCGATTTTCTGTATCTCGTGAGAGGTGCGGAAGCCGTCGAAGAAGTTAACGAAAGGTATGCGGCTCTTGATGGTCGACAGGTGTGCAACACCGGCCAGGTCCATAACCTCCTGAACCGAACCCTCGGCCAGCATGGCGAAGCCTGTCTGGCGCACTGACATTACGTCCTGGTGGTCACCGAAGATTGAAAGAGCATGAGAGGCGATGGTACGTGCCGAAACGTGGAAAACGCAGGGGAGCTGCTCGCCGGCAATTTTGTACATGTTGGGGATCATCAGGAGCAAGCCCTGAGAAGCGGTATAGGTGGTAGTCAACGCACCTGCCTGAAGTGAACCGTGAACGGCACCTGCGGCACCACCCTCCGACTGCATCTCCTGTACGAGAACTGTCTCGCCGAAGATGTTCTTGCGACCTGCTGCTGCCCACTCGTCAACATATTCAGCCATTGTTGAAGAGGGGGTGATGGGGTAAATAGCGGCCACCTCGCTGAACATGTAGCTCACATGAGCGGCTGCCTGATTACCGTCACAAGTCAAGATTTTTTTTTCTTTACTCATAATTTATGTAATCTATTGGTTTAGAATTAGTATCTTAATCTTATCAATGTTAGGTAGTATCTTACATAAATAGGATACGTTTTAACAGCGCGAAGTTACTAAAAATGTGCGATTCTACCCACAAAATACACATTTTTTTACTATTTTACACAATCGACATGATGTTGGTGCCGGTTGAAAATCAGTTGTAGATGGTGAGGACGATGTTGCGGGGGCCGCCGTAGTCGCGGAACTCGCAGAGGTAGATTCCCTGCCATGTACCGAGGTTGAGCCTCCCTCCGGTCACGGGAATGTTGAGGGAAACGCCGAGCATGGAGCACTTGGCGTGGGAGGGCATGTCGTCGGGTCCTTCCATCGTGTGCTCGTAGTAGGGCTGGTTTTCGGGGACGAGGTGATTGAGGATGCGGTTCATGTCGGTGCGTACGTCGGGGTCGGCGTTCTCGTTGACTGTCAGCGCGCAGGATGTGTGTTTTACGAAGATGTTCAGCATCCCGGCGTCGGGCAGACGGTCCTGGATGCGACGCAGGATGTGTCCTGTGATGAGGTGGCATCCGCGGGTCATGGCGGGCAGTTGGAATTCAAATTGTTGTATCATTTCTTTGGTGATTTGTTACGGGGCAAAGGTAGTTATAAAATTAGGAATTAGGAATTGGGAATTAGGAATTGTTTATAGGGGGTGTGTTCGACCCCGTCCGGGGTCGGGGCTGTGGGGCCGCGGGGTTGGCCACGGGCGGCAAGCGCCCGCGGTTAACGAGATGAGCAGCCCTCCGGGCTGGCGGTTGGCGAGAGGGGGGAGGATTGGAAATTAGGAATTAGGAATTGGGAATTAGGAATTAGGAATTGTTTATAGGGGGTGTGTTCGACCCCGTCCGGGGTCGGGGCTGTGGGGTGTGGGGTTGGCCACGGGCGGCAAGCGCCCGCGGTTAACAAGATGAGCAGCCCTCTGGGCTGGCGGTTGGCAAGAGGGGGTTTGGAATTAGGAATTGGGGGTTGGGGGTGGGGATTTTTTTTGAAAAGTTTGGGTTTATTATTATCTTTGTTGTCATGATACAGATAGGCGATAAAGCACCCGATTTGTTGGGGTGTGACGAGAACGGGCGCCAGGTGCGCCTCAGTGATTTTCCCGGGCGCACTGTTGCGCTCTATTTCTACCCTAAGGATTCTACCCCGGGCTGTACGGCTCAGGCTTGTAATCTGCGTGACAACTATGAGGCTCTGCTCGCGGCCGGATATCAGGTGATTGGCGTGAGTGTGGATCCTGCCAAGTCTCATGTACGCTTCCGCGAGAAGAACGCTCTGCCGTTCCCGCTGGTGAGCGATACCGACCACAAGCTTGTGGAGGAGTTTGGCGTGTGGGCCGAAAAGTCGATGTGTGGCCGTAAGTATATGGGCACGCTGCGCACTACATTTATTATCAATCCACAGGGTATAGTTGAGCGCATTATTGGCCCCAAGGAGGTCAAAACCAAGGATCATGCGGCTCAAATTCTCGGTTGAATGAAACGGATACAACACATATTTTTTGCTTTCACTTGTCTTGCAGCCATGTGTGGCGTGTCGTGCAGGGGCATAGACGTAGCGTCGGATGATATCGCTACGGCCGAGCAGGCCATCGATGCCCGTGACTACGACCTGGCGCGATCGATATGCGAGACTTTCAAGACCGACTCGACGTCGACACTACGGGCTACCGAACTGTGCCGTCTGTCGCTGGTGTATATGAAGCTTAGCGATGTCGACAACACTGATATCAATACGGCTGCTGCGACACAATGCTATCAGAGCGCGATGAGGGCCGACAGCGACTCGGCGAGGGCGTTTTATGACAATGTGCCCATCGACGAGGCTCGACATGTCGAGATTCTGACTCAGCTCGACCGTACTCTGAGCGGTTCGCGCGATATATTTATCGATGAGGATTCAATAAGCATCGACCTGTTGAACGCTTTGGATATAATGGAGGACTCGATATGAACGGTCTGGAAGATGCATTGAAAAAATTCATGGCCGACAATCCCGACCTGCCCGCGGGAGAGGATGTCGCTATGCCCGAGAAGGATGAGCCTAAACGTTGTGCCGATAAACTTGCCGTGGCAATTGAGCGCAAGGGTCGCGGCGGCAAAACGGCTACCATTATATCGGGTTTCACGATGAGCGATGACGAGATTGCGTCGCTTGCGCGTGAGATGAAATCGCGTCTCGGCACCGGAGGGTCGTCGAGAGGAGGCGAGATTCTGATACAGGGTGAACGACGTCGTGAAGTAATCGATTACCTGCGAGCCAAAGGATTTAAAATAAACGGGTAGTATAAATGCTGCCGAGGGACTGCTCCGGATGTCAATGATATAGGCTTATCGCCGACGAAAGATTTTGGTTGCAATGGCGATAGTCGACCGTCAATGAAACATGCCGGAGCATGTCCCTACGATTTATTCTCCTTAATTTTGACAAGTTATATATGTTGCAGATCTATAAGGCTTCGGCGGGGTCGGGAAAAACGTTTACCCTTACCCGCGAATACATAAAATACCTTATAGCGGCCAAGGATAAGGATGGCCGTTACCGTCTGCGACGCAAACATGCGAGCGACCACAGCCGCATACTTGCCATAACATTTACCAACAAGGCCACCAACGAGATGACCCGCCGCATAATCAAGGAGCTTGCTCTCCTTGCGGGCATGTCGACAGTAGAGGAGTTGCGTGAGCTCGGCCTTACGCCCGACCGCGCCGACGAGACGACGGCCATGAGCGCATACGCACGCGAGTTTCTTGATTCCGAGACGGGTCTTGGATGTACTATCGAGCAGCTTCGCGAGGCGTCGCGTGCGGCTCTTACCAATCTACTGTATGATTACAGCTATTTCAATGTAAGCACGATCGACTCTTTTTTCCAGAGCGTGCTGCGCATGTTCACGCGCGAGGTTGAGTTGCCCGATAACTATAATGTGGAGCTGAACAACCACTTCGCTATATCGCTTGGAGTCGACGAGATGTTCAACGCGCTGAACTATCACACGCTGCCCGACTCGCCCGAGTGGGTGGAGCAGCGCTGGGTGAGCGACTGGCTGTACCAGTTCATGCAGGCCAACATGGCCGAGGGCGGGTCGTTCAATATGTTCTCGCGCAGTTCACACCTGTATGGACAGCTTGTCAAGGAGCTCAACGATATAAGCAACGAGGAGTTCAAGCGGCGTCTCGATGTGCTTAGGCCCTACTTTGCCGGGCGCGACAGGCTCGTGAGATTCACCTCGGGGCTTATCAAGCTACAGAATGATGCTTTAAAAGAGCTCACGCGGCAGGCCGAGGAGCTTGCCGGGTCGATGCCGCCCGATGCTTTCGCTTCAAATTTTATAAAAGCTGTCAAGAAACTGGCTGCCGGCGAGGCATTGACGAGCGACAAATCGGTGACCAAGGTGGCCGATGATCCCCGGGCCGCTGTTACCGACAAGAGCATGAAGAAATATGGCCACAGCGAGGCTTTCCTGTCGCGCTGTCGCGACCTGGCGGTGAATTATGTGAATTATGTGAGGATAGCAGGGGAGTTCAGGCCACTCGTGAAGCGGGTGTACATCTTCGGCTTGCTGTCGACTATAATGAATCATATCGACAGGTATTGCCGTGACAACTCGCTCATACTCCTAAGCGAAACCAATAATATACTGAAAGGGCTCATAAACGACGATGAGACACCGTTCCTGTATGAAAAGCTCGGTTATTATCTTGACCATTTTCTTATCGACGAGTTCCAGGACACGTCGCCTATGCAGTGGGAGAATCTTAAACCGCTGCTCATGGAAAGCCTTGGCCGCGGCAAGGATGACCTGGTGATAGGCGACGAGAAGCAGTGTATATACCGTTTCCGTAACTCCGATCCCAGGCTGCTTGGCGAGACTGTCGAGAGCGATGCCGTGGCACGATTCAGGTCGGGTGATATCGTCGATATAAAAGGTGTGGAAATAAAGGATAACAGCAACTGGCGCAGTGCCGTTGAAGTGGTTAAATTCAACAACACGCTGTTCAGGGCTCTTGCCGAGATAGTCGATGCAAAGTCGGGACGCCGCCCCGAGGTGCTTTCGGCCACTGAGACCTACACCAACATCATACAGCAGATTGACGAGCGCCGCATGGGAAAACACGGCTATGTGAAGATTCACATAGAGCCGGCTTCGGAGGCTTCGCCCGATGGAGCTCTTGATTTTATGATGCTCGAGATGATGAGGCAGCTCGAGTCGGGCTATCGTCCCGGCGATATTGCCGTGCTTGTGAGAGGCCACGAGGACGGGCAGAAGGTCATATCGCACCTTCTAAAGCTCATGAACGACCCGCTGTCGCCCCTGCCTCGATTCGACATCATAAGCGAGGACGCTATGAGCCTCGCGATGGCTCAGTCGGTGAGGTTGATAATAAGCATATTACGACTCGTGAGCCTGCCGGAGTTTCTTGAGGTGGACGCCAAAGCGGCCGCACAGGCCGACGGCACCCAGGCTCCGGAGCAGCGCCAGAGCGATGCCTACAGGCGTGCGCGGCTTATAAACCGTTTCCAGTTTTACCTGCACCTTACACATCCCGACGGTAATCCCTACTCGCCGTCTGAGGCTCTTGAAGCCGCTCTGCTCGATAACCGTACGAAGCCCTACGACGGGGCGACCGACAGTGAAATCAAGTCGTTGCTCGACATGGATTGCCTCAACCTGCCGGCAGTGGTGGAGCGCATAATCCACACGTTTGTTCCCGAGCAACTCAAAACTTACGACAATCTATTCCTCGCTGCTTTCCAAGATCTTGTGATCGAATACTCGCAACGTGGAAACCATGATATAAAGAATTTTCTCGACTGGTGGGACAAGAGCGGCAGCAAGAGCCGCATAACCTCGCCGGCCGACAGCAATGCCCTCACGGTGATGACCATCCACAAGGCCAAGGGACTGGAATTCCCCTGTGTGCATATCCCGTTTGCCGACGGCGAGATGTTCAAAAACGGCAGCACGGCCTGGGTAGACCTTCCCCGCGACCAATTCGGGCTGTTCGGTCTCGATCCCGAGGATGTCCCGCCCGCGATGCCTTTGAACATAACAACCAAGATGGTCGACTCGGCCATATATGGCGACGCCTGCAGCAACGTCATAGCCCAGTCGAGGGTTGACGAGCTGAATGTGAACTATGTAGCCTTGACCCGACCCACGACCGAGCTGATCGTTTATGCACCGTTTAAAAAGGGTGAATCGTTCAGCGGTTACCTGTCGGAGGCATTGTCGATGGTAACGCCCGAGTATATCGACCGGCTTGAAATAGATGAAAGCAGCAAGCGGTGGCTCGTGCCGCTGGCTCCCGACTTTGACGGCGAGACATTTACGCTTGGCAGCCCTACAAAGCCTAAGGCGCGGGAGGAGAAACGCGATGACAGGTATGACGAGAATCGCCTGGAACTAAAGAGCTACACGACCGGCGAATTCATAGAGCGAGCACACGCATGCACGCAGCCCGACGCCGTCGACCCGTTCAATCCGGCCGACCAACGGCATGTGGGCAACTTCCTGCACTCAGTGATGAGTCTTGTGACAGGGAGAGAGAGGCTCGACTATGCTATGAAACGGCAGGCCTACCGCTATCGCCTTGAAGAGCATGTGGCTGAGAAGCTGCGGCGACGCCTGGAGTCGGCTCTCGCCAATCCCGGTGCCGGCAGATGGTTTGACGGGTACGACCGCGTGATCACCGAGCGCACCATGACCTCGCGCGGTGATACCCGCCGCCCCGACCGCCTTGTATGGCTTCCCGACGGCAGTGTCGAGGTTGTCGATTACAAGTTTGTGGAATCGCTGCCTGAGTCGTTCAACCACAATGCTACACATAATAAATATGTCAACCAGGTGGAGCGTTATTGCCGTGATGTGAAGGGTAGCACACATGCCACCGTGCGCGGTTACATCTGGTACATAGGGCCTGAAGAGAATATAATAAAAGAAATATAGCAATTGGTTAAGAATGAAGCATTTATTACCTATTATTATCGCTATTGCCGGCAGCGCTGCGGTCTCAGACGCGGCAGGTGCCGAGCGTGTGCGCCTTGACAAGGGATGGCGCACGGTTGCAGAGAACCGCGCGGGATATACCGACCGCGATTTCAACGACCGCAAGTGGACGAAAATCAACCTGCCCCATGACTGGAGCGTGCAGTTCAACCCCGACTCGGCTGCCAATGCCGGCAACGATGGCGGTTACCTGCCCGGAGTTGAGGCCGTTTACAGGTACACACTGCCTGTGGACAGTGTGCTTCCGGGCACATACATGCTGTATCTCGAGGGAGCATACATGAACCCGACTGTCTGGGTCAACGGCGAGGAGGTTGATTCTCACGTATATGGCTACACCTCTTTTCGTGTCGATATTACCGATTATCTTGAGAAAGGTAACAACACGGTAGCGATAACGGTCGACAACAGCAATCAGAAAAACAGCCGCTGGTATTCGGGTACGGGCCTCTATCGCCCCGTGTGGCTCGAGCATTACAACCCTGTGTATATCGAGCCGGCGAGCATGTTTGTAACCACGCCCGGCATACGTCCCGGCATGGCTATAGGCCGGCTTGAGGCCATGGTGCTTGATTCGCGCCATGAACGCAAGGGTGGAGCGACCCTCACCGGAACACTTATCGTAACCGGTCCCGACGGCGTGGCCATGAAACCCGAAGTGTTTGATATCGAGTTTAATGACAACGAGTTTGCAAAGCCGGTACTGTTTGATTTCCCTATTCCCGACCCGCAGGTGTGGAGCCCGTCGACACCGCGGCTTTATACGGCTACTCTCACGGTGGCCGATGGAGAGGGTGTACAGGCCGAGGAGACAGTAACATTCGGCCTGCGCACATTTGATTATGACGCTGCCGAGGGGGCTTTCCTCAACGACGAGCCTATCACGATCAACGGAGCCTGTGTTCACCACGACAACGGTTTGCTCGGCGCTGCATCGTATGATGCCGCCGAGTGGCGAAAGGCGTTGTTGCTTAAACGTGCGGGTTTCAACGCCGTGCGCACGAGCCATAATCCGCCGGCACCGGCATTCCTCGATGCCTGCGACCATATAGGCCTGCTCGTAATCGATGAGGCATTTGACGGCTGGGCCGAGAAAAAGACACCCCATGACTATGGCGAAGTGTTTGAGGAACAGTGGCCTGCCGACCTCGAGGCTATGGTGCGCCGCGACCGCAACCATCCGTCGATTATCGCGTGGAGCATAGGCAACGAGATTCTCGAGCGCAAGAGCCCCGAGGCTGTTACTACCGCCGGAGAAATGGCCGCCCTTTGCCATCGCCTCGATCCCACGCGCCCTGTTACACAGGCTCTCGCAGCGTGGGACGCCGACTGGGAAATCTACGACCCGCTGGCAGCCCAGCACGATATCATAGGTTATAATTATATGATACACAAGGTCGAGGGTGACCATGAGCGCGTGCCCGAGCGCGTTGTGTGGCAGACCGAGTCGTATCCTCGCGATGCTTTCAGCAACTACTTGAAGGTGCGCGATCTGCCCTACGTCATCGGCGATTTTGTGTGGACCGGCATCGATTATTTAGGCGAGAGCGGCATAGGCCGTCACTACTACGAGGGACAGGTTCCCGGCGAGCACTACGAGCGCCCGTTATGGCCTTGGCACTTAGGTGTGTGTGGCGATATCGACCTGATAGGTCAGCACAAGCCCATAAGCTATTACCGCGATATACTTCATAATAACCTCGACACCGTCTACATGGCTGTGCGCGAGCCCGACGGCTATCGCGGCAAGATCAAGGAGACTCAGTGGGGAACATATCCTACCGTCGAGTCTTGGAACTGGCCCGGCCACGAGGGTAAACCCATCGAGGTGGAGGTTATTACCCGCTATCCTCAGGTGCAGCTGTATCTGAACGACCGCCCCGTTGCCAAAATGAAGGTTGACGAGTCGACACAGTACAAAGCCATCTTCACACTTCCCTACGAGGCAGGCACGCTTCGTGCCGTAGCTCTCGATGCAAAGGGCAAGGAGGTGATGAGCGACACGCTTGAGACAGCCGGTAAATCGGCCGCTGTTGTGGTTGATTACGAGCGCATAGGAACTCCCGGTATCGATTATGACCTGATTTTTGTAACAGCATCGGTTGTCGATGCCGAGGGAAGGGTGAATCCGCTCGATGACAACCTGCTCACATTTGCCGTTACCGACGGAGCCGAACTGCTCGCAACAGGCAATGCCGACTCGACCGACCTTATAGGCTACACGCGCCCAATGCATCAGCCTTATCAGGGTCGCGTAGGAGCCGTGGTGAAGGCTCCCCGCCATCACTCGCCCACGCTCACCGTGACATCGGCTGCACTGCCTACCGTGACAAAAATCTTAACAACCAATACAAAACCATGAAGAAAACTTTAATCTCTCTCGCGTTGGGCCTGGTATCAATGGCGGCCGGCGCACAGCAGGTGTTCAATGTATGGCCCGACGGACCGGCCGACAACAACGGCGCCGATAACGAGGCTGTTCTCACTGTTTACACTCCCGAGGCCGGAGTCGAAAACACCGGCAAGGCGCTGGTGATATGTCCCGGTGGCGGTTATGCCATGCTCGCCATGGATCATGAGGGTCACGAGATGGCCAGGATGCTTGCGTCGCAGGGTATAACGGCGGCAGTGTTGAAATACCGCCTGCCTAACGGCCATCATAACATCCCGGCCGATGACGCACGCGAGGCTATCCGCATCGTGCGCCGTAATGCCGAAGCATGGGGCGTCGACCCCGACAAGGTGGGTATCTCGGGCTTCTCGGCCGGAGGCCATCTTGCCTCGACCGTGCTCACCCACCATCGTGACAGCCTTTCGATACCTTCCTACGGGCTGTTGTTCTATCCTGTCATCTCGGCCCGTCCGGGTATAACCCACGATGGCTCGGCAATCAATCTGCTCGGCGACAAGGTGGGTCACAACAAGTGGGTGACCGAGTACAGCAACGACGAGCAGGTGGATGCATCGACACCTCCCACGATGCTGTTGCTGAGCAGCGACGATATCACAGTGTGGATCGATAACTCGCTGCGCTTTTACCGCGCTCTTGTAAAGAATGGTGTCGAGGCCGAAATGCATATCTATCCTACGGGCAATCATGGCTGGGGCATGCGTGAGTCGTTTGAGTTCCACCGTCCTATGGTCGACACTATGATCGACTGGATAAAGCGCCGTTGACCTCACTGCCTGAATGAACTTTTGGGGCTCAAAACAGGTTCTTAATCTGTAATAAGATTTATAAATGTAAAACTGAATATTATGAGTTTCCTTTGGTTTATTCTTATCGGTATCGTGGCCGGTTTTGTTGCCGGCAAGCTGATGCACGGAGGTGGCTTCGGCATCGTGGTTAATCTTGTAGTAGGCGTCATAGGTGGTGTCCTGGGCGGCTGGCTGTTCAGCCTTATAGGTCTCTCGGCCACCGGAATCATAGGCAGTCTTATAACTGCTGTTGTAGGCGCTGTCGTGCTGCTATGGATTGTAGGGCTTATAAGCCGTTCGGTCAACAAGTGACCGGGCTATTGTGATATAAAACAGGCTGCAATGTGGTTGTTCACATTGCAGCCCGTTTGATTTTTATAGGATGATTATTTTTTGAACGGGGTGGGAGAGACGTAGACCTTGAACTGTCGGATAGAGTTGGGGGCGTCGGCTTCCATGCGGGGGAGGTACTGCAGCGCGGTGACTGTGTGCTCGGCGCCGAGGTCAATCACGATGGCGTGGGGGAAGGGGGTGCCTTTGACCGTGCGCCAGTAGGTTGATTCCTGCAGGTCGAATACTTTGTCGCCCGAGCGGTTCTGCTTGGCTACATCCTCGCTGTCGGCGTAGTCGACGGTCCAGGGCTCGCGTGAGAGGCGCTCGCCGTTCTCGTTGAGCAGATACAGCTCGGCTATCGCTGCGCGGTCGCCGCCGTCGTGGGCGTTGAGGGCCTCGATGGCTACGTAGCGGCCTGTAGCGGGCTTGTCGAGCGACACTTCCTGCCATCCGTTGCCGGGGGCAAACTCGCCTGTGAGCACCGGGGTGGCGCCGGTGAGATCGAGGTTCTCACCTTCGAGACGGTGTGTGAGTGGCTTGGCTACGAGGAGCTGGTCGAGCAGTGGCTCTTTGAGACCCTCGACAGTGAGGTCGCGCGGGCCCATGATGTCGATAACGAGTATCTCGTTCTCGCCCTTGTTGAGCCAGCAGCCGGGCATGTACAGTGTCTGCTGCGGACCGATTTCCCAGATGCGTCCCATGGGGTGGCCGTTGACATATACGAGTCCTTTGCCCCAGGTCTCGAAGTTGAGGAATGTGTCGGCGGGGCGTTTTACGTTGAACGTGCCGCGGTAAACGCCACGCACGCCACGGTTTATTCTGTCGACCGACTCGGTTACGGGACGGTAGGCGAGTGATTTGTAGAAGTCGTAGGTGTCGGGGAGATTAAACACTTCCCAGCCTTTGAGGTCGCATGTGAACTGTCGGCCTCCACGGTCGATGGTGAGTTCCACGCGGTCGGTGATGCCCTTGAAGTCTTTGATGGCACGGCCGAAGTTGATGCGTCCCATTGCCTCGATGAGGATATCGAGTGTATCACCCTTGGCTACGGCGGGCAGGCGTAGCTGGCGCTCGCCGTTGCGGCGGTCGAGCTTGCCTATGTACTTGCCGTTGATGAATATCTGGGCGTAGTCGTGGGGGTCGGACACCGTCAGGAGCGAGGGCTCGTCGATAGCGGGGAGGATGGTGCGGTAGAGTATCGAGCCGAATCCCTGGTCATACTCTTCCATGGTCTTGATGTCGGTTGAACGCGACGAGGCGGGAAGATTGTCGAACAGCGGGGCTACCTCGGTGAGCTTGAACGCGGGTATGGCGGCCGACTTGATTGTGGAGGGCACGCGTGCCTGTTTTTCGCCGTCCATGTACTTGGCGAGGGTCTTGCGCAGGGCCCAGTACTTAGGTGTGGTCTGGCCGCTCTCGCTAATGGGGGCGTCGTAGTCGTAGCTGGTGACGTCGGGGGCGAAACCGGGAGAGTTGGCGCCGGCCCAGTGACCCCAGTTGGTGCCGCCGTGGGTCATATATAGGCTGAAAGAGATTCCTTTTGACAGCATCTCGTCGATGCCGGCTATCATGTCGTCGGCCGGGCGTGTCTCGTGGTTGGCTCCCCACTTGTCAAACCATCCGCTCCAGAACTCGGAGCACATGAGCGGGCTCTCGGGGCGCAATTCCTTGAGGCGTTTGAACTGCTCGTCGATATTGGCGCCTGTGCCGAAGTTCATCGTCCACACAAGGTCGTCGAGGCCATTGAGGGTGAAGTTGCTCGACCAGTCGCACTGGAACAGAGTGACGTCGGGGTAGTTCTCGCGCACCATGTCGCGGATATTGGAAACATACTCTTTGTCTTCGCCGTAGGAGCCGTACTCGTTCTCGACCTGTATCATGATGATGGGGCCACCCTTGTCGACGGTGAGGTCTTTGACTTCATTGGCAACGGCGTCTTCAAAGATTTTTACGCGCTCGAGGAAGTAGGGATCGTTTTCGCGCAGGGCGATGTCTTTCTTTTTCAAGAGCCACCAGGGGAGGCCGCCCATTTCCCACTCGGCACACACGTATGGGCCGGGGCGCAGGATGACTTTCATGCCGTTTTTGTCGCACAGGCGTATGAACTCGGCAAGGTCGTTCTGGCCCTCGAAGTCAAACACGCCGGGCTGGGGCTCGTGGGCGTTCCAGAATACGTAGAGACACACGGTGTTCATACCCAGTGCCTTGCACAGCTGAATGCGCTGTTCCCAGTAGGGGCGGGGGATACGTGGATAGTGAAGCTCGGCGGCTTTCACTACAAACGGTTTATCGTCGAGCAGGAAAGTTCCGTTTCCGGCTTTGAACGAGTGGCTCTCGCTTGCCGTGGCGGTCGGGGCGATTCCGAGCGATGCCAGTGCCAGCGATGCTGCTACACAAAGATTGGTTAGTCTTTTCATGCAATAATAGATTGTGGAGTGAATCATTTGTAAGAGAGGGGTATCAAAACGTGGGGCCTCCTGTTTTTGAACATGCCGGAGGCATGTCCCTACGTTTGGGTGGTCGGAGCCTCCTGTTTTGGGTTCCTACGTTTGTGATACCCGCTCTCTGACTGTGGAGTAGGTTTTATTTGAGTGACCACTCGAAGCCGTCTTTGGTGTCTTTGACATCAAAGCCTATGGCGGCGAGGCGGTCGCGGATGAGGTCGCTCGTGGTCCAGTACTTGTTCTTCTTGGCTTCGCGGCGCATCTCGAGGAGCAGGTCGACGGCGTCTTTGTAGGGCTTGAGTGTGTCGCCCGAACCGTCGGCACCGGCTGTCGCTGTCTCGTCGCGCACGCCGAGAATCTCAAACAGGAAGGTGTCGAAAACGCGCTTGAGCTCGTCAAGGTCGGCCTGTGTGGCCGTGGCGTTGTGGTCGTTCACCTGATTGATGAGGCGGCAGGCGTCGAAGAGGTGGGCTATGACGATGGGGGTGTTGAAGTCGTCATCGAGAGCCTCGTAGCAACGCTCGGCCAGCGGCGCTACCTCGGCCGATATCGTTGAGGTCTCTGAGGGCTTCAGCTCCAGCAGGCGGTGGTAGCCGTCGAGCATGCGGCGGAGGGCTTTCTCGGCACCCTTGAGGGCGTCGTTGGAGAAGTCGACAGTGCTGCGATACTGTGCCTGGAGGATGAAGAATCTTATCGTCATGGGCGAGTAGGCCTGGTCGAGTAGCGGGTGGGAGCCTGTGAAGAACTCGTCGAGGGTGATGAAGTTGCCCAGCGACTTGCCCATCTTCTGGCCGTTAATGGTGATCATGTTGTTGTGCATCCAGTAGTGGACCGAGTCGTGGCCGTTGTGGGCTACCGACTGGGCTATCTCACACTCGTGGTGGGGGAAGCGCAGGTCCATGCCGCCGCCGTGTATGTCAAACTGCTCGCCGAGGTATTTCTCGCTCATCGTCGAGCACTCGAGGTGCCAGCCGGGGAAGCCTTCGCTCCAGGGGGACGGCCAGTGCATGATGTGCTCGGGCGCGGCTTTTTTCCATAGGGCAAAGTCGGCGGGATGGTGTTTCTCGCTCTGTCCGTCGAGGGCGCGGGTCTCGCTGAGGAGCTCGTCGATGTTGCGTCCCGAGAGCTTGCCGTAGTTGTGGTCGGCGTTGTACTTGGGCACGTCGAAGTAGACCGAGCCCTCGCTCACGTAGGCGTAGCCGGCGTCGATAATTTTCTTGATGTACTCGATCTGCTCGATGATGTGACCCGAGGCGTGGGGCTCGATCGAGGGGGGCAGTACGCCGAGGCGATCCATGGCCTGGTGGTAGCGGTTGAGGTAATATTGCACTACTTCCATGGGCTCGAGCTGCTCGAGGCGTGCTTTCTTGGCTATCTTGTCCTCGCCGTCGTCGGCGTCGTGCTCGAGGTGGCCCACATCGGTAATGTTGCGCACATAGCGCACTTTGTAGCCGAGATGCTGCAGGTAGCGGAACACGATGTCGAATGTGATTGCCGGGCGTGCGTGGCCCAGGTGGCCGTCGCCATAGACGGTGGGGCCGCACACATACATGCCCACGCGCTCGGGATGGAGCGGTTTGAAGCGCTCCTTGAGTCGCGACAGTGAGTTGTAAATTACGAGATTGTTATCTTTGATCATATCGTTTATGCCATGAAGGGATTGGGAATTTCGCCGCCCTGGTTTCCGGGGGTCTTGGGGGTCTTACGCTCTATCTCGCCGAAGGTCTTCTCGTAGCGCTGCAGGTTGTCGCGAAGGGCGAAGAGCAGATTCTTGGCGTTCTCGGGGTTCATGATGATGCGGCTCTGAACCTTGGCCTGGGGCATGTTGGGAGCTACGGTGATGAAGTCGATGAAGAACTCGCCGGGAGTGTGTGAGATAACGGCGAGGTTAGAGTAGTGGCCGTTGGCTACTTCGGGGGTGAGTTCTATCTTGAGTTCCTGTTTTTTGTTGTTATTTTCCATAATGATATATTTTTATATAGTTAAAATTCACGATTTTCAATTTTCGACTCTCAATTCAAACCTGAACTTGTCGGTCTTGAGATTGCTGTTGTTGAGCAGCAGGTTGAAGCCGCGGCAGTTGTCGAGCTTCCTGAGCGAGCTCATGTCGAAAGAGAGGTAGTAGGCGCGGTCGAAGGTATTGACCGGTTCTTCGAGCCTGTGCACGAGGTAGCAGTCGGGGTACTCGGCGTCGAGGGTGAGCGAGTCGACCATGACGGCCAGCACGCGGGGGTTAGTGTCGTAGGGTAGGCGGGCGCGCATGTTAAGGTAGTCCTGTGACATCCACGAGCTTAGCATGTACACAGGGTCGCGGTCCCAGTCCTCGACTTTGGAAATATAGCCGTAGCGCAGGGTGTCGTTGGTCACGAGCGAATAGCCGAGAGGCTTGATGGTGCCCGACACGTAGGGGATGCCGTCGGACGGCAGGTAGGCGAGCATGAAACGGTTGCCGAGCTTGATGCGCGTCGTGTCGATAACCTCGCGCGAGCGGTAGGTTATGAGCCGGTCGCTCTGAGGTTTAGTGAGCGTGTAGGTCGAGCCGCTCTTGTTGACGTCGGCAAGGCACACGATATCATAGACGGTGGCCTGTGATGTGGGCTCGCCGTTATCGTCGGAGCAGGCCGCGATAGTGAGTGCGATGCCTGTGAGCAGCAGGAGTATGTGGGCGGAAAGTCTCATTTTGTCGATTTCTTTTTTATGTCGACGATGGCGCCGTCGCGCATGTGTACGATGCGGTCGGTGTCGGCAGCGAGCGACTCGTCGTGAGTGACTATTACGAATGTCTGCCCAAGGTCGCGGCGCAGGTCGAAGAACAGGCGGTGAAGGTCGCGGCGATTCTGCGAGTCGAGGCTTCCCGAAGGCTCGTCGGCAAGGATTACCGACGGCTTGTTCATGAGCGCGCGGGCAACGGCGGCACGCTGTCGTTCGCCTCCCGACAGCTGGGCGGGGCGATGGTCGGCGCGGCCGCTGAGTCCGAGATAATCGATGAGCTCGGCGGCACGGGCCATGGCTTTATCGCGGCTCGCACCGCCTATGAGTGCCGGCAGGGCTACGTTCTCGAGCATATTGAACTCGGGCAGCAGCTGGTGGAACTGGAACACGAAGCCTATGTTGGCGTTGCGGTAATGTGCCAGCTCTTTGTCCTTGAGGCTGTAAATGTCGGTGTCGCCGTAGGTCACGTGGCCGCGGTCGGGGCGCTCGAGCGAGCCCATCACCTGCAGCAGCGTGGTCTTTCCGGCTCCCGAGGGGCCCACGATCGAGACAATCTCGCCACGCTCGATGTCGAGATTGATGTCGCGGAGCACTCGCAGCTCTCCGTAGCTCTTGTCGATATTACGTATTTTGATTATTTCAGACATTACTTTTTAAGTTCCTTTGATGCTACCCGGGCAGAGAGGAATGTAGCTATGACCTGCACGGCACCGCCTGCAAGCGTGAATGCGAGCCAGTCGCGGTTGCTGGCGGGGTCGTAGAACATGAAGAAGGCGGCCACGCAAAAGAATATGCCGCTCCATGCTTCGAGACGATGGAGGCGTTTCATGCGCGGGTGTTTGCCGGTGTAGGGGGTGAAGAGGCGGCCAAGCAGCACTACTGCGGCTCCGGCGGCATAGACGTAGCGGAACCACGGGTGGTCAAAGCCGTGGTTGAGCAGCGGCACCAGTGTCGCCACCACTATTGCGAGCAGGCCTAATGTCACGACGGCCACGAGCCATCCCTTGGCGGGGCGTCCGAAGAGCTCTTCGGGGGTGTATTTATTTTCTTGTTTCTTCATATATATATTAATGTAGAGCTTATTGTTCAAACAGGTATATGTCTTCGTTGGGGCGCTGCATGTGGTAGTGTTCGCGCACTACGCGCTCCATGTTCTCGCGGTCGGTCTCGAGGGTGGCGTTGAGGTGTTGGTAATACTCGAGAGTGTCGCGGTTGACGGCTATCTCGGCCTGAAGCTCCTCGATGCGTTGCTGGTATTTTATGCGGTCGAGGACCGAATTCTCCTCATTGATGAAGCATACATATATGACAAAGCACCCCACGCCTACGAGTGGCACGGTGATATATCGTTTGATCCAGTTGTACAGCCCTTTTGCTTCCATTGTGTTATTTGCGCAGCTGTATGTATTGTTTTACGAGCGCGACGATGTCTTCGAGCGACAGTCGTGACGAGTCGATGGTGAGGTCGTAGCTCGAAGCGTGTCCCCAGCGCTTGTCGGTGTAGAAGTTGTAGTAGGCAGCGCGCAGTTTGTTGGTTTTCTCGGCGAGCTGTCGGGCCTGTTCGGCTGTGGTGGCGTCGCCGCGTTCCATGATGCGCCTTACGCGTTCTTCTATGGGGGCGTGAACAAAGATGTTTATCACATTGTCGCGGTCGCGCAGGGCATAGTCGGCGCTGCGGCCCACGATGACACACGAAGAGCGGTCGGCCAGCGCGCGTATCACGTCGCTCTGTGTGCGGTACAGGGCATCGTCGCTTATCGATGATGTGCCGGGGTAGAGCGAGTAGGCGCTGTAGCCCATGTTGAGCGACATCATGCCGCTGAAAAACGACGGGGCTTTCTCGTCCTTGCGTTCAAACAGCTCGGGACTCATGCCGGCATGTTTAGCCGCTTCGTGCAGTAGGGCCTTGTCGTAGTATTCGATGCCGAGCTCGCGTGCAAGGGCCTGTCCTATGAGGCGTCCGCCGCTGCCAAACTGTCGGCCTATCGTTATTGCATATTTATCGTTTGTATTCATCGGTGGGTGTGTTTGCCGCCGCAGGGCGGGTATTCAGCAACAAAAATACAAAAAAAACGTGACCGAATCGTTGCGAAATAAAAAAAATTAGTAACTTTGCAGCGGGTAAGTCCTACACGACCAGCACGCCCCGAACTCCGCCAGGTCTTGATCGAAGCAACGGTAGGGAGCTGAGCGGTGCGATGTAGACAGCTTACCCTTTTTTTATGCACTTTTTGAAGCACCCTCATTTAAATATCTTAACATTAGCATCGCTTGATAGTTATATAATTAACCTATTTTAGCCAAAGTGGTAAATATTTAGGTAAATAAAACAAATTTTAGGTTATTTTTAAGGCAAAATAATTTTGTAGCAAAGAAAGTATGCCTACATTTGTGCCATCAATTCCTATAACCTATTTTTTTTGAAAATTATGAGCAATGTTAAAAAAGCCGAGGGTAAACTCGGTGTCCTCGTCGTTGGTCTCGGTGCTGTGACCTCGACATTCATGACCGGTGTACTGATGACCCGCAAGGGCCTTGCCAAGCCCGTGGGTTCGATGACCCAGTATGACAAGATTCGCGTAGGCGAGGGCGAAAACAAGAAATACCTTAAATATAACGAGATCGTTTCGATGGCAAGCCTCGACGATATCGTGTTTGGCGCGTGGGACGTTTATCCCGCCAACGCTTTTGAAAGCGCTATCAACTGTGAGGTATTGAAAGCTAAAGACATACTTCCCGTTAAGGATGAACTCGAGGCTATCAAGCCCATGAAGGCTGCCTTTGACAAGGACTATGCAAAACGTCTCGACGGCGACAATGTAATGGTGGGCAAGACCCGCTGGGAAATGGTCGAGCAGCTGCGCGAGGATATCCGCAACTTCAAGAAAGAGAACGGCGTTGACCGTATCGTAGTGCTCTGGGCAGCTTCGACCGAGGTTTACGTACCCGTCGACATGGAAATCCACGGCACGCTGGCTGCTCTCGAGGCTGCCATGAAGGCCGACGACCGCAAGCATATCGCTCCCTCTATGTGCTACGCTTATGCCGCACTCACCGAGGGTTGCCCCTTCATCATGGGTGCTCCCAATACAACTGTCGACTTCCCCGCTATGTGGGAACTTGCCGAGAAGACCAAGATGCCTATCGCCGGCAAGGACTTCAAGACCGGTCAGACTCTTGTAAAGTCGGGCTTCGCTCCCATCATCGGCACCCGTTGCCTCGGTCTCGCAGGCTGGTTCTCGACCAACATTCTCGGTAACCGCGACGGCCTCGTGCTCGACGAGCCCGCCAACTTCCACACCAAGGAGGTGAGCAAGCTGTCTACTCTCGAGTCGATTCTCGTAGCCGAGGATCAGCCCGACCTGTACACCGACTACTACCACAAGGTACGTATCAACTACTATCCCCCGCGCAATGACAACAAGGAGGGCTGGGACAACATCGATATCTTCGGCTGGATGGGCTATCCCATGCAGATCAAGATCGATTTCCTCTGCCGCGACTCTATCCTTGCCGCTCCCCTGTGTCTTGACCTCGTGCTGCTGAGCGACCTTGCCGCCCGCGCCGGCCGCTATGGCACACAGACATTCCTCAGCTTCTTCCTCAAGTGCCCCATGCACGATTATACCAAGGGCGAGGTTCCTGTGAACCACCTGTTCCAGCAGTACATCATGCTTAAGAACGCTCTTCGTGAGATGGGTGGCTATCCCGCCGACGAGCCCCTGGATTAATCCACTTGATATAGTTATAAATGAAAGCCGAGCTTCGTTTTTGAGGCTCGGCTTTTTTTAATTTGTTGATTTTTAGGGGTGAACATGCCTAAGGCATGTCCCTACGTTTATAGTGTTGTCAAGGCGTTGTCAAGGTGTTGATGGCGGCGGCTATGGCGTGGATGTTGGCGTCGGTGAGGTAGGGGGCGATGGGTAGGCTCACTACGCGGCGGGCCAGGGATTCGGTGACGGGTAGTTTGTATTGGGCAAACTCGGCTGCGTAGCATGGTTGCAGGTGGGGTGGCACTGCGTAGTGTATGTCGGTGCCTATGCCGGCCTTGTCGAGGTGTGCGCGCAGTTCATCGCGGTGGTCGCAGAGTGCTACGAGTTGATGGTAGTTGGTGGTCTCGGCGGGGTGGGCGAGACAGAGTTTTACCGATGGGTGGTCGACGAGCTGTGAATAGAGCGACGCGAGCCGGCGGCGGCGTTCATTGTCGGCGTCGAGGCCACGCAGCTTGATGCGCAATATGGCGGCTTGCATGGGGTCAAGGCGGCAGTTATAGCCCTGATAGATGTTATGATAGCGACGGTCGCTGCCATAGTTGGCAAGGGCGCGTACGGCAGCTGCGAGCTCCGGGTCGTGAGTCGCTACTGCCCCGGCATCGCCCATGGCTCCGAGATTTTTTGTAGGATAGAAGCTGAATGCCGCGGCGTGGCCGAGCGAACCGGCCATATAGCCTCCGTGAAGTCCGGCCGCGGTAGCGCGGGAGCCTATGCCTTGAGCGTTGTCTTCGATTACGAGGAGGTCGTGACGGCGGGCGATGTCGACAAGGCGCCGGTCCCAGCACGCCCGCCCGTACAGATGCACCACCATGATGGCGCGGGTGAGGGGAGTGATAGCCGCCTCGATGAGTGAAGTGTCGAGATTGAGTGTATCGGGGTCGGGCTCTACGAGCACCGGTTTCAGTCCGGCATGTGATATAGCCAGGATGCTTGCTATGTAGGTGTTGGCCGGCACGATAACTTCGTCGCCCGGCGAAAGGAGGCCCGACTGTATGTAGGCTTGCATAATGAGCCGGAGAGCGTCGAGTCCGTTGCTCACTCCCACGACATAGGGGGCCTGCTGATAGTCGGCGAGCTCCTTCTCGAAAGCTTCGACCTCTGGGCCTCCGATGTATCGTCCCGACAGGGCCACGCGCGACACGGCGTCGGCGATCTCACGCTCGTAGGGGGCGTTGAGCTGCTTGAGGTCGAGGAATGGTATATGCTGGGTCATGGCTGCTGAGGTGTCTTGTGGGCTGTGAGTTGCAGGAATGTGTCGTAGTCGCGCACGTAGTCGGCCTCGTCATACAGCTCGGACGTGAGCACGAGGCACACCGAGCCCGACGAAAAGTTGTTGAGACTGCGCCAGATGCCGGCCTCGACATACAGGGCGCGGTATGGGCGGTTGAGCGTATAGACGCGACGCTGTTTGCCATCATCGAGCACTACGTCAAAGCTGCCGCTCACGGCCACGATGAGCTCGCGGGCAGTGTGGTGGGAATGGCCTCCACGCTCCGAGTCGCCGGGCACGTCGTACAGGTAGAATACGCGCTTGATGTCGAAGGGGGTGTCGCCGCAGTTTTCAACCACGCTCAGCGAGCCGTTGGGGTGGCGGTGGCGAGGCAGTTCGACAATGCCGCAGTGGTCGAGCGACGAAAGGGCGTGGCTGTTACTCGTCTCCATGGCGATTGGTTTTCAAGGTTATGAATTGGTCGAAATTCTCGATATAGTCGTTCTCGTCGTAGGTGGTCGATGACAGGACCATGGCGACGGAGCAGGTCGAGAAATTGTCGATCATGCGCCAAGTCATGGGCGGAACGTACAGGCCGTAGTAGGAACGCGACAGGTGGTGGCGCACGGGGCCGTTGCCGTCGTCGAGCACGACATCGAAGCTGCCGGCAAGCGCAACAATCAGTTCGTGCTGGGTTTTGAACGCGTGGCCATGGCGTATCTCGCCGCCGGGCACGTCGTAGATCCAGTAGCAGCGTTGCATGTCAAACCCGAGGCGCTCGCCGTTCTCGATAAACGACAGGTTGCCGCGAGGGTCGAAGATCTTGGGTAGCTGTACGAGTCGAGGCTTGTTCATTGTTTGGCGTTATGGTTTTGGGTACCGTTTCTTACGGGCAGGGCGAATGTGCCCATGACGGGGTAGTGGTCGCTCGAGCGGCCATGACCGCGTTCATAGGAGAGGGCTTTAAGATTGCCACCGTAAAGAATATGGTCGATGTTGAAATAGAAGCGATTGGCGTAATAGGTCACCGTCGGGCCGAATCCTACCGAGGTGAATGTGCTCTCGAGAGTCTTTCCCTCGATAACGCGCTGGGCGTGGCAGTCCTCGATGTCGTTGAAGTCGCCGGCCACGATGATGTTGGGGCCGCCAATGCTGTCGATGTTGTGGCGCAGCATCACGGCTTGCTGAGTGCGGGCCTTCATGGCTGCCGACAGTTTGGCGATCATGCCGTAGCGCGCATCCTCGAGTTTCTCGGTAGTGGGATGGCGTGTGATGCTGCCGTAGAGGGCCTTGTCGTCGGTGCTTAGTCCTATCGACTGCAGGTGTATGTTATAGAGTACCACCGGGGTGCCGTCGACATTAAGCCTCAGGCACTGGAACATGGCCGAGGGGTCGTCGGGCTGGTGGACGTCGATGGTGTCGAACGGATGTTTTGACAGCACGTGCAATGTTTTGTAACCGTGGGAGCGGTAGGGGTAGCGCGTGGTCAGGCTGTCGGCCTGTGAAGGGATGTCGCGCCACTGGGCAGGGTCGGTGGGGCGAGACTCCTGCAGGCACACCACGTCGGCGTCGTAGTTCAGTATTGTATTGACGGTTGAATTGTATCCGGCCGAGTCGGTTTTGGAATAGTTCTCGAAGTTGTAGGTGTTGTAGGTCAGGACTTTGAACTCACGGCAGCCTTCGGGCAGCTTGTGTGAACCGAAGTTGAGCGGGCAGAAGTTCCATACGGCCGACGCGCATGCCAGAATGCCGAATGCCGGCAGGAAGGCGAGTCGCCGCCATGTGATAAGATCAAACAGGATGAGAAACACAACGACAGCGAGCACGGCCGGGAACAGCATCAGGGCGATGCCGGGCAGCGAGGAGGTGGCAGGGTCGAAGTGACCGCCATAGCCCGAGAACAGCAACGCTGCGACGGCTGCGATATTGATAATCAGTAATATGAATTTGAGAAATCGTTTCATGCTCTTATACATTGTGGCTTAGTTCGACAAGACGGCGGCGTTCCATGGCGGTGAGCGACGAGTAGCCCGAGCGACGCACCTTGTCGAGCAGACGGTCGAGTTCGGCGCGGGCATCGGCTTCGCTGAGCCGGCTTGCCGACATTTTGTTGTATCGCGGGCGTCGCGAACGGGCTATCAGGGCCCAGACGGCACCGGTGGCGAGTCCGCCTATATGTGCCAGGTGTGCGCCGGCATTGCTGCCGGTGAGTCCCAGACCGAATATCACGAGCGTGGCGATGGCTACCCACTTGATTTTGACGCTTCCGAGGAACAGCATGTTAAGCTTGAGATTGGGGGCGGTGCAGGCTGTGGCGGCTACGATGGCCATGACGGCGCCCGATGCTCCCTCGAGATAGCCACCCGTAGCGGCGGGCCACACGAGGCTGCCGGTGATGTACAGCAACGCGCCGCCTATGCCGCCGGCGAGATATAGCAGCGTGGTGCGCCGGCCCGATGTGAATTGTTCGTACAGCCGGCCGAACCAATAGAGCCACAGCATGTTGAACACGCAGTGCCACACGTCGGTGTGTGTGAACATATAGGTTATTATGCTCCACGGGCGCAGTAGGATACCGAGCCCCGAGGGGAGGTCAAGCGCGGCTGTGGCCAAGTTGAGCTGAGAGCCCGACAGCGATGTGACAAACGACACTGTAGCGATCGTCAGCAACACGGCGATGTTGATGACGACGAGCCGCAGCGTGGCGTCCATAGTGCGTATTATGTGAGTGATACGGGGCATCAGAAATGGTGAATGTCAATAGTGTTTTTCTTGCGCCAGTACAGGAGCATGAGCAAGCCGAATATCATGCCGCCAAGGTGGGCGAGGTGGGCTACATTGTCGGCGGGGTTGTTGTTCATGGCCTGCAGTAGCTCGATAACGCCGTAGCCGAGGACCATCCAGCGGGCCTGAATGGGTATGGGGAGGAACAAGAGATAGATAGGCTGGCGCGGGAACATGAATCCGAATGCCAGCAGGATGCCGTAGACAGCGCCCGAAGCACCCAGGGTGGGTATGTTGATGAGGACGTTGAGGCGGGCCATGTCGGGGTTGATGAAGTTCTTGCCTTCATGTAGCGCCGAGGCGCCGTCACGGGCTATTAGATCGAGAGCCAACGGATTGTCAATGAGGTTCTCCATGTGGTTGACCATGATTGCAAAGACCCCCTCCTGGATGAGAGCGGCACCGACTCCGCACGACACGAAGTAGAACAGGAATCTCTTGCTGCCAAGCGCGCGTTCGATCACCCCGCCGAACATGAACAGAGCGAACATGTTGAAAAACAGGTGGCCGAAGCCTTCGTGCATGAACATATATGTGAACAGCTGCGAGGGAAGGAAATCCTTCGACGAGAAATAGTGGAGCGCGCCATACTGTATGATGGAGCTCCCGTAACGAGTCCCGAACACATTTATAGCTGCCCAGATGATCGTATTGATTATCAGTAGATTCTTGGTTACGGGCGGAAGTTGCCGCCAGATAAATCCTAAATTCATTATTTATTTAGAGTATGTTACACAATAATAACGCAAAAATAGTGAAAAAATACCGCTGTTCGGGCACTTGATAACAATTTTTAGTGATAAGTAAGACCTCATTCCCCAATTTGTGCTAAACCAGGGACGCACAGTTGCACAAGTCGCGTGTTTACAGCGACGCTTTTTGCTTTATTAGGATGTGTGTCAGATGGCGTCGGAGGTGTTGCGGTACTCGTTGGGGGTGACGCCGGCGATGTTCTTGAACAGGCGGGTGAAGTGCTGGGGGTACTGGAAGCCAAGCTCGTAGGCTATCTGGCTGATGCTCTTGTCGCGGGCTATGAGGCGGTCTTTGGCAAGGGCGATGATGCGGTTCTGGATGTGTTCCTTGGCGGTCTTGCCGGTTTCTTTTTTTATGAGATCGCCGAAGTAGTTGGGCGACAGGCATAGTTCGGACGCACACCATTTGACGGTGGGGAGTCCCTCGGTCGACAATCGATTGCTGTGTATGTAGCTGTCGATGGTCGACTCGAATCTCGACAGCAGGTCGCTGTTGACGACCTCTCGCGTGATGAACTGGCGCTCGTAGAATCGCAAGCAGTAATCGAGCAGGAGCTCGATGTTGGTTGCTATGAGGCGTTTGCTCAGGCGGTCGATGGCGTGGTTGAGCTCGAGCGATATCTTGTCGAGGCAGTCGACGAAGATCTCTCGTTCACGTTGTGACAGGTGCAGAGCCTCGTTGACGTTGTAGGAGAAGTATGAATACTCGTTTATGCGTTTGGCGAGCGAGGTGCCCCGTATGAGTTCGGGGTCGAAGCAGAGGGCCCACCCCTGTGGCTGGAACTCCTCGCCGTTGTCCTCGATGCCTATCACCTGGCCGGGAGCAAGGCACACGACGGTCCCTTTCTGGTAGTCGTACTTTCCACGGCCGTAGAGGATGTCGCCGCAGAACGATTCTTTAAGGAAGATGGTGTAGAAACTGAATGTGAGGCGCTGGTGGCGCAAGCGACGGGACCGGGACAGGTCGATGACGCTCACGAGGGGGTGCAGTGTTTCGATTCCGAGCATGTCGTTGTACTCGGCGATAGTGGTGATGTGTGACGGTTTCTCTGCCATAACGTTACGGGTTTTATGTCACAAAGATACTGAATCGCTTTAAATTACGCACGCCATAAACGGTAGTTCGTAGAGAAAGGTAGGAAAATCAGTAATTCGTATACAACCGGGGCTCGTCTATGTTATTAATTTTGCAGAAAAAAGAATATGAAAAGAATAATCATACTGCTGATACTTTTATCGGCAATAACATCAACTATCATGGCACAGCAGAAAATAGTACAGACGGCAGGTCGCCAGCAGCTTGGCGAGTTTGCTCCCGAGTTTGCCCATCTCAACGACGACATCCTCTTCGGCGAGGTGTGGAGCCGCAATGATCTCCTTTCTCTGCGGGACCGTAGTCTCGTGACTATCACATCGCTCATATCGCAGGGTATCACCGACAGTTCGCTTACGTTCCACCTCCAAGAGGCCAAGAAGAACGGTATTACACGCACCGAGGCCGCCGAGATAATCACCCATATAGCTTTCTATGCCGGTTGGCCCAAGGCGTGGGCGGCGTTCCGCCTTGCCAAGGATGTCTGGAACGATGATATCAAGGGCGACGATGCAAAGGCCGCTTTCCAGCGCGAGATGATATTCCCCATAGGCGAGCCCAACAGTGCCTATGCCAAGTATTTCAGCGGCAACAGCTGGCTCGCTCCGATATCGACCGAGCAGATACCCTTCTTCAATGTTACCTTCGAGCCGGGGTGCCGCAACAACTGGCACATCCACAAGGCTGTGAAAGGTGGCGGACAGATGCTCGTAGGCGTTGCGGGCCGCGGATGGTATCAGGAGGAAGGTAAGCCCGCTGTTGAAATCTTGCCGGGCACAGTTATCCATATCCCGGCCAATGTAAAGCATTGGCATGGTGCGACCAAGGACTCGTGGTTTGCACATCTGGCTTTCGAGGTTCCGGGCTCTGAGTCGGAAAACGTGTGGCTCGAACCTGTCACCGACGAAGAATACAACAAGCTTTAAGATATATATAGTAATCATGAAGAAAGTTCTTATAATTTCAACCAGCCTGCGAGGCTTGAGTAACTCACACGAACTTGCCGAGGCTTTTGCCCGCGGTGCCAAGGAGTCGGGCAACGAAGTGGAAATGGTCACACTGCATCATAAGGATATCAAGTTTTGCATAGGCTGTATCAGCTGTCAGAAGACCGGAAAATGTGTGATCGGTGACGACGCCCCGGCTATTACGGCCATGATGCATGATGCCGATGTCCTGGTATTCGCTACACCTATATATTATTATGAGATGAGCGGACAGATGAAGACCTTGCTCGACCGTGCCAATCCTCTATATGGCGGTGACTATCGTTTTACCGATGTATATATGCTCACGAGTGCCGCCGAGGATGAGGCTCATGTGCCCGACCGCGCTGTCTCGGGCCTCGAAGGATGGATAGAGTGCTTTGATCGTGCTCGCCTGGCGGGAAGTGTCTTTGCCGGCGGGGTAACCGCTCCCGGAGAGGTAGCGGGCCATGCAGCGATAAACCGTGCCTATGAAATGGGCAAAAGCGTATGATGATATGACCGAGCAGGAATTTTGGGAATATACTTCGAGTGGCCGGCTTATCGAGGCGGGTGCTCCCGAGCACGAGATCATGCACCGCATGAGCCAGAATGCTTTGCGCAGGACGATGGAGATAAACGGTTCGTACCATGCACCCGAGGAGCTGCGCCGCCTTATGTCGGAACTCATCGGTAAAAAGCTTGATGACAGTTTCGGACTGTTCCCTCCGTTTTATACCGACTGTGGCCGTAATATAACCATAGGCAAGAGAACCTTCATCAATATGGGGTGCTCGTTTCAGGACTGGGGCGGCATCGAGATTGGTGACGACTGCCTGATAGGCCACAACTGCACGATATGCACGGTCAATCACTCCAAGGACCCGGAGCGCCGGGGCGATATGACCTGTCACGGAGTGAAAATCGGCAACAAGGTGTGGATAGGTGCCAATGTCACTGTCCTGCCGGGTGTGAGTATAGGCGACGGCGCTATTGTGGCTGCCGGCGCTGTTGTGACTAAAGATGTTGAACCGGGTGCCACAGTGGGTGGAGTGCCGGCCAAACTTTTACGTATATGAAACAGATTGTCATGTTGTTGCTGGCTGTTATGGGCATAATGACCTCGCCGGCGCAGATAAATAACAGTAAAAATATGGAAGAACTTAAACTTACTACCGAGTGGGACAAGACGTTCCCGAAGAGCGATAAAGTGGATCACAGCAAGGTTGTGTTTCCCAACCGTTACGGCATCATGCTCGCTGCCGATCTGTATGTGCCCAAAGGTGCAAAAGCGCCGATGCCCGCGATAGCCGTGTGCGGCCCGTTCGGAGCCGTTAAGGAGCAGTCGTCGGGACTCTACGCTCAGGAGATGGCCGAGCGAGGATTTGTCACGCTTGCCTTCGACCCCTCTTTCACGGGCGAGAGCGGCGGCTCACCACGATACATGACCTCGCCCGATATCAATACCGAGGATTTCAGCGCAGCGGTAGATTATCTCGTGACGAACGACATGGTCAACCCCGAGGCTGTTGGCATAATCGGTATATGTGGATGGGGCGGTCTGGCTATCAATGCGGCCGCGTCCGATCCCCGCATCAAAGCTACGGTGGCCTCGACGATGTATGACATGAGCCGTGTTACCGCCAACGGTTACTTTGATAGCGCCGACAGTGTCGAAGCGCGTAATGAGCAGCGTAAGGCTCTCGCCGCCCAGCGCACTGAGGATTTCAAAACAGGCACACCGCGACTTGCCGGTGGCGTGCCCGATGTTCTTCCCGACGATGCGCCTCAGTTCCTGAAGGATTACTATGACTATTACAAGACCGAGCGTGGGTATCATGTGCGCTCGCTCAACTCCAATGGTGGCCGAAACGTGACATCGGGCATACCCTGGATTAACTTCCCGTTGATGAGCCGTGCTGCTGAAATAGAAAATGCTGTCATGATTATTCATGGTGAGAAAGCACACTCGTTTTATTTTGGCAGTGACGCCTACAAAAAGCTCACCGTGGTTCCCGGCGAACCCAACAACAAGCTGTTTATGGTAATTCCAGGGGCAAGTCACACCGACCTTTATGACCGCAAGGACATAATACCCTTTGATGCCCTGGTGACGTTCTTCAACGAGTACCTCAAGTAGTACATATATATAGTAATACTGACAGGTCGAGGCCGTGAGAGGTCTCGACCTTGCTTTTTATCGGTCGGGCGCACAAAAATTGTTTTGGATTGTTATAAATGCAGGTGATAAATATTTGGTTGATTAGAAAGTATTTGTTATCTTTGTGGCGTCGAACAGGCGGCTATGGAGCTTTCGTACTGCTTTTTTAGCTGTAAATTTTTCGTTTATGCAGTTAGGCTGCCGTCTGTTATGATATTCGTTTCACATCAAGTAAGTTTTTTAATTAATCCTGTAAAACAGGAATCGATTCAATTAGATTGATTGTCTCGACAGGGGTGTTGAATTATTGCCCTGCCTGTTGCCGCCCCCAAGGTGGGTTGTAGGCATTATTATAGAGACACTTATACTACCTTAACTGTAATATGTATAATTTTTCAGAACTCACCGCGATGCCTGACGCCGATGTTGTCAAGATCGCGGAGTCAATGGGACTAAAAAAATTAAATCACGCCGACAAAGAGAGCGTGATATTCCGAATCCTTGACAAGCAGGCGGCCGATCATGCTTCTAATGCTATGGCTGCCAACAATAAAGGCGGAGAACAGCGACCCAAGCGTGAGCGTATAAGCCGTAAGGCCGAGAAGACGGCTACCGCGCGTCCTGACGAGACCAGCGCAGTAGAGAACGTGACGTCGCCCAACGGTGAGGAGGCTCCCCGTCGCCGTGGCCGCAAGCCCAAAAACGCCCAGGCATCGCCCGCTACCGAGAAACAGCCGCTCGAGATGCCTCGCATCGACTCGGTGGACCCTGCCGAACTTCCTGTTCCCGAGGCGGCTTTGCAGGCTCCAGAGAAAGCAAAGAAATCGGCTGAAAACAAGCAGCCTAAACCTGTGAAGGAGGTAGCGGGGCAGCCCGCTGAACAGCCCGCTAAAGAGCCGGAGCAGAGTGTCGATACTGAGGTTAAAACAGCCCCTGTAGCCGAAGCACCTGTTGCTGCCGCCGACGCTCAGCAACCGCAGCCCCGCCGTCGCGGTCGCAAATCGAACGCGCAAAAAGCTGCCGAGGCAGCCGCTGCTTTGAAAGAGCAGCAGGAACAGCAGGCCTTGAATGAAGCCAATGCCGAGACAAAACCGGAACAATTTGAAGCTGAGGCTGAAAAACCTGCTGAAAATGCAGTCGAAGCCCCCGCTGCCGAAAATGTTCAGGCACAGGAGCCTGTCGGAGAGAACAATAACAACAATCATAATAACGAGGGCGGACACCGTCGCGATTTCCGTCCCGGCAAGGACTCGTCGCTCGTTTCGTTCTTCCCGCGTGCCGAGGGTCGACGCTTCGTGCCCCGCTCGCAGCGCGAGAAGGAAGAGGCCGCAGCTGCAGCCGCAGCCGCTCCTATAATAATACAAGAGCCCGGCGCTCAGCGTCAGCTTGCACAGCAGGGTGGCCAGCCTCTCCCGGGCCAGGGCAAGAAGAACAAAAAGAACCGCCAGAACCAGCAGAATCAGCAGCAGAACCAGACCGTTCGCGAGCCGCTTTACAACTTCGACGGATTCCTCGAGGCCAGCGGCGTGCTCGAGGTTATGCCCGAGGGTTACGGTTTCCTTCGCTCAAGCGATTACAACTACCTCAACTCGCCCGACGATGTGTATGTCACACAGGGTCAGATCAAGAGCTATGGACTCAAAAGCGGCGATGTCGTGGAGTGTACGATACGTCCGCCGCGCGAGGGTGAGAAATACTTCCCCATGAGCCAGGCTACGCGTATCAACGGCCGCTCGCCCGAATTTATACGCGACCGCGTGCCTTTCGAGCACCTCACACCGTTGTTCCCCAACGAGAAATTTGATCTTACCAGCGGCGAGTCGTGCAATATATCGACCCGCGTGGTTGATATGTTCTCGCCCATAGGCAAGGGACAGCGCGGCTTGATCGTGGCTCCGCCCAAAACCGGTAAGACTCTTCTCCTTAAGGATATAGCCAATGCCATTGCCGAGAATCACCCCGAGACATACATTATGATATTGCTCATCGACGAGCGTCCCGAGGAGGTTACCGACATGATACGCAGCGTAAACGCCGAGGTTATCGCGTCGACATTCGACGAGCCCGCCGAGCGCCACGTCAAGATTGCCGGCATAGTGCTTGAGAAAGCCAAGCGCATGGTCGAGTGTGGCCACGATGTGGTAATCCTGCTTGACTCGATCACACGTCTTGCGCGCGCCTACAACACGGTGTCGCCCGCTTCGGGCAAGATCCTGTCGGGTGGTGTCGATGCCAACGCGTTGCAGCGTCCCAAGAGATTCTTCGGCGCAGCCCGTAATATCGAGAACGGAGGTTCGCTCACCATTATAGCAACGGCCCTCACCGAGACATCGTCGAAGATGGACGAGGTTATTTTCGAGGAGTTCAAGGGCACCGGCAACATGGAGCTTCAGCTCGACCGCAAGCTGTCGAACAAGCGCATTTTCCCCGCTGTCGATATCATGGCTTCGAGCACCCGCCGCGACGACCTGTTGCTTAACGGCGAGACGCTTAACCGTATGTGGATTCTGCGTCGCTTCCTGAGCGACCGTAACTCGATCGAAGCGATGGAGTTCATCAAAGACCGCATGGAGCGCACCGTCAACAACGAGGAACTGCTACGCACGATGGGCGATTAAAGGCCGGGAAAAGGCTCTCATTTATCAGGAAAACCGTAATTATTACATTATATGAAACAATTAACTTTAATGGCGGCCGCGGCCTTGACTTCAATCGCGGCAGTGACCATGACTTCATGCAACGACAAGGTCGAGCGCGTGAATCCGTTTATCGCGGGTTATGACACCCCTTATGAGATTCCGCCGTTCGAGCAGATCCAGTATGCCGACTATCTGCCCGCTTTTGAGGCCGGCATAGCCCAGGCTCAGGCCGATATCGACTCGATTGTGGCCAACCCCGATACACCCACGTTTGAGAACACAATTCTCGCCATGGATCGTTCGGGCGAGATTCTTGAGCGCGTATCGCTCGTTTTCGGCGCCCTCAGCGAGTCCAACTCAAGCGACGAGATGAACGAGATTGCCGAGAAGGCCATGCCCATGGTATCGCAGTTCAGCGACGAGATGATGATGAACGAGGGACTGTTCAACCGCGTGAAATATCTGTACGACAACCGTGACTCGGTTGAGTACACCATTCCTCAACGTCGTGCCATCGAGCAGACCTACAAGGATTTCACCCGCAACGGTGCTCTTCTTGACTCGGTAGGCAAGGCCGAGCTCACAAAGCTCAACCTGCAGCTCACCGACCTCTATCTCAAATTCAACAAGAACCTGCTCGAGGCTACCAATGCCTTTGAGATCGTTGTAGACAACGAGGCCGATCTTGCCGGTATCCCTGCCAACGTGGTTGCCACTGCCGCCGAGAC
Organism: uncultured Muribaculaceae bacterium; assembly: GCA_947386115.1. GTDB lineage: Bacteria > Bacteroidota > Bacteroidia > Bacteroidales > Muribaculaceae > JAAVFS01. The sequence goes on from CANDNO010000014.1 coordinate 39,164, forward strand.
TGCCAAGGCTCGCGGACAGGAGGGCAAGTGGATTTTCACCCTTCACGCTCCCTCGCGTCTCCCCGTGCTCCAGTTTGCCGAGAATCGCGACCTGCGCCGCAAGATGTACCGCGGCTACACATCGCTGGCATCGTCGGGCGCTACTGACAACCGTCCGGTTATCAATGATATCCTGCATGTACGTTCGGCCAAGGCCCGTCTGCTCGGTTTCGACGACTTTGCTTCATATTGCACCGACGCCGTTATGGCCAAGACTCCTGCAGCTGCCGAGGAGCTCATCATGAAGGTGTGGCCTGCAGCACGCCAGCGCGTGAGCGAAGAGGTTGCCGACATGCAGGCAATCGTCGATGGCGAGGGTGGCGGTTTCAAGATCGAGCCCTGGGATTACTACTACTATGCCGAGAAAGTGCGCAAAGCCAAGTATGACCTTGACGAAAACGAACTGCGTCCTTACTTTGCGGTAGACTCAGTGCGCAAAGGTATCTTCACACTTGCCAACCGTCTCTATGGCGTGACTTTCACCGAGATGCCCGATGCTCCCAAGTATCACCCCGATGTCAACGTTTATGATGTCAAGGACTCGCTCGGCAACCACGTGGCCGTGTTCATGACCGACTATTTCCCCCGTGACTCAAAGCGCCAGGGTGCCTGGATGAGCATCTTCAAGGAGGCTTATCGTGCCGATGACGGCACTGAAGTGCGTCCCATCGTTTACAACGTGGGTAATTTCACAAGCCCCACAGCCGACACCCCCTCGCTGCTCAACATCGACGAGGTTCACACCATGTTCCACGAGTTTGGTCACGGTCTCCACGGTATGCTCACACGTGCCCAGTACAAGAACCAGGCCGGTACCAATGTTGACCGCGACTTTGTAGAGCTCCCCTCGCAGATGAACGAGCACTTTGCCTTTGAGCCCGAGTTGCTTAAGGACTACGCACGCCACTACCAGACCGGCGAGCTTATCCCCGACGAGCTTGTTGCCAAACTTGCTGCTGCCGCTACACATAATGCCGGCTTTGACCTCGTGGAGCGTCTCGGCGCTTCGTGGCTCGACCTGCAGTACGGACATCTCAACCCCGAGCCCGGCGACACTATCGATGTCGAGGCTTTCGAGGCCGAGGTAGGTTCCAAACTGGGTATGCCTGCCGAGGTACAGTACCGCTATCGCAGCCCCTACTTCAAGCACATCTTCGGTAGCAACGAGTATGCATCGGGCTACTACACATATCTGTGGGCCGAGGTCCTTGACACCGATGCCTATGAAAAGTTCATGGAGAACGGTATCTTTGACCGCGCCACTGCCGATGCATTCCGCACGAATGTTCTCGAGATGGGCGGTAGCGACGATCCCATGACCATGTATGAGCGTTTCCGTGGCCACAAGCCCACCCCCGACGCTCTGATGCGCCACTACGGACTGAAATAAACATCCCTGAATAATATTACCACGGCCGCGCGTTGTGCCCCTCAAAGGCATTACGCGCGGCTTGTATAATATAGTACGGAAAAATATTTTGGGTTTAGCTCGGATTTTTGTAATTTTGCGGGCAAAACTCTTCAACGAAACATGAAACAAGTCACTTACAACGGTTTAACATTCGTGCCGTATATAGATCGTGAGAGAATTGCCGCCCGCATCAGGCAGATAGCCGATGATATAAAGCGTGACTGTCCTCAGGGATCTGTACCTTTGTTTATTTGTGTGCTGAACGGAGCTTTCCCGTTTGCGAGCGACCTATTCCGTGCTGTGGACATGGACGCCGAGATTACATTTATCCGCCTCAAGAGCTACGAGGGAACCGGCTCGACAGGTGTTGTAAAGGAGGTGATGGGTCTTGGCGAGAGTATCAAAGACCGTCGCGTTATCATAGTTGAGGATATTGTCGATACGGGCAATACAATCAAGCGTCTTGTTGAAGATCTCAAACGTCAGGAACCGGCTGATATCAAGGTGGCTACACTGCTGTTCAAGCCCCAGGCCGTGCAGTGTGATGTCAACCCCGACTATGTGGGTTTTGAGATTCCCACGAAGTTTATTATCGGATTCGGCCTTGACCTTGACGGCATGGCCCGCAATCTGCCCGATATATATGTGCTGAAAGAGGCTGCCGAGTAATCGGCTCGACCTTGTCACGGTCACAATTTTTACAGGTTAAAAAAGTTTTGAAGTATGAATCTTGTCATTTTTGGTGCTCCCGGCTGTGGTAAAGGCACACAGAGCGAGCGACTTATCGACCGTTACGGTTTCTATCACATCTCGACCGGCGAACTGTTGCGTGACCAGATAGCACGTAAAACACCCCTCGGCATCACTGCCGACAAGTATATATCGCAGGGTCATCTTATCCCCGACGAGCTCATGCTCTCGATTATCGATGATCTTCTCGACAGCCCCGAAGTGAAGGGCAAGAATATTATTTTCGACGGATTTCCCCGCACCGTTAAGCAGGCCGAGGAGCTGGAACACCTGCTGCAGAAGCGTGGCCATGCCGTTGATGCGGTGATAGGCCTCGAGGTGCCCGACGAGGAACTTATCGAGCGTCTTATCAATCGAGGCAAGGAATCGGGACGTGCCGATGACAACCTTGAAACAATCAAGGAGCGTCTTGAGGTTTACCACAATCAGACCCAGCCCCTGCGTAAGTTCTACGAGGAGCGTGGCAGCTATAAACCCATCAACGGCTCCAACGCCATCGATGCCATTGCCGACGATATCGCGGCCCATATCGAGCACCTGCTTTGATGCTGTTGCTCTAAATGCTAAATGATTTTAAAAGCGAGCTAAAAGCTCGCTTTTTTTATGTTTTTATATTATTTATTTTTAAATTTGTAGGCATATATTAATAAACAGCATCGGTATCTGCCGATAATATGTTATAATATTTTAATTTCTCTTGCGAAAAGACTTTTATGTTTAGATCTAAACCAATATTTTTTATGAGACAATCATTCTTACATTACGCTCTGGCCTCGGTGGCTACTGCGTCATTGCTCGCGTCGTGCGACTCAGCACCTAAACCTAATACTCTGACCGACGCTGAAGTAGCCGAGGGGTGGGAGCTCCTGTTCAACGGAACAGATCTCACCGGCTGGCGCGATTTCAACGGTGACTCGCTCACACAGCCCTGGCACGTCGTTGACGGCTGCATCCAGGCTAATGGCGACGGCAGTGACCTTTCGGGCTACATCGTTACCGACCGCGAGTTTGACAACTTCATCCTTGACTGGGACTGGAAGCTCAGCCACGGCGGCAACTCGGGCATGCTCTACCACGTGGTCGAGAACCCCTATTTCAATGTTCCCTATGTAACCGGCCCCGAGTATCAGCTCATCGACAACGAGGGCTGGGAAGAGGTCAACGCTCCTACAAAACTCGAGGAGTGGCAGAAACTCGGCGTTGACTATGCCATGCACCTGCCCAACCCCGACTCGCTGTTCGTAAATCCCCAGGGCGAGTGGAACAATTCGCGCATCGTATTTGACAACGGTCATGTAGAGCACTGGCTCAACGGTCACAAGATTCTTGAGTTCGAGGCATGGACCGACGACTGGTATGCACGCAAGAACAGCGGCAAGTGGGAGATGGCTCCCGAATATGGCCTGGCCAAGACCGGCGTTATCTGCCTTCAGGACCACGGTTCGCCCGCATCATTCCGCAATATCAAGATCAAGCAGCTTCCCGCCAAGGAGTCAGAGCCCCGCTCACTGTTCAATGGCGTGGATCTCACAGGCTGGCAGCCCTACGGCACAGAGCTGTGGTACGTGACCCCCGACAGCCTTCTCGTGTGTGAGAGCGGTCCCGACAAAGAGTATGGCTATCTCGCCACCAACGACTATTACAAAGACTTTGACCTCTCGCTCAAGTTCAAGCAGCTTGCCAATGGCAACTCGGGCGTATTCTTCCGCTCGTTCATCGAGCCTCCGGTGAAAGTTCACGGCTGGCAGGTCGAGGTTGCTCCCAAGGGCAACGACACCGGCGGTGTTTATGAGTCGTATGGACGCGGCTGGCTCGTTCAGATTCCCGATGAGAATGAAAACATTCTCAAGGAGGGCGAGTGGAACGACATGCGCATACGCGTTGAGGGCGACCACGTGCAGACATGGCTTAACGGTGAACCGATGGCCGATTTTACCGACGAGAACATAGGTCGCGCCCAGGGTCGCATCGCCCTCCAGATTCATGATGGCGGCGGCATTAAAGTGCAGTGGAAATACCTCGTAATCAAGCCTCTCTGATTATATTTAATGTAAAAAAACACTCTCTTGATATATCATGAAAACCAATAGACGTAATTTCTTGAAAACTGCGGGTGCGTTGGCCATATTTTCCATCGTTCCCCGCAAGGTGCTTGGCGGTCAGGGCTATATCGCTCCCAGCGACCAGCTCACCAAGGGTATTATAGGCACCGGCGGCATAGGCCGCAGCCAGTATCACTTCAGCAGCGATGACAACTGTCGTCTTGTCGCACTGTGTGATGTGGACAGCGAGCGACTCAAGTCGGCCAACGATCTTGCCAAGCAGCGCTTCGGCGAGAGCATGCAGACGTATCATAACTACCGCGACCTCATCAGCGACCCTAATATCGATATCGTGCACATCTGTACGCCTCCCCACTGGCACGGCGTTATGGCCATCGAGGCCGCCAATGCCGGCAAGGACGTGTGGTGTGAGAAACCCATGACCCGCACCATAGGCGAGGGCAAGCGCGTTGTCGAGGCCATGAAGCGCAATAACCGTATCTTCCGCCTCAACACATGGTTCCGTTTCAAGGACACCTTCTATGGCCTCGGCACAACAGTCGAGCCGCTCAAGAAGCTTGTTGACAGCGGTGTCCTCGGCTGGCCCCTTACCGTGCGCATCTCAGGCGCCACAGGCTTTGCCTGGAAATTCTTCTGGACGGGTAAGGAAAATCTTGTGCCGCAGGATGTTCCCGCATGCCTTGACTACGACATGTGGCTGGGCCCGGCTCCATATAAGCCCTATAACGTTCACCGCACCCATGCCACCTTCCGTGGCTATTGGGACTATGACGGCGGCGGTCTCGGCGACATGGGCCAGCACTACATGGACCCCGTGCAGTATATCCTGAGCAAGGACAACACCTCTCCCGTAAAGGTTGAAATCGACGCTCCCCAGCAGCACCCCGACGCGATAGGCATCTGGCGCAAAATCACTTATACCTATGCCGACGGATGCCGTATTATCCTCGAGGGTGAGGGTTACGAGTCGGGTAGCAAAGTGCCCTATATCGAGGGTCCCAACGGAAAAGTGTTCCAGGGCTTCGAGGTAGAGCTCAACGGCCAGCCCGCTCCCGATATCATGAACATCATCGCTCAGATGCCCGATCCCGAACCTCAGAACACCGACTTCCTCAAGTGTGTCAAGAACCGCGAGAAGTTTGCGCTTAACGAGGAGAACGGCCACCGTTCGTGCAACATCGTCAACCTCGGTGTGTGCGCGCTGCGTCTTAACCGCGACCTTGAGTTTGATCCCGAGAGCCAGACATTTGTCAACGACGAGGCTGCCAACCGCCTTATCGACCAGCCCATGCGCGGCGACTACAGACTCATTTAATGGCGTGTAAACTAATTATTTATAATTTGACAGAAAAAATGAAATTCAATCGCATTATATCAGCGTTTGCGCTCGCGCTATTGATACCGTCGATGGCGTTTGCTCAGGATGCACGCCAACGCACCCCCCAGACCATAGTCGCCGACGTGCTGGCCGAAATACCCATGGAGCAGCATGCCGATTTCGACACGGCAATGAACGATCTGCTCGGCACAGGTTCCTTTGGAGTAACCCAGCTTGCCAAGATGCTTGTTCCGGCCTCCCAGGGCGAGAACAACCGCGTCGAATATGCCCTCGACGGCCTGGTGGCCTATGCCGGCAGCCATGCCTCGGAGGCTCAGCGCGCACAGCTGTGTGAAGGCTTCGATGCTGCAATAAAGGCTTGTAACGACAACCCCAACAAGGCTTTCCTCATGGCGCTGTTGTCACGCATCAGCCGTCCGGCCGACGCTCCCGTCTTTGTTGAGTATCTTGCCGACCCCTATATGTCGGAGCATGCTCAGAGTGCGCTTATCCTCACTCCCGGCACCGATGATGTTGTAATGGGCCTTATTGCCGAGGGCAAGCTCCCGCAGAACGTCCTTGCACGCCTTGCAGGAGCCAAGCATATCGCTGCTGCCGAGCCTGTTCTTCTCGAATGGCTCAAAAAGGCCGATTCAGAAACCGCTACATCCATCTATCGCGCTCTTGCCGAGTGTGGTACGGCCAAGGCTCTCCCCGCGCTTGCCAAAGGCGCTAAGAACGAGAACTACAAGTGGGTGTCGACCGATGCCACCGCAGCATACGTGTCGCTTCTCAACCGTCTCGCCTCAAATCCCGCCGATAGCAAGGTCGTGGCTAAGGATGCCAAGGCTCTGTTGAAAAAGAAGGTCAACACCAACGTGCGCACCGGCGCTCTTACCGCTCTGTTCCGTGCCGAGGGTGCCAAGGCTGCCCCCGAGCTGTACAAGGCTGTGAGCGACCCCGACCGCCAATACCGCGTTGCCGCCCTGCGCCAGTGTGAGCCCTGGGCCAATGGTGAGGTTCTCGCCAAGCTTGGTGAGATTGCACTTTCACCCAAGACTCCCGTGCAGGCGAAGACCGATATCGTTAACTGGATCGGAGCCAACAAATATGATTCTCAGATAGCCGCAGTTGTCGACAATATCAATTCGGACGATGCCGAATTGAGCGACGCTTGCTTCATGGCAGCATCGCGCATCGGTGGCGACCGCGCTCTCAATGCGTTGCTCCAGCAGCTCGCCAAGCAGGGTGACCCTCGCAGCGACAAAGCCTATAAGGTCCTCCTGTCGTTCAACGGCGACATCAAGCCCTCGGTACTCGCTATGCTCGAGCCCTCGGCTTCGGCGTTTGTCAACACCCAGGCTCTCAAGCTGGCTTCGGCCCGTCGCGTCAAGGAGGCAGCTCCCCGCGTGATGGCGATGCTTGCCGTGCCCGAGATGAGCGATGCAGCCTATGCCGCACTCCCCGGAGTTGTTGCTCCCGCCCAGATAGGCAACCTGTGCAAACTCCTCGAGTCGGCTCCCGCTTCGCGCCGCCAGACCGTTCAGACCGCTCTTGTAGCAGCTCTGCGTCAGCTTCCCGCTGCCGAGCAGTATGCTGCTATCAAGCCCTATGTCGACAGCAGCAAGAACCGACAGCTCTATTACAGCGCCATGGCCACTACCGGCTCGCCCGAGGCTGTCGCAGCGCTCACCGAAGCTTATAAAGAGCCCGCTACGCGCGAAGCAGCTCTCGCTGCTCTGCTCGACCTCGACTCTCCCGAGATGGTCGACGTTCTGTACAATATCGCAGTAGAAAACGAGGCTGCCAACAATGCCGCTCTCAAACGCTACGCCGTGATGGTAGATCGCTACGGCAAGGACAACATAGGCCGCTACAACCTCTACCGTCGTGGCCTCGAGGTGTCGAAATCGGCCGAAGCAGATAATCTGCTCATTGGCCGCCTTGCCGGCACCGGTACTTACGGCGCTCTCAAGATTGCCGCCGCCCGTGTCGACGAGCCTGCCACTGCAGCCGCTTCGGCAGCCGCTATCCGCGCCATCATGACCAAGCATCTTGGCGAGTATCAGGGCGACGAGGTTCGCTCGGCCATCGTCAAGGCTATGGACTACTACAAGTCGCAGACCAATGATGCCGATGCCGGCTATGCCGTAGACGATCTCAAAGGCATGCTTGTCAAGTATGACGCTCTTGCTGCCAACGCCGTCGCTCCCATGAGCGAGCTCACCGCTGAGGAGAAAGCCCAGGGCTTCGACATGCTCTTCGACGGCACCTCGCTCAAGAAGTGGACGGGTGACACCTCTACATATATTATTAAGGACGGCTGCATCACGGTCAACGCTGCCCACTGGGGTAACAACATCTATACCGCCGACGAGTACGGCAACTTCGTGTTCCGCTTCGAGTTTGCCCTCGACCGTCCCGGTGTCAACAACGGCGTGGGAATCCGCACCCCGATGAATGTCGATGCCGCTTTCCACGGCATGGAGATTCAGATTCTTGACCACGACGACCCCATGTATGCCGATATCGCCGATTACCAGGTGCACGGTTCGGTCTACGGTGTCATTCCCGCCAAGCGTGTTAAATTCAAGCACGGCGAGTGGAACACCGAGGAGATACGTGCCGAGGGTGACCACATCACCGTTACCGTCAACGGCAAGGTGATTCTCGACGGCAACATCCGCGAGGCTTGTCAGGGTCATGCCGTAGGCGATCCCGGCGAGGAGGGCAACCACTACATGATCGACCACCGCAACCACCCGGGCCTCTTCAACAAGGCCGGCCACATTGGTTTCCTTGGTCATGGCGACGGCATACGTTTCCGCAACGTGCGCATCCTCGACCTCGACCGCAAGTAATAATAAGTAATGGATTCATTGGATAACATAACCGCGCGTAAGCCGGTGTCGATCGTAATGATCGGCGCCGGCAACCGTGCGCGCAAATATCTCGAATACATCATCTCGTCGCCCGACAAGGTCACCCTTGCCGGTGTCGTCGAGCCCAACCCGCTGCGTCGCGACGTGTTCGCCGACCACTGCGGTGTACCCGCCGACCGCCGCTATGCCTCGGTCGACGAGTTTTTTAACCTTGGCCGTGTGGCCGATGCCGTTATCATCGCTACCCCCGATGATTGTCACTACGAGCAGTCGATGCGCGCTATCGGTCTCGGCTATCACGTGCTGCTTGAGAAACCCATAGCCCAGACCGACGAGGAGGGTGAGGCCATAGCCCGCGCCGCCGAGCGCGCCGGCGTGGTTGTCAACGTGTGCTACGTGTTGCATTTCCACCCCTATTTCCTCAAGCTGCGTGAGCTTGCCCGCTCGGGCGAGCTGGGGCGTATCGTGTCGGTGAGCCACCGCTCGCCGGTGGGTATCGACCGCGCTACACATGTCTACGTGCGCGGAGCCTGGGGCCGCAAGGAGACCTCGGGACCGCTGCTCACATCCAAGTGCTGCCACGACATCGACTTCCTCATCTGGCTCACGGGTAGCCGTTGTCGCCGTGTATCGTCCTACGGCTCGTTGCGCTGGTTCACCGAGGCCAATGCTCCCGAGGGGTCGGCCGCACGCTGTATCGATTGCAGCGCCGAGTCGGGCTGTCCTTTCTCGGCTGTCGACCTGTATCGACGACGTCACGACTGGATAAGCAACTTTGATGTTCCGGCCGGAACGACTATCGACGATGCCATCGAACGTGAACTCGCCACGGGTGTCTACGGCCGCTGTGTCTACCGGTGTGACAACGATGTCGTTGACCGCCAAGTTGTTGCTATGGAGACCGAGTCGGGCATCACTATCGACTTTGCCATGGATCTGTTTACCACCGACTGCCGGCGCACCACCCGCATAAGCCTCACCAACGGCGAGATCGTGGGCGACGAGCAGAGTATCACTGTCTCGACATTCCGTCCCCGCTCAACCCGCCGTATCGACTTCTCACACACCGTGGGCGCTCCATTCCATGCCGGGGCCGACCTCGTGACCGTCGAGAACTTTGTCAACGCTATCACCGGCATGCCCGATGACAGCCGCACCGACATCACCGATGCCCTCGAAAGCCAGCGCACGTGTGATGCCATCGAGGCATCGCGCCTTGAACTAAGACGATAGCGTTCCCCGATATAGTGCTTTGGCCGGCGCCAATCGTTCTCAAATCGAAAACCCCATAAATCAATCATATCATGACTGACGTATCAAGAAGAAGTTTCATGAAGAAGACGGGCCTCGCCCTTGCAGGCATGATGGTAGCCCCATCGATAGTTCCGCCTTCGGTATTAGGTAAGGCAGCGGGTCGTACCGCGCCGAGTGACAAACTCAATATCCTCGGAGTAGGTATAGGCGGACGCGGTGCTGCCGACCTCGCCGCCATGGAGACCGAGAATATTATCGGCCTGTGTGACGTCGACTGGAAGTATGCCGCCCACATTTTCGACAAGTATCCCAAAGCTAAGAAATATAGCGACTATCGCCGCATGTATGACGACATGCTCAAGAGCGCCGACGCCGTCATGGTTGCTACGGCCGACCACACGCATGCCATCATCGCCGCCGAGGCCATCCAGGCCGGCAAGCATGTCTATGTCGAGAAGCCTCTCACGTTATATCCCTACGAGTCAAGACTCCTCACCAAGCTTGCCAAGAAATACCGCGTGGCCACCCAGATGGGTAACCAGGGCGCATCGAGTGCCGGAGCACGCCGTGCCATCAGCATGCTACGCAACGGTGTCATAGGCGAGGTTACACGCATCGAGTCGTTCACCGACCGCCCCATCTGGCCCCAGGGCATGCCGGCTCCCACACAGTCGATGCCCGTTCCCAACACTCTCAACTGGGACGCATTCATCGGCCCGGCCAAGTTCCGTCCCTACAACTCGGCTTACACCCCCTGGAATTTCCGCGGATGGTGGGATTTCGGCTCGGGTGCCCTCGGCGATATGGCTAACCACATTCTCCAGGTTCCCTTCAAGGGTCTCAATCTTGGCTATCCCTCGGCTGTAATAGGCAGCTCGACGATGCTCATGAGCGATTCGTGCCCCACGGCCGAGAAGATCACCTTCCGTTTCCCCGAGCGTGACAATTTGCCCCGCCTGGCCCTCCCCGCTGTCGAGCTCACATGGTATGACGGCGGCCTCAAGCCCAACCTCCCCATCGACATGCCCGCCGGCAAGAAGTTCGACCCCAACGGCGTTTCGGTGCTCTACGGTACCAAGGACACTATGGTAGTGAGCACCTACGGCTACGAGCCCATCCTTTGCTCTGGCCGTGAGATCGACGTGCCCCTGATGGGCCGCGAGGTTCCCGACGGCAACCACCAGCAGGACTGGATACGCGCCTGCAAGGAAGACCCCGACTACCGCGTTGCCTGTGAGTCGGACTTCGAGTTTGCCGGACCTCTCAACGAGATGATTACCATGGGTGTTGCTGCCGTGCGCCTGCAGGATCTCAATCAGTGGCTCGACTGGGACGGTGAGAACATGCGTTTCACCAATATCCCCGACAACGCCACCATACGCAACGTCGTTGAGGACAAGTTCCAGATCCACGACGGCCATCCCACCTTCGACCGCTCTTACACCGAGCCCGTCGACGCCAACCTCTACGCTTCGCGTCTCATCAAGCCCGTCTATCGCGACGGCTGGAAACTTCCCGAAATGCCAGTATAACCATAACCAAGATGAAAAAGAATATATTATTGATTGCTCCCGCGCTGCTCGCCATGGCAGCGTGTGGCGGCAGCAAGCCCGCTGCCGATACTCCCGTCGAGGAGACCGTGATGTTGACCTACAGTTGCGACCCCCTGGGTCTGAAAACCGACTCGGCTGCCTTTGCTGTCGACAGCGACGGCTACACCGTCATTTTCAACGGCAAGGACTTCACCGGCTGGCGCGGCTACGGCAAGGATTACGTGACCGAGAAATGGACTGTCGACAGCCTCGGCAACATGCACTTCGCCTCAGGCCCCGGCGAGGGTGGCGACATCATGTTCGGCCGACAGTTCGAGAACTTCGACATCGCTTTCGACTGGAAAGTGTCGGAGGGTGCCAACTCGGGCTTCTTCTACCTCGGCACCGAGGTGGCCGACGGACAGATCGTACCCTATATGTGCATGTCGGCTCCAGAGTATCAGATTCTTGATAACGTCAATCACCCCGATGCCGCCCTCGGCATCGACGGCAACCGCCAGTCGGCCTCGCTCTACGACATGATTCCCGCCAAACCTCAGAATTCCAAGCCCTGGGGCGAGTGGAACACAGCCCGCGTAGTCGTCAAGGACGGCCATGTCGAGCACTACCAGAACGGCGAGAAGGTCCTCGAGTATGACATCTTCACCCCCGAGTGGACCGAGCGTCTCCAGGCCTGCAAGTTCAGCGAGGAGGCTTGGCCCGAGGCATTCGTGCTCATGAACGCGCCTCATGCCGGTTACGTGGCTTTCCAGGACCACGGCGACGAGATATGGATTCGTAACGTACGTGTGAAAGAGCTATGAAAACGTCGCGACTCTTTATAGCATGTGCTCTGTCGGCCGCTGCCCTCGCTTCATGCGGGCAGGGCGACAAAGCCGGTGTCGATACCGCCGCAGCGCCTGTCGACGGCCTAACGCTCCAGCTCTATTCCATACGTGAGATTATAGGCGACTCGGCAAAGTATGCCGACAACCACGAGTCGGTTTTCCGTCAGTTGGCCGATATGGGCTACACAGCCGTCGAGACCGCTCATTATGGCGACGGTCGCTTCTATGGCGTCTCGCCCGAGCAGTTCAAGGCCGACTGTGAGGCCGCCGGACTCACCTCACTGTCGTCCCACGCCACCCGCAACCTCACTCCCGAGGAGGTCTCTGCCCACGATTTCACCGAGGCTCTCAAGTGGTGGGACCGGGCCATCGCCGCCCACAAGGCTGCCGGCATGGAGTATATCGTTACCCCCTGGAGTCCCATGCCCGGCTCGCTCGAGGAGGCCAATACCTGGGTCGATTACCACAACGCCGTGGGCGAGAAGTGCCGCGAAGCCGGCCTTAAGTACGGCTATCACACCCACTCGCAGGAGTATGAGAAAATCCCCGGCACCGATATCGTGTGGATCGACTATCTCGTCGAGAACACCGCCCCCGAGAACATGTTCTGGCAGATGGACACCTACCATGCCGTCCTCGGCAAGGTGAGCCCCGTCGAGTATATCAAGAAATACCCCGGCCGCTTCGAGATGCTGCATATCAAGGACAAGACCGAGCTCGGACAGAGCGGTATGGTCGACATGCACCCCATCTACGACGCTGCACGCCAGGCAGGCACCAAAGTCTACGTGGTAGAGCAGGAAGGCAACGACGGCACTATCACCCTCATGGAGAGCATGGCCCGTAACGCCGACTATCTCAACACCCTGTGGGGAGCCAAATCGCCCGTTGCCGACTCGGCCCGCGGCGAGTATGTAATCGCCGACAAAGCCCAGACCGACATCTCGGGCTATCCCGTCGACGACGAGGGATATATCGTCATCTTCGACGGCAAGACCCTCGACGGCTGGCGTGGCTACGGCATGGACGCAGCCCCCACGAGCTGGAACGTCGACGACGGCGCCATCCACCTCATAGGCTCCGGCACCGGCGAGGCACAGATGGAGGGTGGGGGAGACCTCATTTTCCCCCACAAGTTCAAGAACTTCGAGCTAGAGCTCGAGTACAAGATCTCCAAGGGAGGCAACTCGGGCATCTTCTACCTTGCCCAGGAAGCCGCCGTCAACGAGGATGGCGAGCAGGTTTACCTGCCCATCTGGCAGTCGGCCTCAGAGTATCAGGTGCTTGACAACGACAACCACGAGGACGCCAAGCTCGGCGTCGACGGCAACCGCCAGTCGGCATCGCTCTACGACATGATCCCCGCCAAGCCCCAGAACGCCCGCCCCTATGGCGAGTGGAACAAAGCCAAGATCACAGTCTATAAAGGCACCGTCATCCACAGCCAGAACGGTGAGAACGTACTCGAGTACCACCTCTGGACCCCCAAGTGGAAAGAGATGCTCCGCGACAGCAAGTTTAACAAAGACGGCGACTTCCCCTGCGCCTACAACCTCATGATCAACATGGGCGGCCCCGAACACGCCGGCTACATCGGCCTCCAGGACCACGGCGACGACGTCTGGTACCGCAACATCCGCGTCAAAGAGCTCGAATAATCCCCCCGTCCCCCACAAAAAAACCGCAGGTCCCCCCGCCTGCGGTTTTTTAATCCCAACCCCATCCCCCAAAAAACATCATCCATAAACTACCAACTATAAACTAAAAATTCCTAATTCCTAATTCCCAATTGCTAATTGAAGAAGTTCCCAATTCCTAATTAATTCCCCTCTTCTTTGTCACGCTTAAATGTTAAATAAAGTTAATGGGGGGGGGTAAAAATATTCTTTTAAGGACAAAATTTGTCTTGTCCTAAAATAGGTTGACTTCGGAGTTAAACCCAAAACAGGATGACAA